>JAKACY010000162.1 GCA_021821025.1 Bacillota bacterium | reverse complement strand
GCCAAGACACCCGACGATGATCACGCATGCGGCAAAACGGCATCGCACATGTGGTCCCCCTTCACGACTGAAAATATATCATGACAACTTATCACCAAGATAAACATTTCCAACTAGTTTGTGTCAAAACATTGAACTACTTCAAATGAATCTCGCAGTTTCTCGCTTGTAGCGTGATAATTAGTACAAAGGAGGCCTCACATGGACAACGTCAGGATCGGAATTATTGGTATTGGCAACATGGGCAGCGGGCATGCGCGGTATTTGGCTAACGGCGAAGTGCCAGGCGCCACGCTTACGGCGGTATGTGATAACAATCCTGCACGCCTAGACTGGGCGCGCACAAACCTGCCATCTTCTGTGCAGCTCTTTGAAAGCGCTGACGCGCTGTTTGCATCGCAGCAAGTAGATGGTGTCATCGTCGCTGTACCGCATTATTTACACCCACCCATGGTCATCAAGGCTTTTGATCACGGACTGCACGTGATGAGCGAAAAACCTGCTGGCGTCTATACGAAGCAAGTTCGCGAAATGAATGAAAGGGCTGCCCGATCAGATCGTGTGTTCGGGATCATGTTCAATCAGCGCACGAGCCCGTTGTATCAAAAACTGAGGGATCTGATTCAGTCCGGGGAGCTCGGCGAGATCAAGCGAACCAACTGGATCATCACGAACTGGTACAGGTCACAAAGTTACTATGATTCAGGTGGATGGCGCGCAACATGGGCCGGAGAAGGCGGCGGCGTACTTTTAAACCAAGATCCACATCAACTGGATCTCTGGCAATGGACTGTAGGCATGATGCCAAAGCGGGTACGCGCTTTTTGCGCGTTCGGAAAGTATCACAACATCGAGGTAGAAGACGATGTGACCGCATATGTCGAATATGATAACGGTGCGACAGGTCTATTTGTCACAACCACGGGTGAAGCGCCGGGCACGAACCGTTTTGAGATCTCCGGTAACAACGGCAAGGTTGTCGTGGAAGATGGAAGGTTAACATTTTGGCGCTTGCGCGTGTCGGAACGAGACTTCAACCGAGACTACCGCGGCGGATTTGGACAGCCTGAGTCTTGGAAGTGTGAGGTCCCGGTGCATGGCGTGGAAACTGCGCATAAGGGCGTTACGATCAACTGGGTCTCAGCAATTTTACATGGTACGCCACTTCTCGCGCCGGGAGAAGAAGGCATCAAAGGCTTAACCCTGTCAAACGCGATGCACCTGTCAACCTGGACGGACGCTTGGGTCGATCTACCGATCGACGAAGATCTATATTACGAGTTGCTACAAGAACGAATCCGTACATCGACGTTTAAAAAGGGAGGCTCTGATCAAACGCTCGATGTGACTGGCACGCACTAAGCGACCACACACGAAGCGACCACGCGGTAAGCAACACTAGGCGAACCTGAAACGCATGTTTAACCGGATTCATTCGCAGTAACGGCGCGCTGATCCCATGGGAACAGCGCGCCGCTGCGTCGGCTAGCGTCAAGTCACGACTACCTGACGAATCACAGACTCAAGTTCACCCTGAAAGCGAATACCCGATGTGCCTTCCATTCGAACCCCCCACCCCCTTAGTGCAAGAAATCTGGCGCAGGCTTAATCACTTCGTGATATGACCCGACTCATCAAATCCAATCGCAGACGCTTCTTCAAGTACATCGATGTCGCCATGCGACCTAGCTTCTGCGAGTAGCGCCTCAGATACCCAGATCTCTCCTAGGTGTAGCGTGTCTTTGATTCGCACCATGCGACACTGTTCGTAATCCAGGATGTTACAAGTTTTGATGGCAGCCTGAATGGCCTGGCGATCATTTTCAAGCGCCATTGCCATCTTTGTGGGCGCACAAACGGTAGACGTCAGTCCATTGGCATATGTAGAGGGCCAGTCCGTCTTTTGCACCAATTGCTGCGTGGTAAAATCAGCCGTGCCCACCCCATTTGCGTTGCCATACGATTCTTTGGTAAGGTCGAGCACGACCATCTTCGCAACATCTGGGCCCCCATGCGCATAAGGGGTCGGATATCTCCCTGTGATGTTCGGATCCATGCCATCCCCACTGATGTTTTTCCCGATATAATCAATCACCAGCAGATCGAGGGGATCAAATAGAATCTTCGGCATGAGCGACTTCGCCTTTTCTAAGAGCTCGCTTTCACGTGCCTCCATGTGTTCAGGCGTGATGAGCTCAACCTCATAAATCTGGTCATAAGCATTTTCCACAATCGCGATTCCAAAGGCGATCGGGAGTTTGTTCATCATGCGCTTCGCCATCTCTGGCACATTTTGCGCCATATAACGAAACCCCAATTGGTGGCAAGCCTCGGCCCCTTTTTGTTTACCAAGGCCGATGGCAATCATCTTCATCAGCCCGCTTTCCACCGGACCACGAAACGCGGTATGCGGCTTGATGCGGTTGATCACCACGATCGCGTCGGCCTCTGTCGCCGCAATGCGATCAGCATATACAGGCAGGCCGTTTGGCAAGCGGTCGAGCTCAACGACTTCCATCGACGAACGGATTGCTACACCCATCGTGCTTTCCTCGATACCGAGGTGCGCGAGCACTTGGGCCTGCCCCTCTGCGGTTGCACCGCCATGGCTGCCCATGCATGGCACGATAAAAGGTGAGGCGCCGATGCTCTGCAACTCATCAATGACCGCTTTCGTGACATCTGCGATATGAGAGATGCCTCGGCTGCCGACCGCGATCGCCACGCTCGATCCAGGACGAATCATCGGCGCAGACTGGAGATACGACTGCGTACTCGCCCGCACTGCCCCGATCGGATCCGGGAGAGAATCTGTAGAAAAGCGCTGCCTGATTCTCGCCATCTTCGGAATGGGGATATCCCGTAGGAGCTGCTCCAAAATGCTCGTCTGCTCGAACCCACTCGATGATCGGCTGTCACCGATATGCAGACTCTCACTGTTTTCTCGGCGTTCGCTCATGCGATTAACGTTTCCATTGGATTCAAACTCTGTCATATCATCATAGCTCCAAAGCCGCCGTCTACCCGAATGAGCGCCCCAGTCACGAAACTTGACGCCTGTTCAGATGCTAACCACACAGCCGCGCCCTGAAGCTCAGACGGGTCACCAAAGCGCTCCATCGGCGTGTGACGCATGATCGATTCCACCCGATCTTTCGTTAAAATCTTGCGGTTTTGCTCAGCCGGGAAAAAGCCCGGAATAATGGCGTTGACACGAATATTATTCGGCGCCAGTTCACGCGCTAAAAACTTGGTGACCTGGTTCACGCCAGCTTTCGAGGTGGAGTATGTAAGCACGCGTGAAAGCGGGGGATCCGAAGAAACAGAGGAAATATTGATGATGCTCCCGCCTTTGCCCGCTTCGACCATGTGCTTGCCAAATATCTGGCAAGCGAGAACCACACTTTTCAGGTTCACATCCATGATATGATCCCATTCTTCCATGGTGATCTCAAAAAACGGCGTAGAACTGTTGACGCCAGGACAATTCATCAAAATGTCGACGGAACCGCCCCATAAGGTCACCTCTTGCAACACGCGTTTCAGATCCTCTGCGGACGTTGCGTCCGCTTGAAAACATGCTGCCGCACCGCCAACTTGTTCGATCTGCTCTTTGACAGCCGTTGCCTTGTCCATATTTCGTGCGACGATCGCGACGCGCGCACCGTGCCCCGCAAGCCCCTCACACATGGCAGCGCCCAGCGTGCTGTTACCCCCGATCACAACGGCTGTTTTTCCCGTTAAGTCAAATAAGTTCATAGGTTCACCCGGTTTCTTGCATGATGTCGCTTTCATCTCCACGTTAGCATGAATATTCGATCACTACAACCCCGCAACCTTACAGTACGATATCCCATTTGTGCAGACTCTCTATGCGAACCTCTCCAACCGCGAACAACTCTATGCCAAGCGATGATTCATCAGGATAAATCAGCCCGGTCATGGCCTTTTCCCCATCATTGAGAAATACTTCCACGGAACACTTATCGACTAGCACGCGACAATCTAAAACTCCGTCGTGCGCCTTGACTGAGGTACTCGCAACCCCCTTGGGCCCGATTCCTGCAGCGTTACGATCGAAGTCAAAGCGCTCCTCTTGCGGCCGGTAGGTGAGCACGGTCTTCTCTTCTTTGCCAACGCGAAGTTTGATCGAAAATTCATCAGCCGACCGCACATGGGCTATGACATGAAGCTCGTAACAATCACCCGTCGCATCCAACCGATAGTCCCCACTTAGTGTCATGTCTGGCAGCACATACTCATTGTGTCGGTAGCGTTCAATTTCCTGCACGGGTCGAAAATGCAGCCGCTCCCCGACCTGCACTATTTCGCGTGGAAACGTGAGTGCTCCGGCCCAACCATGCCCGTTTTCATGCGTGGGATTCGGATTGCCCCACGTATTCATCCAGCCGACTACGACCCTTCGCCCTGCATCATCCACCATAGACTGTGGCGCATAAAAGTCAAACCCAAAATCTAGTCTATCAAAGGAGCTTGTAGCAAATACGCCTTCCTCGACGTCCAACTCACCCAGCAGATAAAGGGAAGTGTTCGAGTTGAAAAACTGCTTCGGATCCACATTTTGCGGCGAAACCACGAGAACCGGCCGTCCATTTAATAAAAATAAATCTGGACACTCCCAGTTGTTTCCAAGCATTCCGTCACTCTTCGCCAACACGTTTTTAAACTGCCAATGAACGAGATCGTCTGACACATAGAGCAGCGCTTGACCGTGGCCCTCATCGTCATGTGACCCGATCGTCATGAAGAACTTGTCGCCGATCTTAACCACTTTCGGATCTCGAAAATCTTGGCGGCTTGCCTTAATCGGGATCTCGTCTGTGCGCACCACTGGATTCTCCGGGTATTTTTCAAATATCACCCCGTCTTCAGACAGCGCCATGCATTGCTGCTGCACGACGTCAAAGACCTCACCGTGGCCCGGATTGACGTGACCGGTGTAAAAGAGATAAAGCCGCCCATCTTTTTCAATGCCGCTTCCTGAAAAACAACCATCGCGATCATAAGTCTGATCCGGCGCAAGAGCGATCGGAAGGTAGTCCCACTTCACGAGATCTCTGCTCACCGCATGGCCCCAATACATCGGCCCCCACACGGCATCATAAGGATAATGCTGATAGAACATGTGATACTGATCTTGAAACTGCACAAAGCCATTCGGATCGTTAATCCAACCCACTTCACCCATCAGATGAAACTTCAAGCGATATGTATCATTGAGCTTAGCCCTGTTCTCACTGATGTACTTGTCTGCCTTTACGCGTAAATCACTCATCGCATTTCCTCCGCATCCGTTCCAAAACTTATTGATAGAAATTACGAATCCAGCGGTGGTCATGCAGCTTTTGCACCTGCTCTGGCGGCAGCCCGCGTCCGTCTCCGAGCGCACAGTTTTTCTCTACGTTTTTCACGCTGCGCATGCCTGGAATCACAGTCGAGATTGCCGGGTGGCTTAGTACATAGCGCAACGCAATCTCAGCCGCTTGGTCGATGTTCGCACCCACATCTGCCACGATTTTTTGTACCCTGTCATATACCTGTTGCTTGCGATCGCCGGAAAAGTAGTGGTTGCGAAAGTCCCCTTCTGGGAAGTTTGTGTCTGGCGTCACTTTACCAGTCAATCCGCCTTCATCCAAGGCGACACGCACAATCACGCCGACGTCATGTTTTTGGCACGCTGGCAAGAGTTCGTCTTCTGGACTTTGATCAAACACGTTATAAATCACTTGTACCGTGTCCACAACGCCTGTTTCGATCAGCTTAATCGCGTTGGCTGGCTGGTGATCGTTGATTGAGACGCCAAAAAAGCGGATCTTGCCGTCTTGCTTCA
>JAKACY010000161.1 GCA_021821025.1 Bacillota bacterium | reverse complement strand
GATACTCTCGCGACGATTCATACTCATCTAGCACCAAACTAGTTGGAATTACTTGAACAGCTTTGTCGATTCGTGTTCTCGAATCCAGACTTTCTTGGTTTAATACCGTCTCTATGGCGGACGAACGAAATGGAAATTTGCATACTCCGCTGAATGCAACTCTAATGGTTCCGTTTAATTTAATAGCAACCGCTGTTATAATCGGGTAACCGACATGTCCCATCTTACGCCGCTTAATATGCACAAAAGGTGCCGTGCGAGGTAGTTTATCAGTCATGGTTTCTACGATAAATTCACCAGGATTCAAAAGTATCTGCCTCCGAAACACTCGGTGAATAGGAAACACCCCCACGCCCTTTGGCCCTGCGATCTTTATCTGACTGTCACACACGAGAAGAGGGAGCATCGCTTCTCGATAAAAAATTTGTCCGCAGATATTACCTCCAAGAGTGATTTTGTTTCTCGCTGTCCTATCAGCAATTTCATTCACTGTTGCCTGCAACAATGGAAAGTCATTTGCTATTGATGAATCATCAGTAATCTGCGTTAAAGTTACCGATGAACCGATGATAAGAGCGTCACCCTGAACAGACACCACCTGGGTAGCTGGAATTGGTTTAATATCTATAACTAAATCGGCAGTTAACCGATTAAGACGAGAAAATGTAATAATTTCAGTTCCGCCTCCGTAGTAGAGAGGACGCATACCTGAATTTATGGAGGATGTAAATTCATGTACTGCCTCTTGTACCGAATCTGACTGAATATATTCGAAACTGTGTGGTATCATCGGTCTCCTCCTTGAATCTTCCATAACAACTCTGGGGTCATAGGCATTTGATTAACTTGAAATCCGGTTGCGCTCGACAAAGCATTCGCTAGCGCGGCTGGCATACCGATAAGCCCATGTTCACCGATGCCTCGCAGACCCCAAGGAGCATCAAGGTGGGGTGTCTCTAAAAATTCGACTTCATATTCCGGATGGTCACCATATCGATGAATTGGGTAAACACGAAATCGGTGATTTGAGACACTCCCACTTTCGTTATAGACGTATCCCTCACGACTGGCGAGACTAAGCCCCATATTCATGCCGCCTTTGATTTGACCAAGAGCGAGTGCAGGATTGATTACCCTCCCGCAGTCCACAACAGTAACTGCGCGCAAAACACGATATGTGTAGTCTTTAGGATGATACTCAATTTCTACACCTTGTGCGGAGACTGTCCACTCAGGACCAGGATTTCCTTTTCCGGTAGTAGGACTTAGAAGTGTTACTCCTTCAATGGTGTAGCTTCCGTACCCAATAACCATGTTTCCAACTGAATGTCCGTCCGGAAAGGTATAGCCATTTGAAAATTTACCAATTGGGATTTTTGTTTGTGTTAATGAACAGCTTGCAAATCCCCCTGCGATTTCGACGTCATCATATCGACACTGAAACACTATAGCAGCCATTTGTTTTAACTGATGAACTGCATTTTTAGCTGCTTTAACGACCGCATTTCCAGCTAAAAGTGTCCCACGGCTGGCCACTGTTTTCCAATGCTCTGGATGCTCTTTTGTATCTACCTCAAACATGACATCTATAAAATCCGTACTCATTGAAAATATCTCCGCCGCCATTTGGGCTAGAGCCGTCTTTGTTCCCTGGCCGATTTCAACCAGGCCGGATAAAAGAGTGACCGTGCTGTCAGCATTTACCCTGACTATAGCTCCAGAACTTGCATCGGGAGGTGTACTGGAATTTTTCCAAATACAACATATTCCTTTTGCAATAACGGTTGACCCATGCGAAACAACAACCGCTTCGTCCCAAAGGAGAATTGTCTTTAGCCGTTCCAAGCATTTAGCTACGTCACCGATTTTACCTATCGTCAATCGCGTTTGTGTGGGCGTGGTATCTCCCGAACGAATAGCATTCATTCTGCGAAGCTCTAACGCATCTATCCCCAGTTTCTGCGCCATAAAATCAATGGCACGTTCAATGACTAACGTCTGTTCAGGATGTCCGAAACCACGATATGCAGTGGCTGGAGGATGGTTTGTATACATGCAGTAGGCGTCGCAATGAACGTGGTCAATGCGATACGGGCCCGTACAATCCTGAGCGGCTGCACGAGTGACAATCACACCTCTGTCGGAGTAGCCTCCACCATCAAACCAATAAGTGATATCTAACGCCACAAATCGCCCATCGCGTCTAGCACCTAATCGAACCTTCGCATCCAGACCAATGTGACCAGGCAAGGTCATCATATCCTGTTCTCGTGTACAACGCAGTTTCACCTTTCGACCACCAACTGCTTGCGATGCGGCGACTGCGAGCGGCTCGATATAGTTGGTCGATTTCCCACCAAATCCCCCACCAACAAATGGTATATATACACGGACATCAGACTGACAGACATCAAACGTATTTTGAATAAGGTCTGGAATCGTGTATGGAGATTGGGACGATGTTGTAATTTGAATCCTGCCATTCGGGAGAATTTCTGCAATTGCACAATGGGTCTCCATCGCAGCATGATGTGCCTGTGGGAATGATATTTCACATTCCACAATGACATCGCATGTGCCCCACATAGCGTCAGGATGCCCCTTTCGAATTGGAACGTGCGTTGCGATATTGGTACCTGGAACGGGGTTTGCTTCCTCTGTGTGCACACGATATTTCCCTAAGTTTGGGTGCAGAATGGGTGCATTCGACTGAAAAGACATTTTCGGTGACTGTATAGGCGGGAGAGGCTCGTACTGGATATCTATTAGCTCAAGTGCTGCTATAGCTTGATATAACTCGTCGGCGACAATAATTGCAACCGGTTCTCCTGCGTACCGAACCGTTTCATTAGCCAGAATTGGTCTATCCATTATCGGGGAGCCTGTCTGTCTGGGACAGTCATCCCAAGTCACGACTGCTCGAACACCAGGAGCCGCCAGAGCACTTGTCTTATTTATGGATACGATACGTGCACGGGAATACGGGCTGGTGAGTAAGACAGCTTGGAGCATTGCTGAATCAGAAAAGTCATCTGTATACTTCGCAAATCCAGTGACTTTCTCCCACGTATCCTTTCGGTAAACACTTTTACCGATAACCTTTATAGTAGGTGAGTCTTCATACGGATGCCAAAGAGTTTCCTCTGATGCCAGGAACACAGCCTCACCACCATTAATTAGAAATATTTACATCTATTCATAGCTTCTCAACTATAGCTATGAATTCATATGATTGTCCTATGTAGAAGAGCGCTTCCAATTTAGGCACCTCAAAAATAAAGACACCCCATAGGGTGTGATTTCGCATAATTAGTGAGATTTTTAACGCAAGTTATTTGTACAATTATTCGAACGCTGCTATGCTCCATATTCAATAGTCGGAAATATTTTTTGGTAATCAGATGCGCCCTGGCAAAAGAATCATCGAAATATTGTGCTGTACAAGCGGCATAAAGGATTAGGTGACATATTGGTCGGAATTAAAAGATTAGGATGAAGGTTGGGGATAAAGACGACACGAGGGCAAGACCGCCTCGAGATAGAATGCGTAAAGGACTAGATAGGGCGTATTGAGACAAACAGTGCGCTCATAATGATGAATTGAAAGCAACTCGACAATGGAGGGATAAGGCAGGTGCATACAGAACCGCGAGACATTTTGCGTAAAACAGATCACCGGCCATATCCACTTCCATCAGCCCCGTGGATCATGCGAGAGACGTGGAGCAAAGTGTTGCTTGCGCATTGGCCACTGCCTCCAACGCTTATCAGACCTCTCTTGCCTCCACACCTGGAGTTGGATACATTTGCGCAAGAGGCGTATATCAGTGTACTGGCGTTTCGCATGAGCGGCGTACGCCTACGCTTTTTACCTCCTATCCCAGGTGCCAACCAAATGATACAAATTAATATTCGAACTTACGTCAACCGAGATGATAAGCCTGGCATTTATTTTTTGGCTGTCGATTCTAATCACTTGCTTACCGTGCTGCTGACACGGTTGGCGCTCGGGCTGCCATATCACCACGCCGTTATCACGCTCAAAAATCGCTTTGTAGGTTATAAATCCACCTTGGAATGTATCAGCCAACGACTCGACACGACGGATAGCCAATCCTTCCCAAAGGAAGCAGAGGAGCATAGGGGTGAGATGAGCCGTCCGGGCGGCGCGCTCCAAGTTTCCTATTCACCATCCTCGGATGTTTGGCACGCCAGAAGCGGTAGTCTTGAACACTGGCTAACGGAGCGGTACTGCTTGTACGGTTTTCATGCCAGTAAATTACTGAGAGTGGATATCCATCATCATCCATGGCCTTTGCATACGGCAGAAGCCGAATTTCGCCGCCAATCGCTGCTTTCCCCATTACAGAATCAACTCGGGTTCGACCTTACCGCAACACCATTGCTCGTGCACTACGCAGAACGGATAGACGCTCTCATATGGCTGCCGACGGCCGTGGAATAGGTATGCAATCTAACGCTTCAAAACGTAAGCTTAGGCTCTCGCCAACCAGCGTGATCGTTGTCCCGCAACGCCAGTTGCCGAAGCGCCACTTCCGTAAAATGCAACACAACTTGAACATTTTTGTGACCGCTATTCATAACGTTTCTCAGGTGTTACATCCTTCAAACCGCGTCCAATCTTACTGCACAGTTGAAATTTAGTCCTTACTTTCTCTCCAGTTTTACTGTGGCAGATAGTACATCAGATTCTTGATAAAATTATAGACCGTCTAAATACTGACGACCGTCCCCTTAAAAAGCGGCTTAAAACCAACTTCTTATTTCACGATTAGCACGACAGATTTTCTTCTATATCTCTACTGCTGAATAAACTTCATTAAAAATGCTACCAGCTAAGCCGCCTTGATTGGGACAGTGTCATTAAAATTAGGGAGTTCAATAAGCAATCGAACTCCCTAATCACGTTAGATCATCATAGCGGTAATCTTCATCAATCTGTTTTCTCTTGATAACTCAAATCAGCATTTACTGTATCCACATGCTTCACATTCATAGCATCCGCCCGTCTTTACCAGTGAATGCTGATGGCAGTTTGGACACAAATCTTTTGCGATGGAATATGACCGCAAAGAAACACGTTCTTGTAATTCCTCTGTTGCCATCTCCTGGCCTGATGCCCACTCCTGGAAAGCAGATTGGCGCATTGGGAACGTCTCCGCATGTTCAATCAGTGACTTTGCAATCGCATCTGGAACAGATGTGATTCGCTTTTCGCCAAAGCCAACTGCACCAGAACCGCCAATGCCAGAGAAGTGCCTTACTAATTCCGCCTCTTTGTTCGGATTATTGGAATCCCGCAAATAAAGCGTAATCGCTCGCCCTAGTGCTTCATTTGCTGCATAAACATCGGACCCTGCCTTACCGATATTCACGAACATTTCAAGTGCAACATGCTCATTCGGATCATCATTAATTGTGATATATGCTTTACCAAGCGGTGTATTCTTTCGATATGTTGCACCATACAAAACATCTGGACGTCTGCGTTTTACATATGGGGCTTCTAAAGCTGTTACAGCAGCCTGTGCGTTTGTATACTCATACAACATGTCTTCATTTGTTTGAACACTCTGTTCGTCTAAAGGCTCTGCATCATTGTCTTCCGAATCCTCACTCTTAAGGGAGAGTACTTGCTCAGAACGCGATCCGTCACGATAAATGGTGACACCTTTACAACCTAGTTCATATGCCAAATCATAAAGGCGTTTTGGTTCTTCCACTGTGTAAGAATTGGGCGCATTGCAAGTCTTCGATATTGAACTGTCAATCCAGCGCTGCAGTGCACTCTGAACTTTGATATGTTCCTCTGGAGACAACTCCATTGCTGTAACAAAATA
>JAKACY010000160.1 GCA_021821025.1 Bacillota bacterium | reverse complement strand
TTCGCCACAAGGGAATCGAACGGATCGTAAGGTGATACAGCCATCGGGCAAGGAAGATGAACAAAGCGGTTAAGATCACTATCGTAATGATATTTTCAACAATCCCAACCCAAGCAGCGGGTGGCGTGACTTTTCCATGCGGGAACTGCATCTTGCCACCTTGTTTACGTATCAGCATGTTCTTTTTATTTGAGTGTGGCGTTAACCAGCGAATGAGGTTCCAAATTAGTGCGGCGATCATCCGTAAAAATGCCATAACGCCCCGCGAGATCGGCAGGGCCTCTGCGATGATGAAAATCCCGAATGCGAGTGCCAACACATAAAGTCGGTTGCGCTTGATGATGGATGGTGGTAGGTAGGTCTTGCCTTCGTCATCAGAAGTAGCAGTCATCATGCTGAGGTGGTTGGCATGCAACAGAATCCGAACTAGCAGGATCAAGCCCCCGATAAATAGGGAGGGTTCGAGAGCTGCCAGTTCTGGCGCATGAGGAAATAGGATGCCGGCTACGACGTAGAGCACGCCCCCTACCACGTCGGTAGCCAACGACTGCGTAGCTCCTCTAGCGATCCAGGCGCTGCGAACCGAGATCACCGTTAAGACGATGGTGCTCGCGAGGCCTAGCGCATCATAGCCGGCGTAAGCATAGATGCCGTACGCGAGGCCAAGAATCAATGATATAGCGGTAATCGTGATCATTCTGCGCAGACCGACACCATATAGTCCAATTCCCACGGTCGTAAATATTGCGAATCCGGCAATCATCACCCACAAGGGGTGATGCGCCAGTGCGTATGGCCCCATTAATAAGATGATGGGCAACCATAACGAAAGTTCCGTTACGGCGCTTAGCCATGGTATAAATAAACGATATGTGGCGCGCACGACATCATCATCCCCTGTGTTGATTCTTTGATTCAGCATATAAAAAGTTGACGGTATTGCCGAGATCTCGCAATTGGGAAAGTCGTTCTTCTATTTTCTCTGTCGTGAATGCGGAGATGATGATGATGTCGCGGTGAGACACATGCCTTTCTACTTCTTCTTCGAGCAATCGCTGAAATGATCGAGATACGGACATCGTCAAACGCGCCATCACTTGCAAGATCGTATCCAGGTGATCCATGCCCGCGACTGGTTCAACGATGGTATGGCCTTGGCTTTCTGTCAGATTGGCATTGGCCGCAAATCCGACTGTTAACCCTTGCAATGACGCGTAGTGCACGATCGATGCGGCATACGAGATGGCCGATTCGACGAGATCTGGATCATCTACCTTATCCCACATCTCTTCGTGACACTCGATGTTGAGATAGATCATGAGATCGTAATCTGCGGTATAGTCTTCTTGACGGACTTGCAGGCTGCCTGTGCGAGCACTGGCTGTCCAGTGAATAGCGCGCAGCGGGTCTCCTGGCTGATAAGCACGTACGCCTGCAGTGAGAAAAGGGTCGCTAGAAATAAAGCGCCTCACGATGATGTCGCCGAGCAAGCTGTGGGCCGGGTGCGGGATTTCCGATAGCTCCATAAGGCGTGGGTAGACAAAAAGTTCCGAAGTTGGGGTGATGTGTTTTACTGGGCCTGCCATACCGAGCAGGTCACCACTGGTCATGCTGACTGGTTGCAATAGGTGATGTCCGCGCTTTACGCACAACACCGCGTGGCGACGCAGCACGCGCATGTGCGGCGATAATTGAAATAAGCTCGAGTGATACTGAAAGGTCTGACCCGAGACAATTTTTAAGTCGGTCTTGCCGAAAAACTGAATGCCTGACAAAAACACGGCCTCTAACTTAACCCATGGTAGCGGAAGCCAGTTATGGTTTGCGATCGACTCGATCAACTCAATCGACTCACCGGCAAAGACTGCTTTCTGGCTAAAATGTCGCTCGTAGGTGATCTTGTTCAGCCCAAATCGTCGATAGATTGCTGCCTGAATTCCTGCCATCGCCAACGCGATGAAAAGTACCCACTGAATCCCCATGCTATCACTTCCTCAACTCATCAAGCTCCTTGAGGCTATCTTCGGACGGAACAGATATATCTTGTAGAATTTTTGTCAGGATTTCCTCTGCATGCCCACGTCTCGTCTTAAACGCACTTTTCATGACGAGACGATGCGCTAGAACTGGGTGAAGCAATGCTTGAATGTCATCGGGCGTCACGAATTCTCGGCCTTGCATGAGGGCATACACCTGGGCACAGCGCAGTAACGCTTGACTGCCGCGCGGGCTGATCCCAAGCATAATATCTTCGTGAGCCCTCGTGTTTTCTACAATCGTTAACAGGTACATGAGCACGGCGTCACTTACGTGGATTTTTGTATAATTTTCTTGAGCAAATAAAATATCGTTGGCATCGGCCACAGGTTTCATGCGGCTTAGAGGGTCATCGCCATTAAAGCGCTTTAAAATCATCAGCCCTTCTTGCGTTGTGGGGTAATTCATGCGCACTTGCATTAAAAAACGATCGAGCTGAGCTTCTGGCAACGGAAAGGTGCCTTGATTCTCCACCGGGTTTTGCGTCGCAACGACAAAAAATGGGCGATTTAAGAGGCGCGTCTCGCCATCGATCGTGACTTGCTTTTCTTCCATCGCTTCCAGCAAACTCGATTGGGTGCGCGGCGTGGCACGATTGATCTCGTCCGCCAGCATGATGTTTGTAAAGGCTGGTCCTGCTCGGAATTCGAATTCACTAATTTTCTGGTTATAGATATGTACGCCAGTTAAGTCACCCGGTAAAAGGTCAGGCGTGAACTGAATACGTTTAAAGTCGCAAGATAGTGAGCGAGCAAGCGCTTTTGCCATCAGCGTTTTACCTGTGCCCGGCACATCCTCCAATAAAACATGCCCACCTGCGATGAGGGCCACGAGCAGCAGGTCGATCACATCCGGCTTACCCACAATCACTTGTTGGATGTTCTCTCGAAGGCGCTTAACAAGAAGACGAATATGGTGTAATGCTTCCATGTTTGGCAGTGAAGGTCATCTCCCTTCTGAAGATACGGTGTTAACATTAGCATCATATCATGAAGTCCAAATTGTACGTAAATATTAGACGTAAATATTGTACGGAAGCCAAAGTGGATCCTATCATGGAAAATGATAGAATGATAAAATGAGCTACAGGGGGGCCAACGCTATGTCTTTATTGGAATGGTTATTTCAGCAGGTCGTGGGTGTAATGATGGACGAGGCTGTTGTGTTTGGAGTTGACGCGGATGGGACCATCCGCCATATGCGGACGTCTGATCGCTTTGCGTTTCCAATTGAAATTGGGATGACGATACAGGACGCTGTTCTGGCACAGAGCGTGACCGCAAAGGCTTGGCAAAGTCGTGAGCGTATTGTGAGTGAAGGTGATCCCAACCTATTCGGTTTTGATTATGTGAGCGTTGCTCAGCCTGTATTTACTGAGGATGGTACATTTGCCGGTGTTGTATCAGTCATTTACGCCGCGTCCAACAAGAAAGTGTTGGAAGACGGCATGGTTGAGATGAAGCACCAAATGGAAACGCTTGAGGGTCTCTCCCGTGAATTGGCGGATGCTGGGATGAATATCGCTCAGACGAGCGATGTGATCGCGCAGGCGTCGACTGAGATTTCTCGGGAGTCTGAGGCGCTAAAGTCCATCAATGAGCTGATTGGGGAAGTTGCAAGGCAGACGAATTTACTGGGATTGAACGCCGCCATTGAGGCCGCACGCGCAGGTGATGAGGGCCGCGGTTTCAGCGTCGTGGCAGATGAAATCCGCAAACTGGCACAGACGGTGAAGGGTTCCGCACAAGAGATTTCCGGGCGGATTGATGCTTTGCGAGCACAAGCTCACAATATCGCTGAGCGCACACAAGAGACGATGGCGAACAGTGAAGAGCAGGCCGCTCAGCTTGAGGAGCTATCAGCAACTGTCACGCAGCTGCACGAAACGGTCACAGAGTTGATGAACCGCGCTTTATAACCATGCAACCGCGAAAAGGCGGCTGCATGGCCGCGTCAGGCGATCACGGGTGGTCTCGCGGTGAACTACCATGATATTGGTGACGGGCTACCGGGTCATTGGTTACTGAGCAAACGCTCATCATCAAGCGCTAGGGAATCCAGGTGGCGTTCAAGGTATGCAGCCACGCCATCATGGTTGCAATCCAGGGTCACATAGTCGGCGACAGGAAGAAGATTGGGGTTCGCGTTACCCATGACCACGCCGATCCGGGCATAACGGAGCATCTGTAGATCATTCATTTCGTCGCCAAATGCCAGGACGTGGTTGCGGTCTACTCCTAGGGTTTGGCAGACGAAAGCCAACGCGCTGGCCTTCGAGACGTTTTTCGGCAGTATTTCAATGGTATCATCCAGGTCGCTCCATGCTCTTACGCTAACCTGACTCGTCGCCAGCGGTTGCGCAAGGCGGAAGAACTCAGAGTGGTATTGAGGATCGATTCGAAAGATCATCGCGGCTGGATCGAAGGGTATGGGCAGATCGAGTGCATCTGAACTTCCGACGGGAGTATAGCCTGGGGCGAACATTTCAGGAGGAAACCATGTATCGTACCCTTCACGACGATACAAGATAAAGGATGTCGCAGTTTCTATGAGAGCGTTCTGTACATCAAATTGCTTCGCCATGTGCACGAACTGATTTGCGATATCGCGAGAGATTCCTTCTGAAAGCAGAACTTGTCTTTTAGCAGGCAAGTCAATAAATGTGCCATTGAGTGTGATGAAAGGTGTGGTCAACTGAAGCTCATCGTAGTACACTCGCGCAGAGCGCGGCGGTCTGCCCGTTGCGATCACGACATGGTGTCCTTCTTCTACTGCGGCTTGAATCGCGCGCTTGGTGCGGGGGCTGATCGTTTTGTTTTCATTCAGAATCGTGCCATCTAGATCGAGTGCGATCAACCAAGGTGTGAAACTCACTAGATCATCTCCGTGAATGACGTTTTTGTTAAAGTACGAAGGTTTGGCTCGCGATGTGAAGAGTGAATGCATCAAGATTAACACGATATCGTGTTCTCGTCACCGCTGATTTTTTTAAGGTTCAGATAAGGTCTTGGAACATCGAGTGCAACAGGCACATAGATTAAGAAAAAGATGCTCCTCAAGTGTCGGCAGTCGCCATCTTGAGGACACCGCTTGGTAGTGATATACTGAATTTTAGCAACTATTAACCTCTGTGGCATGGATAGGACGGGCCGAATTTCGCTGCATATCTTTGCGGCGAGAGCGGGGGAACCAGGAACATGGGGTGAATTGGCGCCATTACGCCCGTAATGACACCATAGGCATCGTGAAGTAATGATGCCGAACCCGACAGCTAACCTCGTAGGCGAATACTTGCAGATGCTATCTTTCCACACGGTTCTCTTTTCTCACTATTTCGACGGGTTTGTGCGCTTCAAGCCGGATTGTACGCCTCTAGGTATTAGGGGTTTAGTGTATTTGTTTGTGTAGTACGTATGCAAATTTGACGAAATGGGGGATAGAGATGTCGAGATCGTGGCCAGAGGTGCGGTTGATGAAAAGGAAATCCAACACAGATTCCAAGTCCTCACCCTATCTTGAAAAATCGTTAGAGGAATTGATCCAAGTGACAACGGTGGCGAAGCAACCGTTTCGTGTTGTGGATGAGCACCTGTACTATGAAGGCTCCCTCAATCAGGACATGTTTTACTCCTGACGGCTAAAAGGAATGAAGACCGCTGGCACAAGATTTTTGTATGGCAGCGGTCTTTAGAGGGAATCAGCTGCAGCTAGATCGAAGTGAGCGATGTTTAGTTGTCGTAGCCGTAGTAATAATAGTGCTGCTCCGCCTTCGATAACCGCTTGTTGTTGAGCACAGCGCCAAGTATACGCGCCCCAGCCAAATCCATCGACTCTTTGGCTTTTTTCAGTGCCTGTCGGCTTACCTTGCCAGCGCCTACAACGTAAAGGACTCCATCTACGGCTGATGATAAGAGTTTTGTGTC
>JAKACY010000159.1 GCA_021821025.1 Bacillota bacterium | reverse complement strand
GGCTTCGTACCTGCACAGCAAGAGAGTTGGCATCGCCCGGACGCATTTTCAACCCGTTGTGACCGTGTGTTACAGTGTCTCCGAGGCCTCCTACGTCAGACACGACAACCGGGGTTCCCGCGGCCATGGCCTCAAGCGCCACGATGCCGAACGGCTCATAAAGGCTTGGAAATACTGCGACATCAGCGATGTGAAGCAAGCGATTGCGCTCTTCATCAGATGTAAAGCCGGTAAAAACGACTCTCTGCGAGATTGCTAAGCGATGAGCCAAATCGGATAATTCCTCCATGGCTGAACCTTTTCCGGTGATGACAAAGCGGGCATCCGGACACTGCGAGAGAATGGAGGGAATCGCCTCAATCAAGGTTTGAACCCCCTTTTCTCGCACGAGACGCCCTACAAACAACACAATTTGCTCCTGTTCCTTGGCATAAGGTTCTTTTTTGAGCGGCACATCAACATGCGTTTCAAGTAGCTTCGGATCCACACCATTGGCCAGAACATGAAGCTTATCTGCAGGAAGCTCAAACAACCCCCTCACCTCCTGCAACATGTAGGTGCTGCATACGATAACCTCTTTCGCCTCGTAGGCAAGCGTCCATTCGATATGGTGAATGTGGCGCTGAACATCAGTGAAAATACCGTGATTGCGCCCATGCTCTGTCGCGTGCATCGTCGCTACCAGTGGCAAGCGGTACAACTCTTTGAGCGACCTGGCGGCGTCGCACACGAGCCAGTCGTGCGCGTGAATAAGATCAAATTTCATGCCCGACGCGATCAAGGACTTACATGCATCGATCATGGCGAGATTGAGTTGAAACGCCCAGTGTATGAACTCTCCACCATCCGGCTGCAGCACATGTACGCGATGCACATGTACGCCTTGCACGAGTTCTTCATTCGGATAGCCGCCGATTTGTGTGGTCACGACATGCACTTCACACCCTTGTAAAACGAGATATCGGGACAAATCGTAAACGTGTCTGGACAGACCACCTACCGTCATCGGCGGAAATTCCCACGACAGCATCAGGATGCAACGACGTGTCTGTGTTGCAAGGAAACTCTGTACCGCCCCGATCCCTTGCGCTGCAGGGAAACCCTGTGTTACAGCACGCGGCCGATAGGCTTGATAGTCGATGTCCGGAAAAATCGGATCGATTTGCTCTACCGCGTACAACCAAGGTTCATCGATCGCGCCTAGAAACAACATGTCGTACAGACGCGTAAATCGATTGATATGATACTTCGTGCGCTTCACCGCATAATCCACCATCGTAGACGTGTCCATGATAAACGCCCAGTCGCTGCTCTGCGCCAGCATCAATTCTCGTGCCGCTTGATTCAATGCTCTGCGCTCTAACTCTTCAGGCCGATCAAACTTCACAGCCAGTTCAATCATGCGCTTTTCAGCGAGATGCAACGCCGGATAAATCCAGTCGTTCTCCCCGCGTAGCCACACATCTGCATTCCCGTGTCTACCCCACGACGACATCGGCAAGCGACATACCTGATAGTCTTCGTGCAGCGCCAAGTATTCAGAGGGCGTGATCGTTTTGATGGTATCTTGATCGTAGTGCATCTTGCGCAGCAGCATTTCGATCCATGTCGGCCCCTCATACCACCAGTGTCCAAATAACTCTGCGTCATAAGGCGCCACGATGATCGGTTGTCTGCCCATGTGATTAGCTCCGTACGACACTTGATTTTCGCGGTTATACATGAAATTCCCCGCGTGAATCGCCGCTTTATCGCGTGCGCGTGCAGGATCATAAAGCTCCTTATACTCCCCCTTACCTGTGATGCGAAAGTACTTGATGCCCGTGTTAATCCGAATGCCGTCCGGATGGATATATGGCTGGATCGTTTCAAAATCCAGATCGTATCCGATATCTCGATACCATTCACGATAATCGTAATCTCCCGGATACCCCTCGACAGAGCTCCACACCTGCTTGGAAGACTGTTCATCGCGCGCAAAGGCCGCCACACCGTGCGGCGTCAAAACGGGTGACAGCGTGCCAAATACAGGCTTTGGATCTGCCATGCCTACCCCGTGGGAGTCTGTGAAAAAAAACTCAAGCCCACATTCTTTTAAGATCAGATCGAGTTCCGGCGCAAAACCGCACTCAGGCAACCAGATACCACGCGGTCTCTTCCCAAAGCATTGTTCATGCAGGTGGACAGCTGTTTCGATCTGAGCGCGTACTGCCTCTTGTGTCATCACGAGTGGTAAGAAGGCATGGGTGGCCGCGGAGGTGATCAGCTCGAGTTTGCCACGATCCTGCATCTCTCGAAATGCTCGAACGAGATTTCCGTCATGCTCTAAGTAAAAACCGCGGATATCTGTGAATTTTTCCAAATACATAGACGCCAATTGCTTCATCTCCGGCAGTTCGACCGTCCGCAGCACTTCTTTTTCTGCTAATTCGATCAAACGTTCGATGTGCCTTTGATATCGCTGTTGCAAAAGCTCGTCTGTCAACATGGATAAGAGGGTTGGGGTAATCGACATCGTCACGCGAAAATCCACGCCATCCTCTATCAGACGGCGATAAACTTGTAATAGAGGGATGTACGTTTCCGTAATCGCCTCAAACAACCATCGTTCTTCTAAGTATTTTTCGCTTTCCGGATGGCGAATGAATGGAAGATGTGCGTGCAATACCAGTGCGAGATAGCCCTTTGGCATGATCAGTCTTGTCCTCCCTGTCGCTTCACGATGCTGTAACCGTCAAATTCCTCACTGTATGGTACACACGTAAACAAGACTTGCTTCATGCCCGATCGTGTCTCTGTAGTGAAATCTACCATCGCGGCGGGCTGTTTCATTATGGATTTCACCGTTGCCGTTTCTGCTATCTCTGTTCTGTCAGGCGCGCTGTAGGGTTTCCCAAAGCAAATCGATGGCTCATATGCCCCGCCTGATGCCACTGGTGGGGTCTCAACGACATTGGATCGCAAGATACAAAAGAATTCCCCATGCCAAGTTTTCGTACCGAAATCTACTAAATACCTGCGCCCTGCCTGCACACCTTGTATGTAGTAGCGATCACAGTCTGCATCGACTTGCATCCACTTTGAGTCATGCGCGTTATACCCGTCGAAAAGGATGTCCGTCACATCATGCACGCGCAGAATATGAGGGAGTTTGATCCAGTCAGATGTAAAGTGTTCGCTGATCAACCTTTTGTGAAGTTCGTCTACCTCCCAATAGGCGAAAATCGTCGTCGGTTCTTTTACTAGCAATACCAGACGATTGGTAGACATGACTGTGTTCCAGGACTCGTCCCAAATTGATTCATGCAAATAATAGTCAGCTAGATCCATGTGTCATATGGCCCTCCGTATCGGAAACGATCTCACATCATGATGCGAGCCTTTTGAAGCTAAGTTATTCGGATATTTTAAAAAAAGTCCCATCCGCAAGAATTTCCATCTTTACGCCCAGTAATAGGATTACAGATGGTCAGCATAAAAAGGCGACGGCTGAGCCGTCGCCAAGTGGTAAACGCAAGGTTTATCGTGAATGCCTCCACAGGGCTTATCTCAACCCCACTTTTTGCATCACTAATTCTTCTCTGTGCCTAGACCATTAAAAAGCAACTGAACGATGCCTCGTGCGTATTCGGCCAACGCTTTATCTACTTGCTCACGCGTCATAGTCAAGATCGTGCGCCTCGTCGTACCTTCATGAGGGTGATACGTTACCATGTTGAGTAACAAAAAGGTTAAGTCCATCGGTTGCAGCCATTCGCACAGTGTCGCGAACTCGCCAGACGCAAAACCTTCAGCAAATACGCTAGCAATCGGACCGATGGATCTTCGCTTCAGGTGGTACATATGTACTGCGTTTCTGCACAGCATAATAACCCAAGCAAGGCCATAAGAAAGAGGGGAATCTGGCAGACATGAAGTATCAGAGTAAGCAAGGTGCCAGAAACACGCGAATAGGAATCACCATCATCGTTCTCTCCATGATCCTCATCTTGCTATGGGAATTTCATGGGCTGATCTATCAGTATCTGAAGGGCTAAGTAACCAGCCATCCCCGTATAGCAACGGGGATGTTTTTGTACGACTAGTCATCCATAGTATCTGCTTTTTAATCCGGCTAATTCCACTTATCATTCAAAGGCGACGCAAATCCTTGTTCAAGAGCATCATCGATGACATGTTTTATCCACTCACCAGCCGACGAGAAAACAGAAACTTTCTTGTACCCGGGACATTCGCCGCCTCTCTTATGGTGCCTTTGCGTAACATGTGAAGGTGAAAAAGGAGGTAGAGTGATGGGCGCATTTGGCGGATACACCCGTTGGGCTGTCGTTTTCTTGATCATCTTTGTCCTGTTCTTCCTGCTGGTACCAGCTTTTGGCGGCGGATATGGCGCAACAAGTGGCGCGTACTAGTTCCTGGCACGAAGTCTAGGTTGCTCAACATTTCGCACATTCGGGCCACTCTTCCTTTGCTGCTATGGGAGAGTGGCCTTTCCCGACCGCATCCCGACCTGTCATCACATAACAAATTTGAACATTTCACTTGCATCGGGACAAATTATCTGCTATTCTAATAAACGTCGTACAGCGCCTGAAACGGTATATCGGAGTTTAGCGCAGCTTGGTAGCGCGCCTGCCTTGGGAGCAGGAGGTCACAGGTTCGAATCCTGTAACTCCGACCAGATAGATCCCCTAGCATAGAGCTAGGGGCTTTTATGTTGTTGATTTAAAAATCAAAGCCCCCTACTCCGGTGTTTTGAAACAAAAAATGTGATCCCCCGTATAGACTGACACATAAAAAGGCTCCGCATCGTTGCGGAACCCTCATAGATCAATACATATTGGTGCGGGTGAAGGGACTCGAACCCCCACGGTTGCCCGCCAGATCCTAAGTCTGGTGCGTCTGCCAATTCCGCCACACCCGCATGACACAAGCAGTATGACACACTAACTATGCTGCGCATTCTACTATACACGTCTCCTCATGTGCTTGTCAAGGTTACATCCTTGTAGCGTACCGTTCCTGTTACCATATGGCTCCTATGACACTCATTTGCATAATAAGTTCCCCTTTGAACATTCCTGAACGCCTACCGCCAGCTGCACCAAAGTTGCACCAAAACACAATCCCCGCCGTTTCCCCGCCACTGCACAGCAAAAAACCGCGCATCCGCGCGGTTTCCTTTGGTGAGCCATGATGGACTCGAACCATCGACACCCTGATTAAAAGTCAGGTGCTCTGCCAACTGAGCTAATGGCTCATACTGGCTGGGGAGGTAGGGATCGAACCTACGAATGACGGAGTCAAAGTCCGTTGCCTTACCACTTGGCGACTCCCCAATTTGGGGTGAGCGATGGGGATCGAACCCACGAATGCCGGAGCCACAATCCGGTGCGTTAGCCACTTCGCCACGCCCACCATATCAAAACATAAACCGTGTGGCAGGGGCGGCAGGATTCGAACCCACGACATGCGGTTTTGGAGACCGCCGTTCTACCAGCTGAACTACGCCCCTAAAGTCCAAAGTAACGGACCAAAAAGAATGCTCTATTAATATACAGTCTGGAGTACCCATAAGTCAAGGGTAAACAAGGCCGTTATGCCAGTTTTTTTTGGGCCCGGTGGCGTCATTTGTAAGACGCATGCTCAATACATCTATAGACGAAGACTATAGGGTAAAAACGGATTACAAACAAGTTACAAGATTAGACAAATATTGACGTTGTGTTGATTAGCTCACTATAATTGGGACGAGTCCAGTTTTATTTATCTGTTATGGGGAGGCCGTGCATTGCCACTCGATCTCATCACCATCATCTTGGCTTTTGTAATCGTATACGCTCTCGTACCGATCATGCGAAAGGTTGCCATCAAAACCGGATTCGTAGATCTCCCTACGGAGCGCAAAGCCCATCAGCGTCCACTCCCGATGCTAGGTGGCGCTGCTATGATCATTGGATTCAC
>JAKACY010000010.1:2018-28367 GCA_021821025.1 Bacillota bacterium | reverse complement strand
TACTACTATCATCGGGTGAATTCATGATGGTGGTGGTTGAAGATGTTCTTGTCTGATTGGTTCGCTGCATACTGGGAAATGGTCAAGCAAAATGCTATGATGACCGACTACCCGGAGGGCATGTATATGCCATATACCTATCTGCCAAACGACGCTGAAGATAACGCCGTAGAAACACAGCATCATGAGTCGAGTACCGAGTTGGCGGAGCATCCAGCAATATAGTGCGCCTAAGGTGTGCGCCATGGTGAATGAGCCCCTGGGGTTTTCTTGGGGGCTCATTCATGTTACAGTGTGACAAATGCGTGAAGATTATACGGTAGTGCCGATAATCTGGACAGGATGGGTAACTCATGAGTGACAGTAGCTTTAAACCAACCAGGATCGTAGTTGTAGGGGCTGGCGCCGTCGGGTCTACGACGGCCTATACATTGCTTCTACGAGGTCAGGCATCCGAGATTGTGCTAGTGGACGTAAACCGTGAGCGCGCCCACGGCGATGCCCTCGACATGAGCCAAGGCTTACCTTTTATCAGCCGTACTCGAGTATGGGCTGGGGATTATTCGGATTGCAAAGATGCAGATATCATCATCGTCTCAGCCGGCGTTGGTCAGAAATCAGGTGAGACGAGGCAGGATTTGCTGCGCCGGAATGTACGCGTCATCGAGCAAATCGTCGAAAATATCACGAAGTACACAACCGATGCGATCTTGCTCATCGCGACAAACCCAGTGGATGTTCTCTCCTACTACGCTTTTAAGCAATCCGGATGGAAAGCGTCGCGCGTTATCGGTTCTGGCACACTCCTTGACAGTGCCCGCCTTCGTTACCTCACCGGTCGGCACCTGCAGGTGGACCCGCGCAGTGTACACGCACATATCGTTGGTGAGCATGGGGACACGGAACTTGCGATCTGGAGCCGGACCAACATTGCCGGGGTTCCAGTAGAGTTGTCGGATGAGGACAAGCAGGCTATATTTCACGATGTGAAAGACTCAGCCTACCAGATCATTCAGGCAAAAGGAGCCACGTATTATGCGATCGCGCTAGCTTTGGACCGTATTTGCGCCGCTATTTTGCGAGATGAATCTGCAGTGCTGAACGTTTCAACATTGGTAGATGATTATCACGGGATTTCTGACGTATATATCGGGTTACCCTGCATCATCGATCACGAGGGAATCCGGGAGATTATCGACTTGAAACCAACACCTGAAGAGTTAGCCGGTCTCAAACATTCAGCTAGTGAGCTGCGCAAACGCATAGATTCTGTCATGTAAGTTTAAACCTACCTCATTTTGGCAAGACTGCGAAATGAGGTGATGAAAGGTGAACTTTGATGACGAGCAAAAGAAGCAAGGCGCTGATACGCAAAATGGTCAGACGCCAGAAGTAGAAGTAGAAAGAGAAGAAACGAGCGGGAGATGGAAAGCCTTCTTTGGTAAGCGGTGGACCTTCCCAGCCATGTATTTGACGGCCGCAGCGTTGATTATTGCCCTCATGTATTTCCAAGCCAATCGGTTTGTCGGAGGCAGCAATCATGCGGAGCATCCTGGCGGCAATAACCCCACAGTCACCGTGACGGCTACTCAGTCATGGATCTGGCCGGTTGGATCCGGGACCAAAGGCATCGAAGTTGTGCGCGGATACTATGATCGAAACGCAAAAGGCGCAACCGTGGCAACCCTGGCCAAAGACCTGGTGCACTACGACAACAGTTACACGGGTTCGAAAGGCTATGATCTAGCTATCGCGAAGTCTAACTTGCCATTTGACGTGGTTGCTGCATCTTCAGGTACGGTGGCTGACGTTCAAAATAACAAAGTTATGGGTGAGACGGTTGTCATCTCGCACGCAGGTGGGTATACCACCATCTATCAATCACTGGGTACTGTGGATGTACAAGTAGGAGAACACGTGCTACAGGGGCAAAAGATAGCAACATCTGGTACCAATCAGATGGAAGCAAATCTTGGAAACCATCTATTTTTTGAAATTCAGAAAAATGGTGTGGTCGTGGATCCAGGTTCAGTTCTTCCAAAGGCTCAAGCATAGAGTAAAAAGTCTTAGGTTTATCTACCAACTAGCGCACACTCTCCCTTTTAGCCGCCTCCATAGAGAAGGCGGCCTTTTCTATGTTATCAAAAACCGATGATAGAGCGAGAAAACGAAAGCATACCTGCGCTAACTTTGTGTCAAGCGGTAAATACGCCGAATTTGGAATATGCTGTACACCCCCTCATATACTGTACCAGACTTGCGAATGTGGGGGAGGCGAGGGTGTGCACGATTACATTAAGGAGCGAACGCTGAAGATCGGGGAGTACATCGTCGAGACGCGAAACACGGTTCGGACGATCGCCCGGGAATTCGGCGTCTCCAAAAGCACCGTGCATAAAGACCTGACAGAACGTCTGCCGGAGATCAACCCCGACCTTGCTAATCGCGTCAAGGAGATCCTTGAATACCACAAGTCGATCCGGCACCTGCGCGGTGGTGAGGCCACAAAGGAAAAGTATAGAAAGGATGATCCGAAAAGAAAATTACAAGGAACCCTGACGGTATCAAGAGGATTTGGCGTCCGCGTGTAGAACTTTCAAGGTAGCACAGTCTCGGTGTTCGTATTCTGTTCGGGATGGGTGCCTAAGCAGGCATGCTTAGTTTCTCTGGACAGAGAGGATTTAAAACGATGTTTGGAAAAGACATAGGCGTGGATCTCGGGACAGCGAATGTTCTCGTACATGTTCGCGGCAAAGGAATCGTGTTAAACGAGCCATCAGTCGTCGCGATTGAAAGCCAGTCCCGAAGGATTGTGGCTGTTGGTGAGGAAGCAAGTCGCATGGTCGGCCGTACACCCGGCAACATCGTAGCGATTCGCCCACTACGTGAAGGCGTGATTGCTGACTTTGAGATCACAGAAGCGATGCTAAAACATTTCATCACAAAGACGATAGGTAAGGGGCTATTCTCGCAACCTCGCGTGGCCGTCTGTATTCCCGCGGGCATCACGCCAGTTGAACAAAAGGCCGTCCGGCAAGCTACAGAAGCTGCGGGTGCTAAACAGGTTTATCTGATCGAGGAACCAAAAGCTGCGGCGATCGGTGCAGGTGCCGACATCACCCAGCCCAGCGGCAGCATGGTGATCGATATTGGCGGAGGTACGACGGATATTGCAGTATTATCCCTGGGGGACGTCGTCACCGCCTCTTCTATTCGCGTGGCGGGGGACAAGTTCGACGAAGCGATCATCCGATATATAAAGCGCAATCACAACCTACTAATTGGTGACAGAACTGCGGAAGATATAAAGATACGTGTAGTTTCCGTATTTGCAGATGGGCGTCAGGCAGAGATGGATGTTCGCGGCAGGGACATGGTAACAGGCCTGCCAAAAACGGTCGTGGTGAGAACGGGTGAGATGGCTGGTGCGGTGAACGAGGCCGTGCAAGCGATCCTTTCGGCGTCAAAGGGCGTCCTAGAAAAGACGCCGCCTGAACTTGCGGCAGATATCTTTGACAAAGGCATCATCCTTACGGGCGGTGGTGCTCTACTGCACGCTATGGATAAGCTTTTGACACAGGAGTTAGAGATCCCAGTGAATGTGGCGGACGATCCGATGACTTGTGTCGCTAAAGGAACAGGTGCTTTCCTTGAAAACATCGATAAGTGGGGGCGGCCTGAACTGACCGCAAGACAGGCTAAGAGGAAGTAGGCGTCAAGTTAACATGGACGGACTCACAGCTGCCGCCAGCGGACTTTTGGCGGATGAGCGATTGCAGCAAGTGATTATGAACAACATTTCAAACTCCTCCACACCAGGTTTTAAGCAGTCCACAGGCGAAGCGATGTCGTTTCCCATGCAACTCGTAGATCGCCTCTCTGGAAGCCAGAGTCAGAACGCGACGCCGATCGGCGTGATGGAAAACGGCGTGGTGTTCCAAGAGTCTGTCTCGAATTTTTCCGCGGGGTTGATCACTAAAACAGGTCAACCATTTGACCTTGCGATATCCGATCCACCTGAGACGGGCACATCGGTATATGCATCGGTTCCTGGGACGGGAACACGCGGCGGGTCTGCCCCGAAGATGGTCTCCACCTTGTCTTTTGTCGTAGGGCGAGGTGGTGTCATCGAGACAACACAGGGTGATCCGCTGTTGCCAGTTAACGCGCAGGGTGTACCGATGCTGGACGCGCGGATCGTGAAGAATCCGAGGTTCACTGGGCTAGACTTATTTGGGGAAAACGGCATCCCGGTCGTTGACGCGCACGGCCAACCGTCATACGAGATCGTAGGGAAAAACGGTAAACTGATCACGCAGGCGGATGGACAACCGGCTGGGTTTCTGCGCATGACGAGTTCCGCGACTGGCGGCGTGCACTCATTTTTCCCTGTGCTAAACGTGGACACAAACGGGCGCTTGCGTGTTGCTCTGACGCGTGATGGACAGTTTCAAGTGGGGGCAGATCACCTGCTATATAACTCAACAGGACAGCGGGTATTGGCTCAGTCGCCGACAGGCCAGCCGATTATCGATTCGGCGATTCGGATCAACCCGGCGTACACGGGCACCTCGTATTTTGGGCCGAACGGTCAGCCGCTCATCGATCAAAATGGGCAGGCCTCTTATACAGTCGTTAACACGTCCGGTCAGGTTCTTGCGCGGGCGCAGCTTGGCGTTGTCGCAACCGATGTAAACGCGCTACAGCCGCTAGGCATCACGGACTTCGTCCTGACTCCTGCATCGACGTTGCAGGTTAGCCGAGGCACGATAGAGTCGGGGGCGCTCGAGTCTTCAAACACAAACAGCACGCAAAATATGATCAATATGTTGAATATATATCGTAGTTATGCAGCCAATCAAAAGATGGCGCAGACGATGGATACGACGCTGCAACAAACCGCGCAACTCGGCTCTGTACCGGGGCTGTAGGTTAGATCAAAGGGGATGGCTTTAGTTGCAACTGCTCGGAACTGCTGCGTCTGGCTTGCAGAGCCAGATGGCGCGGCTTGATGCGATCTCTAACAACATCGCGAATTTGGACACGACAGGATATGAGCGCACGGATGTGTCGTTTGCAGATATGCTGACACAGGTGTATGGGCAAAGTCCTTCCGTTTCTGGGCTATCCCAACGCCTTACGCCGGCGGGACTCTCGCTTGGAACGGGAGCCTATGCGCTGCCAGGGCAGCGGTATTTTGAACAGGGCAATCTCACTACCACGAATAATCCCTTGGACATGGCTATCGCTGGTGACGGGTTTTTCATGGTTTCAGGCAGCCCGAGCGGCGTAGGTTTTACGCGCGCGGGAAATTTTCATATAAGTCGTGATGTGCTGACGGGGCATATGTATCTATCCGCAAAGTCTGGCGCATATGTTTTAAATGATCGCGGGCAGCCCATCGATCTTACGGGTGTGAATCCCAACTCTTTATCGGTGTCTGCAAACGGAGACCTCAGTGCACAGACGTTAACAGGCAAGCCTGTTTCTCTGGGCCGCCTGGGATTAGCTTACGTGGGGAATCCGACGAACGCATTGCATAGCCTGGGTGACGATGTGTATCAGCTTAACACCGGGTTTACTGCGGCTACGAATGCCACTGGGGGCGCGACGACGAGTCAGTTGATCGGTCCGGTAAAAGGCGGCATGCTCGAATCATCTAACGTGAATTTGACCCAAGAGATGACAGATATGCTGGAAACCCAACATAATTTCAATGCTTCTGCAGAGGCCGTTAACATCGCTGACAAGATGATGGGTATTGCAGATACGATCCGGTAGATCGCGAGATGGGCGGTATACGCACTGTGCGGTAGTCACTCGTGAGTATGGCATCCCGGACGTGGTTGGGATTGATGGCGCGACCGATCGGATCAAAGATGGTACCTGTATCCGAGTGGATGGAACGCGGGGTTTCGTACAGATCTTGAGCTAGCATCGCTTGCCCGGCCTGCGAAAGAGACAGACCGGGACGAAGTGCGCGCAAGGACGTGCGCATGCAAAGAGATGTCTATGGACTATGGTTCCCCTTATTCAGAGTTTACCGCACCCACGCAGAGGCGCTCTGCCTCACCTTCATGATCGCGCGGCGATGCCACGTCTTCGCGGTCTCCCTGCTCACGCCTTCTTGCTCCGCTAATTCCCTTGTTGTTAGGCCTGCAATCACTATTTTTTCGATCGCCAGCATCTCACGTGGCGAAAGTGACGCGAATGAATCCTGCCATTCGGAGATTTCATAGAATTCGCAAGACCGGGGATCCGCGATCGCACCCCATATACTTAACCCTGCGACTCCTGGGGCCGGATCCTCGTACTGCACTCTACTTTTATGTGCGTTTTCTTTGCGTAGCCACGACGCTACGCCAAAGCGTACTCGCACTTTCACAAAGTGCCCAAAATACACGCCGACAGATGGATCAAACACGCGAATTGCTGTTAACAGGTGTTCAAATCCGCACTGCACAAGATCCTCATAATCCGCTCGACTTCCCCTATAGCGGGTGGCTATTGCATGCACAAGTGGCGAGTAGGATGTGCAAAGAAAGTTGAGCGCTGCGTGATCGCCCGCTTGTGCCAGCCTCACGCACTCCGTCATATCACCCTTACCCTTTGACTCCATGTTTAGCATAATCGTGTCCTTTCGGACCGGTCCACAGATGAGTTTGGCGCGCCTGAAAGTAGCCTAGGCTGCTTTAATATTTCTATCAAACGCTAACTCGTAAATAAGCGGCAAGTGAAGATGATGATCTAAATAGGCACTTACAGCTATGTCCTGCGTTAATGGTGTATAGATGATTATGAGATGAAGATTTTATATTTTTCTTTATACGTATGTGTACCTTTAGAATAATAGTAGTATAATTGAGAGTAATTTGAGGTGGAGGGTGAGGCTATGGTTAAGAAACCTGTGTATCAGTTGAGGGACTTGGTTGCGGTGCTGCCTTTTTATGAAGATGGATGTGGGATCGCATCGCGACTGTGGTTTGCAGACGGGAGTGAGGTGAAGGATGCCCGCGGTCCAAAGGCCATTATGAGACGGGCATTAGCGGCGCAAGGGGTGGATTTGCGGGCATATAAGAAAGGGCATGGCGAGACGGCCTATGGGGATCAATATCTGCCGATCGTGCAAGACGGCCTCGTATTTATGATGTTCAAAGTCCTGCACCCGCGCGTGCCTGGTGATGAGCCCTTCGGCTACGTGCGTGTCCAGGCTGTGGAGCGCGTGCTAGAGCGCAGCGGGTATGGCGTGCTTGAACTTTACGGGAACCGCGAGGTGGATACTGTGGTGTCAGCTAAAACAGCCCAGCAGTACGTCGATCGAGCGCTCGGGGATCTCTACCGGCACCTTCACAAAAGCAAGGTATCACAAGAACAGTTTCTGAGAGCGTGGCTAAGCGATGAACCCGCAACTTGGTGCACGGCAGATGCCCTCTTTGAGGAAAATACATACAGCATGAGCGCGCTTCTGACAGTTTTAGTTGCATTGCTTCAGCGAAGTCATGTACCTACGCGGGGGTGAAGTACGGTTTCGACTGGCTCGGCGTAATCCTGACTGCGTGTAAGATCAGCCACAAGTCCGATGATGACGGTGCGATCTGATGACGGGGCGGCCAGAGTCAGGTGTACAGCTTCGAGAAATTCGGCGGTAAGCTCCCAACCTATGCGGTCAAAAAGGCGAACGCTGCGTTCATAATCCGCGTAGCTCACCGGGAACACGAAGCGATCGTATGGGATATAGTCGACGATCTTAGCCTTTGAGAGCGCAGTCGCGACTGCATGGCTGTATGCACGCACAAGGCCGCCCGCACCTAAGAGCGTGCCACCAAAGTAGCGGGTGACGACTGCGAGGATATCCGTAACTTGGCTTTTTTGCAGGACAGACAGCATAGGGCGCCCTGCTGTTCCGCTCGGCTCACCGTCGTCACTGGCGCGTTCCGTCATATCGCGAAGGCGAAACGCGCTGCAGTGGTGATTCGCTTCCCAGTGCTCTCTGCGGATATCCGCAAGGTATCTGCTAATCTCTGCCTCCGCAGTGACTGGGAAGAGGGCGCATAAAAAGCGAGACTTTTTTTCGACGGTTTCAACGTGGACAGGCCCACTGATGGTACGGTACGATGACAGGGTTGGTGGAATGGACATGATTCATCACTTCTTACGCCAAAATTATTGGATTGCATGATCCTGTAGAAGTATATTGTACAACATGGACTCATATCATCAAGTTTTGGAGGGGCTGCGCCGTTGCGCATTTTACACGTGCTGCCAGCTGGAGAGTTCGGCGGGGCAGAATCGCAAATTTTAGCTTTGCTTCAAGGGCTTCGAGCGCTGGAGTTTGAGGTGTCGGTGGCGACTTATTTTCATGGTGAGTTCTCTGAAAAGGCGCAGGCGAGCGGTATACGCGTCGATGTGCTTCAAAGCGGCGGGATGATGGCGGACTTTCGCACGCTTTCTACGCTAGCCACTGAGCTTAGGCCAGACATCATCCACACACACGGGGTGCGTGCAAGTGTCGCGGGAAGGAGAGTGGGGCGACGCCTGAGCATAAAGGTAGTGACCACCGTACATAGTGATCTCTTTTATGATTATGCTTCTCCCTTAAAACGCGCGCTATTCATGGGACTTGAGAGCTTCACGAAACAGATGTCTGACCGCGTGATCGCGGTCTCTCAGCCTCTTCGCCACACTTTGATCGGCCGGGGATACCGTCCCAGCCAGGTAACGGTAATTGAAAATGGCATGGATGTGGATCGCGCGCTCTCATCAATCGCACAAGCTACGAAGGTTCCAGTCGACCTGCGCGGCGAAGTAGGAATCCCGCAGGATGCTGCGATCGTGATCTGCGTGGCACGGCTTCATCCCGTCAAACGTCATGATGTGTTGATCGATGCGGTGGCCAGATGTGCTGACGACAGAGGCGCAGACATCCACCTCGTGTTGGTTGGTGACGGCTCAGAGTGCGTTTTATTAGAGGAGAGAGCGAAACAAAAGGCGCCCGGCCGTGTGCATTTTTTGGGGGTTCGCCAGGACGTGTTTGGACTCCTGTTAGCATCAGACATCTTCGCATTGACATCACAGATGGAAGGAATGCCGATCTCCGTCTTGGAGGCAATGTTGGCAGAACTGCCTGTGGTTGCCTCGCGCGTTGGAGGGCTAGTTGATGTGATCGCTGAGGGGGAACGAGGTACTGGGATACTAGTGCCGGTAGGGGATGTGCAAGCAGTCGCGGATGCGATCTTACGGCTTGCGAGTCAGCGTGATCGAGCAACAAACATGGGGCGGGCCGGGAGAGCAGTCGTATTAAGTCGCTTTTCTCTTACAAGGATGGCGCAGCAAACGGCAGATCTTTACCGAGAGTTGCAGAAATAGTGAATATCGTATGAATCATCTAGACCAAGACTGATTTTGAATTGAAATCTCACTTTTTTTTATGAAATCTATTACCCAAAATGGCTAATATCTGGTACACTATCAATTGAAATCACAGCTTGGGAAACCTGTCGAATCGCGGTGGGTGCAAGATTGGCGTGACTTTCCGTGATGATGCGGCGACGCGCTTGATGTCACGCGATTTGCACAAATGTTCCTAGGCAGGTCGGTTTTTACCCGGATTTCCAAGATCGCGTGCTTTACTAGGTGTGTTCGTGTCGTCTATAATGCAATTGCGAGGGCGAACAACAAACGCGAATAGATAATAGATTGCCGCGAACGTCGCCTCGAATTTCTGATTGAAGTTTGAAACCTGCGCCGCTTGATATGCGTCTAACATGGCGATGGGTTTTGCCGTGATTTATACAATTTTATACTGCGAGATACATTCCACTGAGGGGAGGGATGTCGACCTGTGTCGATACGCCTGAACAGATCTTGTCGAACCGGTCAGTGATGCATGGGACGGGGAGAGGGATATGGCGTCATGAAGCCACTCGACAATGGAGTCAGAAACGGCTGCACAGGGATATGACATGATGAAGTTGTTTGTCGAAACGGGACTTGATCGTTTCGAAGCACTCATGTAAGACAGCTTTCCCTTCATTTCATATTTTATTCTTGGTATTAAGAGGAGGAACCGGATTGAAACGCACGCTTTCCAGCATTGCTGCAGCAGCACTCGTATTAGGAACGCTTGCACCAGCAGCATTCGCAGATACCACCACGAATAATCCGTATTCTGACGTGAGCACGAGCGGCAACTTCGCTTTTGCAGCACAGGATATCTTGAACCTGACGCAACAAGGTTTCGTTCATGGTTTCAGCGATGGCACGTACCGCCCGCAAGATTCTGTAACGCGCGGCCAATTCCTCGCATACTTCATGAACGCAGTGAAAAACGTAACGAATATAACGCCGAAAGCAGCAGCGCAATACTATGCTGACGTGCCTCCTGGCAACTGGGCATTCAACTACGTTGGAGCAGCGCAAGCAGCCCAATGGATCAACCCTTACTGGATCGGCGTAAAAGTCGGTTACAACTTCAACGAAAACTACCATGCATCTTATGGTGACGTTGCATCCTTCTTCGTCGCAGCCATGATCAACGCTGGCAAATTGACGACCGCGCAAATGAACGGTATGTCGCCTCTCGCATATGCGAAGTCGATCGGCCTGTTCAGTGGCATTCCTTCCACTGAGAACCAAATCTACGTTGACCGTGCAAGCGCAGCGGTTGTTCTGACGAACATCCTAAGCTGGCTGAATGGCACATTGTTGCCTGCAGGCGCAACGGTATCGGTGAACGCACCAAGCGCAACCTTGGCACCAAACAGCAACGAAAACTTGAGCGTAGCCGTGAAGGATGCTCAAGGCAATGCCATCACCCTGCCGAGCACCGCGACGGTCACCTACTCTGTGGATAACAAAGCAGGCGCCATCATTAACGGCAACGAACTCGTCGTAACCACCCCTGGCACATACAATGTGACAGCAACGGTCGACGGTGTGCAGTCTGCTCCAGTGGCAGTCCAAGTGTTTGGTCAAGCGGTTGGTTATAAAGTTTCCGCTGCAGCACCTTCGTTACTGGCTGATGGTGCAAGCACAGATACTGTTACGGTAACAGCAGTTGATGCGAGTGGCAACCCAGTTACGAATTACTCTGGTGTGGCTTCGGTGAGCGATACGCAGGGACTGATCCTTGACGCGACCACTGCCAAAGATCAACCCGCCGACTTTGCGGTGACCAATGGTCTGAATGAGATTACCTTTAAGAATGGCGTCGCAACGTTTGCGATCGGCCCGACGACCAACGTCAACGTATCTGATACGATCACAGTGGCGGATACCAATACAACGACGCCGCTGACCTCTGCCAGCTTGACTGTCGGAACTGCAACCTCCACCGTGAGCAAACTTGCACTTGGAGTGGCAACGGGATCCCCAACGGCCATCTCCGCAAATGGACAGTATTCTACGCAGGTGAATGTGTCTGCTGAAAATGCCTCTGGAAACACATGGAACAGTGAACCCGGTACGTATGTGACGGTATCCCTGACGGGTCCTGGATCCTTCGTTGCTGGTAGCTCACCAGTCACATCCGAGACGGTGTATGTGCCATCTAGCGGTACGCTACCTATTACGGTGTACAGCCTTCCGGGCCAAGCGGGTAATATTGTCGTCTCTGCTTCTTCAACGAGCTTGACAGGCGCGTCGTTAACGGTTCCATCCTATATCAATACCGCAGCAGGTTCGATTAGCGTAAGCAGCACACAAGGCACTGACAGCAATGGTAACGGGTATACCCTGTATACGGTGACGCTGCTTGACAAAAATGGTCATCCGATCACGACCAGTTCTGCAAATGATGCGATTACCGTTACTGACAATTCCAGCAATGTCGGCGGAGCTGTTACGTATGGAACTGTGTCGAATGGTGTGTTTACTCCATTCGCAAACGGTGTATATCCGGGTCAAAACTTGGTGAATGGTATCGCGAACTTTGCGGTTGAGACAAAAACGGTTGGTACAGCACCCGCTACCCTAACCGTCAATGACACTACCAACAGCTTCAGCGCTACGGGCACCTATTCATTTGTTGCAGGATCAGCTAACAAATTGTCTGTCACGCCATCCACGACTCCATATATCGTAAAGCCTGGCCAAACAGTAACATTCTCAGCACAACTGCAAGATGCGAATGGTAACAATGTAGCATCAGCTGGTCAACCAGTAACCTTCTCCTTCGTGCAAAATGATGGACTTCAGTTCCCGACGGGCCAAGCGAACTATACGGTCGACACCAACTCTGCAGGCGTTGCGAGCGTCAGCTTCACCATTCCGAGTGGCGCAGCGGCTGGGTCATTGCAACTCAGCGCTACGGATACCGGGTTGGCGAATCAAAGTGCAAACAGTACTGTGGTAGCGGTGGACTCCGCAATCAATATCCAAAACTACGCAACGCAAGTTGCGGTGTCACAAGCGGCTAGTCCGGTCTCTAATGTGAATCTAGCCGTCGGAGATGTCTTGGCTAATCAAACAGCGGTCAATGCAACTGCAGAGAATGCCATTGGTCAAGCGGTCGGTAACGATGAGCTGGCGATTAGTTCTTCTAACACTGCTGTTGTCGGCGTGACCAACGGTGACGTGACTAGCGTAAATGGTGCGTACAATGTTCTGCAAGATTTGACTCTCGGTAAGGCAGGCAGTGCGACAATTACCGTACAGGATATCAGCAACCCTGATCAGCCGAAGGCTTCGTTTACGATCAGTGTGGCACCTGGGAACCAGGCGGCTCCTGTGTTCGAATACAATGGGTCGATCATCAGTAGCACAAATACAGTCAGCGTTGCAGCTGGCACACCTGTTGAGATTCAAGTAGTAAACGCAGATACCGCTGGGGATCCAATTCCCGTAACTGGCGACAGTGCTGTGACCATCAACTTGAGCAATTCTTTCGGTGGCGACTTCCGCATGACCCCGACCGGAGCGCCGGTGTCATCGGTAACACTGCAACCAGGGCAAACGACGGCTAACGTGTACTTCGTATCTGGAAGTGCCGTAACGTTGACGACTGGTACGCAGACCGCAACTGGTGTTCCTTTGGCTGCACCGACTGGTGTAACTGCTGCAGCAGGCGCTGCTGGCGATGCTACAGTGAGCTGGACTCCTGAAGCGGGGGCTGTATCGTATAATGTGCTTGCGATCCCTGCTGGCGGCTCGGTAGTTGTAGCAGCTCAGAATGTGACATCGACAAGCGCTGGATTGACAGGGCTTAAATCAGGCACCTCATATACCTTCGAGGTGCAAGCAGTCAATGGTTTGGGTCAAGTATCTGTAGCTTCTGCAGCAAGTAATTCGGTCACCATTCAGTAAGCTCAGTAGTGAATTTCAGTTGAGAGAGGCCACCATATAGGTGGCCTCTCTCCATCATGGGAAGGTCCAACCGCTCGGATAAAGTAAAGCATGAGCTTGTCCCCCATTGCCACATCCTACAAAATCCCTTACAATATCTGTGAGTGGGGTGATAGGATGCGAGTGTTGATCGCAGGGGCTGGTGGAATGCTCGGTCAGGATCTGATGACCGCATTTTCACGCGATGAAGTTTTTGAATATACAAAGTCGCAACTCGATATAACGGCTATAGATGCAGTTCAGAAAGTTGTACATACAGACCACCCTGATTTGATTATCAATGCTGCCGCCTATACCAACGTGGATGGGTGCGAGTCGGACTTTGATTTGGCTTACCGCGTTAACGCGCTCGGGCCGCGCAACCTTGCTGTGGCCGCAAACCAGATCGGCGCGGCGATCGTACATATCAGTACGGATTATGTATTTCCCGGAAATGCAACCTCACCTTACCTGGAGCATGATGCGACGGGTCCCCTTAGTGTATACGGCAAAAGCAAACTCGCAGGTGAACAGCTTATTGCATCACTATGTTCGCGCCACTATATCGTGCGTACAGCTTGGTTGTATGGCCTGCACGGAAAGAACTTTGTTCGCACTATGCTGCAAATAGGGCAAAAAGAATCGACTGTGCGCGTCGTAAACGATCAGTTGGGGTCTCCAACTTATACGCCTGATCTCGCCGCCGGAATCGCCCAGCTTGTACGCAAACCCGCATATGGCATTTATCATCTGACCAATCAAGGAACTTGTACGTGGTACGAGTTCGCCAAAGCGATATTTGAAGAGGCGAATCTCAGTGTTCACGTCGAGCCCATCACGACTGCAGACTTGAACCGTCCAGCACATCGGCCAGCCTATTCTGTACTGGATAACTTCATGTGGCGCTTGGAAGGATTTGCGCCCCTTCGTCACTATCGGGATGCACTAAAGAGTTACATTCAGGATTACAACCTTGGAGGCACGATATGAAGGCACTCATCCTAAGCGGTGGCACAGGATCACGCTTGCGACCGCTAACCTATACCGGGGCGAAGCAGCTCATACCGGTGGCTAATAAACCGATTCTGTACTATGCCATCGAGGCGATTCGTGATGCCGGAATCACAGATATCGGTGTCATCGTTGGCGATACGCGCGAAGAGATTCGCCGTGCACTCGGTGATGGTAAAGAGTGGGGCGTTAAGATCTCCTATATAGAACAGGATGCCCCAAGGGGACTTGCACATGCTGTGAAAATCTCCGAGTCGTTCATCGCTGGCGACGATTTCTTGATGTTCCTCGGGGATAACTTGGTCCGCGACGGCGTTACCGACTTTGTGCAACGTTTTCGCGACAACAAGCCCAGCTCGCTGATCCTGCTTAGCCGTGTATCCGATCCGCAAAGATTTGGCGTCGCGGAGCTTGAAAATGGGCGTGTGAAGCGACTGATTGAAAAGCCCAAAGTGCCGCCGAGTGACCTGGCGCTAGTCGGTGTATATCTCTTTGACAATCGAATATTCGAAGCAGTCAACGCCATCAAGCCGTCCTGGCGCAATGAACTGGAAATCACCGATGCTATCCAATACCTCGTGGATCACGGCCATCTCGTGGATTCGCATGTGATCGATGGGTGGTGGAAGGACACGGGGAAATCTGAGGATGTGCTCGAAGCAAACCGCATGATGCTGGAGTATATTGAGTCGAACGTATCCGGTCAGGTGGATGCAGACTCACAGGTCATCGGCCGCGCCGTCATCGCTGAAGGTGCACAGATTATCAACAGTACGATTCGAGGACCCGTGATGATCGCAAGCGGGGCGAAGATCGTGAATTCCTATGTGGGACCATTTACGTCTATCAGCCGCGGTGTGCACATCGTCGCAAGTGAAGTGGAGAACAGCATCATCTTGGAGGACACACACATCGAGGACATTCAGACTCGGATTGATAACAGCCTGATCGGGAAAAATGTGCAGATTTCGCGAATCCGCGAGCGGCCGCGCGCACTGCATTTTGTGCTAGGCGACAACAGCCGCGCTGAAGTGCAGTAAGTTTGTAAGGCGACGAATCGGTAAAGAGGTGCATGTCGTGTACAACAAGATTTTGGTGACGGGTGGGGCGGGGTTTATCGGATCGAACTTTATCCGGTACATGCTTAAGGTTCACAACTCCATGCAAATCGTAAATCTGGATTTGCTGACCTATGCGGGCAATGTGGATAACTTGGCAGATGTCGCATCGGATGGGCGATATACGTTTGTAAAAGGCGACATCTGCGACTCGAACCTGGTGGGAGAGCTTGTGCAAGGCGTCGATGCGGTGATCAATTTTGCCGCAGAATCTCATGTGGATCGCAGCATCGCGAATCCAGACGTATTTGTAAGGACCAACGTCCTTGGCACACAGGTGCTGCTAGAGGCGTCGCGAAGGCATCAGATCAAGCGCTATTTTCAGATATCGACCGACGAAGTGTATGGAACGCTTGGAGCGACGGGGTACTTTGTGGAAACTACGCCATTGGCGCCAAATAGTCCATACTCCGCTAGTAAAGCGAGCGCAGATTTCTTCGTGCGGGCATACCACGAGACTTACGGCCTGCCAACCGTAATCACGAGGTGCTCTAACAACTACGGGCCCTATCAATATCCCGAGAAGCTCATCCCGGCGCTCATCTTCAAGGCGATGCATGACGAACCGTTACCGATCTACGGTGACGGCAAAAACGTGCGGGATTGGTTGCATGTAGAGGACCATTGTCGAGCGATAGACCGCGTGTTGCACGATGGGCGAGACGGGGAAGTTTACAATGTCGGCGGCAATAACGAATGGGCCAATATCGACATCGCAAAATTGATCTTAAAGAAGCTGGGGAAATCAGAATCGCTGATCTCGTATGTAAAAGATCGGTTGGGGCATGATCGGCGCTATGCCATCGACGCCAGCAAGATCCGCACGGAGTTAAGTTGGGAACCTGAGGTCACATTTGAGCAAGGCCTTGCTGATACGGTGGACTTTTATGTTCGAGAGTTTGACAAGCAAAAGTAGCTGAGCCTGCGGCTACACTTTCGGCTCATGGCTACCTGGGGGAGGGTGCGAGCTTTGAGGCTTATTTTGTTATCGGGTGGATCGGGCAAGCGGCTTTGGCCGATGTCTAACGACAGCCGCTCCAAGCAGTTTCTAAAAGTGTTGCGCGATGAGTGCGGGCAGCCGATCTCCATGCTACAACGAGTATGGCAGCAGCTGCTTGCAGTGGGTCTGCAGAACGATGCCTATATCTGTGCATCGAAGGCGCAGGTGGATATCATCGAGTCGCAACTAGGCGATGTGCCACTCATCGTTGAGCCAGAACGCCGGGATACGTTTCCTGCGATTGCCTTATCGACGCTTTGCTTGGCGGATAGTGAAGGGTTATCCGACGACGAAGTGGTGGCGGCATTGCCGATCGACCCTTACGTGGATGCGTCGTTTTTTGAGTCGGTCGCAAAGCTCGAAGCAGATCTGCGCGCATCAAACGCGGACTTGGCGCTGATCGGTGTGAGGCCCACAGAGCCGACCAGCAAACTGGGTTACATCCGCCCACTCGCGGCGGCAGCAAATGGACAAGCCTTCTTGTCGGTAGCGTCATTCGTTGAGAAGCCAGCTCATGATGACGCCATGCGCTTGATAGCTGATGGGGCATTGTGGAATTGCGGTGTATTTGCATTTCGCATCCGATATTTACGAAGTGTGCTAACAGAGCTTGGCTATCCCAATACATATGAAGAGTTGCTACAACAATTCTCCGGACTCGTCAAACGCAGTTTTGACTATGAAGTCGTCGAGCGCGCAAAGACGATCGTTGTGCGCCCATATGAAGGCACTTGGAAGGACCTCGGCACATGGTCGACATTGTGCGAAGAGATCGATGATGACTTCGTGGGCTCGGGTACGGCCGTCGCGTCGGATCAAACGCACGTGATCAATGAACTCGGAATCCCGATCGTGGCGATGGGTCTGAAAGGCGCGGTCGTCGTAGCGTCCCCGGATGGCATTCTCGTCGCAAATAAGGAGCACAGTGAGCGCATCAAGGATGTGATCGGCGCGTTTGCTGGAAGGCCGATGTACGAGGAGCGGCGCTGGGGGATGTACCGGGTGCTTGATTATCGCAAATTGGATGATGGTAAGGAAGTTTTGACGCGCTGGGTGGAGCTCCATCAAGGACAGCACCTCACCTATCAGCGCCACCAAAAGCGCAGTGAGCTTTGGACGATCGTCGAAGGAACAGCCGAATTTGCACTCGATAACCGCATCGTGACCGTATCTGCAGGGGATGTGCTGCGCGTAAGCCAGAACCAGTGGCATGCGATCCGCGCGCTCACGCCGCTAAAGTTTGTCGAGGTGCAGACTGGCAGCGAAGTGTCAGAAGAAGATACGATTCGCCGCTTTATAACGTGGAATGAAGTGGTGGCGTATTGCTCCGTCGTGGCGATCTAGTTGCGTGGCCGGACGGCTCGATGGCTCGATGGCTCAATGTACACGGTGCGCCAGATGGCTCAGATGAAACGTGAACATGCGGTACATGGCGCGGTGCAGGGAGATCGTCGTTTCGAACATGCCGCGGCCGTGTGTGGCTGCGATCAGTTGCCAGGTGCTTGTGATCGCAAGACTCATCACAGGGGAATTGGGTAGCCCTCGCCCGAATTTGCTCCAGCTTGATGATCCAGCCTCTGAGATGTAAACCCCCATGTCTGTCCCGATGTAAAGGTCAGTTCCTAACAGCAGCGCTGCATCCACCTGCGATGTAGGCAAATCACCTGTAAGATCTACCCATAAAGGCTTGGTCGAGGCCGTGTCTAGCGTCATAAATACGTGCTGATTGTTGCCCGTGTACAAGAAGCCGCCGTATGTGACGTACAACTTATGATCGTTTTGCGGATCGATCACAAGCTGTGTGACGGACGCACCCGGATCCGCATTTGCAGGCGTGATATTGCTCCAGTGCGCGCCATGATCAAATGTAGCAAATACCTGCCCATCTTGCGTCCCTACATAGATAACTTCAGTATTGGTGTTGGACACTGCGATGGCGTCGATCGGATCAAGCGAATGGTCGCTGCCGATCGTGAACGATTGACTGATGACGGACCAAGATTGGCCGCTGTTTTTGCTTTCATATAAGCGATCAGCCCCGACTAAGATGTCCGATGGATTGTCAGGTGACAAGATAAATGGCGCGGCCCAGATCGATTGCGGACTCTTGTAGTGCGGCGCGATCGAAGAAAAACTCTGGCCGCCGTTCGTCGAGCGCAGGATATCTCCAGTTCCTAATACTTGGACGTATATAACTTGCGAATTGGCTGGATCGATCGCCGTATAGCTGCCATCTCCGCCGAAGATCTGCGTCCAGGCGCCGTTATGATAGAGGAGTGTGCCGTTGTCTTGCGTGCCGCCGAGTATGGTTTCAGCGCCATTTCCCGTCGAGATGCCAGGGTAAAACTGGGTGATCGATAAGTTGGTATTCAGATCCTCCCAAATGCCGCCCCGAGTTTTCTTCCACACGCCTCCATCTGTTCCCACGTATAGATTTCCGACCTGATCAAATGTCAGCGCATGCAAATCCGGGTGCATAGCCACCTGGTCGCTCACCTGCGTCGGGTTGCCAGAGGTTGTTGACTTTGCTCCGGCGGTACTTGGTGAAGCGAGGTTAGTCCAGTGCAAGCCGCCATCCATCGATTCTAGCAGGGTAATCCCTCCTGCGTACACGTGATTCGGGTTGTGCGGATCGACAGCCAGGCAGTTGTCGTACACACCTTGGCCGTCGGCAGATGCACCGCCGCCGTAACTGTACTGCGCATCAAAATAATCTGGTGTGCCTTTGCGTAAAACCCACGTGGCTCCACTGTCTGAACTCTCGTAAAGTCCGAGCAGACCGTGCCCATGCGCGCGGTCTTTTGCAAAGCTGGCATACATGATCTTGGCATCAGATGGCGCGATGGCAAGGGCAATCACGCCGAAGTCCTTAGTCGGCAGTCCATTCGTGAGCTTTTTCCACGTATGGCCGCTGTCGGATGACTCATAGATCCCAAGAAGGGCAAAAGCGGCATAAAGCGTATTCGGATCGCGCGGGCGCATCACCAGGTCAACAGCCGGATCGTTACCCTCATCGACCAGCAGGCGCCATGTCACGCCAGCATCTGTGGATGCATATACGCCATGATCACTGGCCACGTAGATGTCGTTGTCGTGGGCAGGATTCACGATGACTTTGCTGATCTGCTGGCCCATGAATGTGGACTTACCCATGAGACTCCACGTGTGACCGCCGTCAGTCGACTTTAAAACCCCTTGTCCGAAGTACGAGTCGTAGGAAAAATGCAGTTCCCCAGTCCCCGCATAGATGATATTGGGGTGCAGCGGATCGATCGCGATGCTTCCGATCGAAAGGCTCTGCTGGCTATCGGTCAGTGCGGTCCACTTGAAGCCGCCATCGGTGCTCTTCCATATGCCACCGCCGGCGGTTCCGACGTAGATGCTGGAGGCGAAGGTTGCCACGCTGGTGACACGTCCAGATGCAGGCGCATTTTGCGTCAACGTCTCAGCTTCTGGGATCGGCGCTGGACCAAGCCCAGTCCAGGTGGCCGACGCGAATGTATTTCTCGTAGCGGCAGACGTGCTCGTTCTAGATGGCGATGCGGCCGTCGCCCCGACTTTTATATAAGCGAGTGGCGTTGATGTTTGAGCCATAGCGTTTGTAGTTTGCACAAGAAGCGTAGATGTAAGCAGGGATAGGCTGATAGCTTCGACCAACAGTCTCCTAAAGTAACCCAGATTCAAGATCCAGCCTCCCAACCTAGCATGTCTGATCCAGTATATATAAGAGCTGACTGAGATGTCTAGGCGCCGCATAAACTGTGCGTTTTGCCTCGATTACATGCCCCATACGCAGGTGTAACTTTAACATTTTATATTAGTACGGCTTGCGGCCGAATATAGGAGAGGGTGAAATCCATGAATCGTAAGCTGCCGTCTTACATAAGGTGGTCACGGCGAGCCAACAAATTCACAGGCGACGGACACAAAACTTCACCCGATCACGAAAACTATGAGTATGTCAGTTGAGTGTTTTGCAGAATTGGATCACAGGGGGGTATTCTGCCAAATGCCCATCTGCCTGGCTTACTTATCGGCTGAATCTATTTCTAAAACATACCAAGGAAAGAGGGTCCTTCATGAAGGCATCATTTGAAAAATCAGCCCGGGCAGCAGCGGCTATCGCCGTCGTTCTTGGAATGACGATCGCTCCAGCAGCGGCGTTTGCAGACACGATTCAAGCACCACGGCACATCGCAAAGTTCGACCATGGACGAGGCGGCCACGATCATGGAGATCACGGTGATCACGAGGGGCACAACAAGCAGGGGAACCATTCGCAAGCCCAAGTCAGCAGTTGGTCAAGCTTCAACTTTGCCAGCACGTTCAACCTCAAGGGCTTGGCCAGCCTCGGCTCTTTGTTAAACTCAGGGTCGGATGATCACCATGGACACGGGCATATCAGCCTCCCCAATACGTTAATCGATGGTTTACTTCAACAAGCAGTGAAATATTACGATCCATTAGTGCAGAGCGACGAGCAAAAGCTCCAGGCTGAAATCCAACTCGCAGGTCAGTCATCAACCAGCACAACTGGCGCAGTCGCAACTTCCAATGAAGTGAGTGTGGAGCAGCAGATTCAAGCAGATTTGACCGCGATGGGTACAGCCACGTCCGCGCAGCAACTCGTCGATTTGGCCCACCAAGTGCAGTCGTTAGCGGATCATCTTCAAGAACAGGTTAAGGCATCTGCAAATGAGGACGGTCAGCTTCCAGCCGCTGTTCATGAAGCCTCCAATCAACTGACGCAAATTCAGCGCCGGTATGATGGTATCTATACAAAAGTGCAAGCTATTCTGGGCCAAGCGTCAGGTGGCACGAGCCTATCATTGCGCGGTGATGCGTTGGCGACCAACGTGCTGCGGCAGTATGTGTCCGTCAGCATACAGTCGATTCGCAAACTGGAATTGCTTAATGCACGTCTGACGCGGCTTGTGGATCAAGTTGGCACGACTCAAACGCCAAATCCGGTCACGGCAACCGTGGCTGCTGCGAAGTCCAGCGTGCAGCTTAGCGCAAGCAGTATCACGGCAGGAGGCAACCTCACGGTAACGGGTATCGTTGAAGATGCAAATGGCGCACCGATCGCCTCCTCACCAGTCGCAGTTAGCTTTGATGGTAAATCTATGCAAGCAACCACCGCTGCAAACGGCGCATTCACTGCTACGCTGGTGCCAACTCAGGCGGTCTCCTCGGCGCCGGTCACCGTAACTGCAGGCGGTGTGACGATCAGTTCTGCCACGTCGGATGTGACCGTGACGGCCGGAGCGCCGACGGCGATTACGACCAGTTCTTCATCGCCGACGAGCGTCACAGCAGGTTCAAAGCACGCGGTCACATACACAGTTTTGGACCAGTATGGAAATCCAGTGCCAAATGCCACCGTGAACTTTTCGTTGATCCAGTCGGTTGGATTGGTGACTGAGGCGCAAACTTCTCAAGAGACGTCTGAGCTGCTTGGTGCGATCTCTGCCGATTCGAGTGTTGTGGGTGGTAATTCAGCGACGGCGGTTACGAATCAAAGTGGTCAGGTGACCGTATATTACACGGCCGACACGACAGCCGATAGCGATGGAGACTTAAACAGCACGATCAGCGCTAACACAGGCAGTCCAGTCATCACCAATTCACAAACCGTGTTTACCTACTAAGTATCACAGGGACGGGCGCCCTCTTTTGGGCGCCTTATTTATCGTCTGTATAAACGTCAAAAAACACCCCCTGAGATCAGGAGGTGCAGAATAGATTATATCGCTTCAGGTGTCAGAAATCCCTTACAGCTTGTTTACGTTAGCAGCTTGGGGTCCGCGTTGTCCTTCTACAATGTCAAATTCCACCTGTTGCCCTTCTTCAAGCGTACGATAGCCATCGCCGTTGATTGCGGTATAATGAACGAAAACGTCGTTACCGCCATCTACGCGGATAAACCCGTAGCCTTTCTCACTATTAAACCACTTAACGGTTCCTTGCATCGGAGAAGCCCCCTACATAAGTACAAAGCGTACTTGCTTAATTTACTTGCGTTTTTAGCTTATCATCCCCAAACATAGAAGTCAAACAAATTTTTGCATTTAAGGCAATAAGCCCATGAAATTTGTAGCGTTCAATTGATTTCCATTGTTACCTAATCTACTAGTCAGTATGATAGAAGGTATAGTATGGGTGAGGAGTTGTCTTATGAAGAAAATTCCATGGCGTTTACGCGTCCACAAGGGCCGTGAACAATACACGGTTGCCAGACCACGGTATCACCGTCTGCTACGGCAAGCATCCGGCTATATGGCGGGGCTCATGATCGGGGGAGCCGTCTTTGGCGGTGTGACGCTGGCCACGACGGGGTTGAAGCTGATCACCGCACACTATGCAAATATCGCCATCAAGGTGAATGGCAAAACCATTCCGACGGCAGCAGAGCCATTTATCTACAACGCTAATGTATATGTGCCGATTAGCACGATCGGACACGGATTGAAGGCAAAAGTCAACTGGGACGGTCAGAAAAGGCAGGTGATCATTCAAGACCCGTCCGTGCCGGAGACTGCGTCAGGGACACTGAACTATGATCAGTTGCCTGTCTACTCGGGGACGCATACGATTAGCTACCAAGGTCAAACTTACTTTTCTCCGTTTGCATTGGCGACCTTGATCAATCAACCGTTTTACCTCGATTCTACGACTAATACCGCCTATATCGGGAAAGGTCCTGCAACTACAGGCATGCCGATCAATGCATTTTTTGACGTTCGGGACTATGGGGATTATGCACACTGGTCAGGTAGTATAATCGGTCCCACGTATGGTTGGAATGACGGAGCTCCCAAGATCGACGGCGTCGTGTACCCCAATTCAGATTCGCTCGTATGGGCAGCACGTAAAACCAATTCGCAGGTGCCTGGGGTCGAGTACAACTTGAACGGGAACTACACTTCCTTGACCGGCTCATTTGGCATCGATGATGCGTCCGATCAGAAGGAACAGGTGCAATTGACCATCACGGGAGACGGCAAGCAGCTGTATCAGTCCCCATTCATGCAGGAAGGGGAGGCGGCTACGCCAGTAGCGGTAAATGTCACAGGTGTGCACCTCCTTACGATTGCATTGTCCGTCAGGACCAGCAATCAAACTATCTACACGATGGGGCAGACGCTACCGAGTGGGTTAGTGCTAAACGTCGATTTTGCGGATGTCCATGTTCATTAGTCTGCGGATGTAAGTGCTGCGGTTGAAAGGAGTTGCAAGATGAAAAAATACCTCGGTTTGATGCTGGGCATCGTGACGAGTGCGGCACTTTTTGCCGGTTCCACTTATGCCAGCACGGGGGTTCAAAATCTAAAGGTTTCCTACGCCAACATCGGCATAGTCGTGAACGGCAAGGCCGTTACTACGACTGCAGAACCTTTTATTTATCATTACAACGTGTATGTTCCGGTGAGTACGGTCGGTCATGCCCTCAGTTCATCTGTCGCGTGGGTCAACAAACCGGCGGCCGTCGTCGTCACGGATCAATCGGCGGTTAAGCCGTTAAATGTTTATGTAAATGGACAGCAACTGCCTAGTGGTATTACAAATGATCATTCATTTGTCGGCATTCCACTCCTGAATTCCAGTTATTTTTCAGCGACAGGCATTCAGGCATCCGTGGATACCTCAGGTAATGTGGAGACGACTAGTACTTCTTCGTCCAGCCTGCCAGCGGGCGAAACGCCGCTTTTGTCGCTCACTCCGACAGCTCTTTACGGAGACTTCAGCAACACCCAGTTGTATCCGAATGGTCAATTGTCAAATTATTGGGTGGCCTCTATTTTGGGACAGCTCTATCCAGGCCAAGATGTCATCCAGTGGGGAATCATTCCAGGTCAAACGGTGAAGATTCCTGGTGTTGACTATGCACTCGGGGGACACTATGCAAGCTTTACGGCAAATGTCGCCATCGACGATCTATCAAAGAACTTTAACGGTGAGGTGCAACTTGTATTTGTGGGCGATGGCAAGACCATCGGGCAGACTGGATGGGTGCAAAGCGGTGCCGAGCCGACTCCTGTTAGCCTGAACGTCACGGGCGTGCAAACACTCGAGATTCAATACCAGCTAAAGGACCCAAGCGGTCAGGTATATTTAATGGGCACGACCTACACAGCCCCAGCACAAAATCCGGACGGCTCGACGACGGATCCGATCGTCGGTGTGGATGTAGTGAATGCTGCGCTGTCGACATCACCGCCGGCAACAAGTACGCCGACAACAAGTACGCCGACGTCTGGTGCCGGATCGCCGTCGGCTTCGGGGTCCACTACGACGGCGCCGTTGTCTGGTCAGACTACGCCAAGCGGCACGCCGAGTGGCGGGGGCACTCCTGGCACGCTCACGGGCTGAGCAGGCAGGAGATCGACAATGTGACCACACCATGGCAAATGGTCAAATAGTAAGTCGACGAGCGTGAAGTCATCAATTGTAGAAAGTTTGTGAAAAAGTGCTCGAAATGGCTTGTCATGTTTTGTCGAATTGGATATACTTATTTGTGTAAGGCCTCCCGAAAAAGGCAAACCTTTCGAAAGATAGGGACGCAAAGCGACAGATCTTACAGGCAATATTTGCCTGTTGATGGCTGAGCTGCCGGAAAAGGTCATTGGTTCGGTTTAAGGGATGTTTCGGGAGGGTTCATCCCTGCTGTGTGTGCGGACGGGTATATCCTAGTCCCCCCCTAGGCGAGAATTCCCCGTGCTCGTCCGCCCACAGTGTTTATATAGTTGCACCATATCTCCTTGCACTTATATTTATTTCTTATATTAGTTTATGCAGTTCCCATCGCATCTCTTGATGCGGCTACAGTCACCTCACTTTGTTGGGGTGACTTTTTTTATTGGAGTTAGGAAACGCTACAGCCAGAATCCTTGTAGAAGTTTTGCGGGGGGATGCTGATGCGAAAAGGTCTCGTATCGATCATAATCGTTGCCTTGGCTGCGCTGGCCGCTACACTCGGATGGAGCATCATCCCGCACCACTTTACCGTGGCGAGTACAGCAGCAGATTTGAGCGTACCTAAAAGTTCGTCTGACACGCAGGTATCAGACAGGTCACCCGTTTCTAAAACCCCGGTCTGGACACGCGATGCGCTGTCGGCGATCGTACATCAACATCCCGTTGACAGTCATGCGACGTGGTTGTTAGTTGGATCTGATAGTCGCCTAGGGGAAGCAGCTCGATCAGATGCCATCATCATTGCGCGGATCAATAATGATGCGACCCGTGTCATGCTTTTTTCTATACCGCGCGACACGAGAGTATGGGTGCAAGGGCATGGGTTTACGAAACTCAATCATGCGATGGCGTATGGCGGATTAAATTTATTGGAAAAGACGATCGAACGCAATTTTTCGGTGTCGATCGACCATGCTATAGCTGTGGATTTTACGGCATTTTCCAAGTTAATAGATGCGATTGGCGGCGTGACGATGCACGTAGACAAGCCGCTGAATTACGATGACCAAACGGATAACACACATATTCACATCGCACAAGGGGTGCAGTATTTTAATGGAAAGGAGGCCTTGGACTATGTTCGCTTCCGTCATGATGATGCGGCGGATATCGGGCGCATGAAACGTCACCAGGAACTTTTGCAAGCCATTGCGCATGCGCATGTGCCGGTCTCGCGGTGGTGGGATCTCACGAGCACGGTTCTCGGCATATCACACCATATTCAGACGGATATGAAACCATGGGACGTGATATCTCTAGCTGCAAAATTAACCTTGGCGCCAAACATCCACATCCAGTCGCGTATTCTGCAAGGTAAAAGCGAGGTAGACCAGCAGGATGGGTTGTGGTATTTTTACGTCGATGCTCGCGATGCGATGGCATTTAGGAAACAAATCGCAGATTTTGACCGCAGAGGGTAGG
>JAKACY010000010.1:0-2008 GCA_021821025.1 Bacillota bacterium | reverse complement strand
GGCGCATGGTTCAGATTTTAGGTGTCGATTTTACAGAACTCAACGAAACAGAGGTATTTGAAAATTGCGTTTCATATTTGGAGAGTGACCAAGCACACTTTGTCATCACGGCCGGGCCAGAGCTTGTGATGCGGATCGAGCGGCAGCCGCAACTGCGGTATTTGGCAAAAGAGGCGGATCTGGTTACGCCAGACGGGATCGGGATCGTCATCGCTTCACGTTGGTACCGCAAACCGCTGTCGCAGCGGGTGACAGGTGTGGAGTTGACGATGAGGCTCTTGGAACACGCAGCAGACGCCAATCGCCGCGTGTACGTGCTTGGCGCGAGTCAAGAGTCGCTTGATGGGGCGCTGAAGAAGCTATCGGCGAGATGGCCTAATTTACAAATTGCCGGGCGAAACGGCTACTTCAAGCCTGCTGATCTCGCCGACATACTAGAGGATATCGGCCGATTTGAGCCGCATCTCCTCCTCGTGGGGTTGGGGCAACCCAGACAGGAAATATTTATAGCCGAGCATAGGCATACTTTACGTGTGCCTCTTGCCATTGGAATCGGTGGCACAATCGACGTGATCAGTGGCAGCGTCAAACGAGCTCCGCAGATCTTTCAGAGGCTCCACTTAGAGTGGCTCCATCGGTTATTGAAGGAGCCTTGGAGGTTCAAGAGGCAACTGGTGTTGCCTCAGTTCGCTGTGAGGGCTTGGATTGACGCGCGCAGATTGTAAGGAGTTTGATGGATGCGAATCGATTTGGTGGCAGGTCTTGCACTTGCCACAGTTTTTTCATGTGCGTTTGTTGGACGTGGTGAGCCCGTAGATGCAAAGGTTAGCCTTGGCGCGCGTTATACGATTTTGGTGGAGGGACTTGATCGCGACCCGTTAAGTGCGAATCGAGACAGGCGGTCGGATTTACATACGGACACGCTCGTGCTGCTCACATCGCAGATCGGAAGTGGCGTGGTCAGCGCGCTCCATGTGCCTCGTGATACGAGGGTGTTTGTGCCGGGCAACGGGTGGATGAAAATCAACCAGGTGCTCATGTCTTCAGGGCAAAATGAACTTCGGCAGCAACTCACCCACCTCACCGGATTGAAGGTGTGTGCGACACTGCAGCTTGATTTTGAACGATTTCGGCAGGTCATGCGGACGATCGGGCCGATATCTTTCGCAGTGGATCGAGCGATCGCGTCTCCTGAAGGGGATGCATTTGTGCCGCCGGGGCGTCGGAAACTGTCTGCATCGGAGGCGTTGGCGGTGGTGCGCTTTCGCCATGAGGCGCTAGGAGACATCGGCCGCGTGCATCGGCAGGAGCGCTTCTTGAGGCAGGCAGTCCTGGTGGCGTCTAGGCTTTCGATGCCCATGTTCGCGCGGGCGATGCGATTGGCGGACCCTGGGGTACCTGATGCGGTAGTGGGTCGGGCCTATGCGCTGATTCATCCGCTGGTGCGATATGAGGCGCGCTCTGTGCCGGGGAATTTTAGCGTATCGGGAGTCAGTTATTGGCTGGCAGACCAAGAGGCCATGCGGCAGATCACAGCGCAGATCCTTTCGCCGACATCCGCGCAGAGCGTCTTTGCCCAGCGAATTCGGGCACGGGCATACGCCGACGTAGACGATGGCCATGATCGTTCGCGCTGATTGACTTACCGAGACCTAGTTTAAACGGCAATATGTGACGTTCTAGCACTCGCCAATCGAGACATCCTAACTGTACGGCGCGAATACATCGCCGACGGGAGGGTGATCGGTATGTCGAGTGGATTCACGCAAGTGGTCAAGGCGTCCCATAAGGCGCTTGATGACATGAAATACGAGATCGCAGCAGAGCTTGGCCTTCCTGTCTTCAAGGGTAGCGAAGATTATTGGGGTCACATCATGACTAAGGACGCGGGCGCTGTTGGCGGGCAAATGACCCGTAAGCTCGTGGCCTTCGCGGAGGCCGCATTGACGCAGCAGCAAGGTAGTAACCCGAACCAGCCCTCGTAACGAGGGCTGGTTTAGCTCGGGTG
>JAKACY010000158.1 GCA_021821025.1 Bacillota bacterium | reverse complement strand
TACAATACCAATGCCGTTTGGAGAGGAGTGCCTTGATTATAGGTAAATTTTTTCGATTCGATCACACCCGTTTGGGGATTGAAATTGTCTTGAAAAACGCCGTCACTATCACGTAATCTAAGTGTCCAGGCAAACCAGCGGCGCGCACAGTCCAAATGATCTTCGACATGTGTATGACCGTATAATTGACCGGCAAGCAATGCACCGGGACCAGTAGAGCATACGTGCAAGGAAACACGAGGCGATTCACGCCAAAATATTCCATCCGACGAAGAATCCCAGCCATCTCGTACAAACTCGAAAGCGGTTATTGCCCGCTGCATCCACATACTATTGCCTGTTTGTTCGAAAATTCGCAATGAGGCAAGTCCGATCCACGCATTGTCGTCATAGTAACGTGCTGGTTTTTCCTGATCTATATACGAGTCATAGCCCAGCAAGCCTTGGTGAAAAGTAAGGTAGCGATCATTTGAGTACAAAAGAGTCGTCTCCCAGAACTCACGCAGGGGATGATCAGTGACAGCACCGCTTTCAAGCAATGCCGCAAAGGATGCAAGCAGTGCGCCAAACGACCAGTTATAGGCGAATTCAGGATCCCCCTTTTTACGTTTTCCGATCGCCTCGCGAAACAACTTTTTCTCAGGTACATAAAAAGAGTCAAAGAAAAGAGCAAAGGCTTCGGTTAGTCTATTTTGATCCGTAGCGTACAAAACATTCTCCACCTTTCATTAGCTGTCTACGTATCGCCAATCATAAGTCCTGACGGTAATCGCGATTATCCTATGGCACCCCCTGTACCGTGTTGACATCCAAGACAATGGTGTATATATATTATATGTAGTTAGGATAAAGCTATTGGGTGGATATATTAATTGTAGAATAATATATCTTGCTGAAAATTGAAAGCGTTATCCTTCTGGGTCTTCAGGTGCCTTGGAATCATTTACGAATATTGGAGGATGCCGAATATGCGTGTTGTCTATATTGACATTGATAGTCTTCGCCCTGATCATCTTGGATGCTATGGATATGAGCGCCCAACAACTCCGAATATTGACCGACTGGCGCAAGAGGGTATCCGTTTTGAACAGGCTTACACGACGAACAGTCCCTGCATGCCATCTAGAGCAGCGCTCATTAGCGGAATGTTTGGCATTAAAAACGGTGTTGTGACACATGGCAGCCGCGGTGAAATCCTGCATCGGCAGTATTCAACACTTCCGTTTGTTTTACGGCAGCATCGGATACCGGCGGCTGCAATCACAAGTTTTGGACGGCATCCTTCACCCTGGTTCTATGTTGGCTGGAACGATTTTCTCGACCCCATCGATCGTCCCGAACTGAGCTTTCAGCAAGTTGCTGGACAAGAGGTTATGGATCGCGCGCTGCAATGGCTAAAAGACCATCGTGATACCCCAGACTTTTATCTGTATGTGCAGATGTGGGATCCTCATTCCGTATATGAAGCACCTCAGTCATTTGTTGACGCGGTGCGTAATGATAACTATCCCGCCCATCCGACACCAGAACAGGTGCAGGCGCACCAGAAGGATTCTTTCTGGCACTCTGCGCCGGCTATGGGGATTCACTCCTACGAGGACTGGAAACGAATGATCGACGAGTACGACGGCGAAATTCGCTATGCAGATCATCAGGTGGGACGGTTGCTGGACGCGCTAAAGGCATTTGAGGCGGACGGTGATCTTGTCGTTATTCTTTCAGCAGATCACGGGGAGGAACATGGAGAACACGGTGTTTACGTGGAACACTGGACTGTGCACGACGGCACACAGCGGGTGCCACTCATTGTGCGAGATTCCCGGCGTAAAGGCAAGACAGAGACATTCGGTGGGCTCGTCTACCAGATCGATATCACCGCAACCATTTGCGACGCATTTGGTATTGAACCGCTGCAGCACTGGGACGGCGCTTCTCTTTTAAAGCAGGTGACTAAAGAGGTGCCGATGCGGTCGTACATCGTTTGCGAGCACGGGCTTTATACTGCACAACGAGCAGTTATTACGCCTGAGTGGAAATTCATTAGGACGTATCACCCTGGGATTTGGGACATTCCGCCAATCCAGTTGTTTGCCCGCAATGATGCATGGGAACAGCACAATCTTGCCAACGAATATCCCAAAGTGGTCGAGGAACTTGACCATCTTTTGCGCAACTGGGAAGAAGAGCATCGCGATGGCCTCGATCCGGCCATGATCAATGCTGCAGAGACACCTCATGGTGCCACTTACGCAGAATCCTGGACACGCAAGTTTCAACAGGATAAGGTACCAATGCCAATCCACTTTGAACAGCGCAAGCCTGAGGTTCGATGATCGTAACGAGGGAGTGGATGAGGTGTTCTTAACCGAAGAGAAGCTTTCCAAACGCATTCAGGAACTGGATTCCTATCGGTACAGGGATCTTAGAAGACTCGATGAATGGCAGTTTCAAATAGACACACTGGGCAACGTAGGAGAGCGCCCACCTAGCTTTAGTCGTGCCAAGACTGTCCATCTAGGGGACCAATGGTCGGGCCGGGATTTCTATGCATGGCTGGCACGGGTGGTCAGCATTCCGAAGGAATGGGCCGATCGGCGTGTCGTCGGCTTGTTCGATTTTGGAACAACGGGTGGAGGGACGAATTCTGGATTCGAATCCCTCCTGTTTATCAATGAACGTCCATATCAAGGCGTTGACAGCAATCATCAGGAAGTATTTTTTTCACCTGAATGGGTAGGAACAAGCATATCTTTGTGTTTTCGGATCTGGTCGGGATTAGATGGTGGACGGCGGTCTGGGCTACTTGAGCACAAGATTCGTCGCGCCGATATAGCTTGGCTGGATGAGGACGTTGATGATCTGTTTTATACGTCCACGGCCATGGCTATGACGATGCAAATTCTTGATAAAAACAGTACAGACCGCATCGATCTGCTTAGTATGCTGGACGCGGCGTTTCGGAGAATCGACTGGTCCCGTCCGGGGAGTGACGGCTTCTATGATTCCGTCAAGTTGGCCAGAGTGTACTTGCGCGATGCTCTTGATCATTATGACAAACGGGAAAGTGTCACTGCCTATTGCGTTGGTCATACCCATATTGATGTAGCTTGGCTTTGGCAGTTGAAACATACACGGGAGAAGGCGGCGCGATCCTTCTCAACGGTACTGCGTCTGATGGAACTGTTCCCTGAGTATATCTTCCTTCAGACGCAACCGCAGTTGTATGACTTTCTAAGCCGTGATTATCCTGATCTGTATGAGAGTATTCGCTCGCGCATCGAAGAAGGGCGATGGGAGGCTGGGGGCGCGATGTGGCTGGAGGCGGACTGCAACCTGACTTCAGGCGAATCCCTGGTCCGTCAGATTCTCTTTGGCACACGCTTTTTTGCGCAGGAGTTTGGCCAAAAATGTACATACCTCTGGCTGCCTGACGTATTTGGCTACAGTTGGGCATTACCGCAAATTCTTAAGAAATCTGGCATTCACACGTTCATGACAACGAAAATCAGTTGGAATCAATACAATCGCATGCCTCATGATACGTTTATCTGGCGAGGCATGGATGGCAGTGAGGTCTTGGCTCACTTTATAACAACACCCGATCCCAACCAGGATCCTTTGCGCTGGCAATATACGTACAACGGAAAGTTGACGGCAAGCACCGTACACGGCGCGTGGGCCGCCTACCAGGATAAGGCTGTTAATCGGGATCTTCTGATTTCCTACGGTTACGGCGATGGTGGTGGTGGAGTCAATCGTGAGATGTTGGAATTGCGACGGCGTTTGGATAAGATGCCCGGGCTGCCGAATGTGGCAACGAGCCGAGCGGATGATTACTTTTCTCGTCTAGAAAAGACTTTCGCCAGTATGCAAGGGTACATTCATACGTGGGATGGAGAACTGTATCTTGAGTATCATCGTGGCACATTCACAAGTCAGGCTTTCAACAAACGGATGAACCGCAAGATGGAATTGGCTTATCGGGAAACGGAATGGATGGCCATATTATCTGCACTGACAACGGGCTTTGCGTTGGGTGAGGCGCAACAGGCATTGAACGAAGGGTGGAAAATCCTGTTGCGAAATCAGTTTCACGATATTATTCCCGGGTCGTCAATCCGGGAAGTTTATGAAGATAGCCAGGCGGAGTACATCCAGGCATCGCAAATCGCAAACACCATCTGGCAAGCAGCGGCTGGCCATTTGATGGTTGATCAGTCGCAGACACTTGCCGTTTTCAATTCTGCTGGATGGCAGCGTTCCTCTATCGTTCGGTTAAAGACAGCGTCTTTTGACAGTCATGCAGGACATTTTGAGGATGCCGACGGAAACGTTTTGCCTGCTCAAATGGTGTGCGATGAATGGTGGATTCTGACACCACTGGTAGATTCGCTCGGTGTAGCGCATATCCGATTTATCCCAGGAGATCTGGTGCAAAGGGCGTCTCATTTTGCACTAGGTGAACACAGTATGATCACGCCCTTTTACACACTTGAATGGAACGATAAGGGGCAACTGACAAGGCTGTATGACCGTCGATACGAGCGCGAGGTATTGCGTGATGGACAACGGGGAAACATCCTGCAGGTTTTTGAAGATAAACCGTTGGCGAACGATGCATGGGATATCGATATTTTCTACCAGGAGAAAATGAGTGAGGTAGACGACCTCCTGTCATTTGAGGTGCTAGGCGAAGGACCGGTGGCAGCAGGTTTCCGATTTACATGGCGCTATGGGGATTCATTGATCACCCAAGACTTGTGGGTATATGCGCACAGCCCACGGATAGATTTTGTCACAAAAGTGCAATGGTATCAGCGACAACAGTTGTTGAAAGTGGCTTTTCCCGTCGCGATTCGCGCGACGGAAGCGACTTATGATGTCCAGTTCGGCCACACGAAGCGCCCCACGCACTGGAACACCAGTTGGGACCAAGCGCGGTTTGAGTCAGTCGGACACCAATGGGCGGATATCAGCGAGGCAAATTACGGGGTGGCCCTTGCGAATGACTGTAAGTATGGTTACGACATCAAGGATGGTGTTCTTCGCCTTTCGCTGATTAAGTCTGCCATTCATCCTGACCACTTGGCTGACCAAGGTGAACACGAGTTTACCTATGCGTTGATACCGCATGAAGGATCGGGGTTACATGTTGGTGTTGTCCAAGATGCGTGGGATCTTAATAGTCCTTTGCGAGCAGAACCAGGGCGCGCTAATTGGTTGGGTTCACTCTTTCAATTCTCGGTGCCAGAGGTGATGGTGGATGCGATCAAGTTAGCGGAAGATGATGACAATCGCATTGTCCTACGGCTTCATGAGTATGGTGGTGGTCGAAGGCAGGTTACTGTAAATAGTGATCTTCACATTCATTCGTGGCAAGAGTGCAATCTGATGGAAGAACCCATGGGGTCCCCATCAAGTGCGGAATTTTCTTTTACAATTCTTCCCTTTGAAATAAAAACGTTCTTAGTGGAGTTGGGTTCACGAGGATAATGGTTCAATAAACTTCCAATTATGCTGAAAGAAGTGATGCTGCGGTGGAAGTGCGTAGCGAGAGAAGTAGCGGCGTGACGGTTCGCCCGAATGTAATCTGGATTTTTGGGGACCAACACCGGGCTCAAGCGACAGGCTACAATCAGGATCCCAATGCATTTACTCCTAACCTTGACAATCTGGCGGCTGCTGGAATCAATTTCACCCGCGCCGTTTCAGGGTTTCCTTTATGCTGTCCTTATCGCGGATCGTTACTTACCGGGCGTTATCCGCACAAGGTAGTTCCGGGGCACGAACATCGGCTTCCCGAGAACCAACTGACCATCGCGAATGTATTCCATGATGCGGGGTATCATACGGCTTATTTTGGAAAGTGGCACCTGGATGGCTTTAAAGAACAAACTGGACGCGCGGCGATGCACATCATTCCTCCACAGCGCAGAGGTGGTTTTCAGGAATGGATCGGCTATGAAAATAACAATAGCCAGTGGGACTGCTGGGTTCACGGCGGGGAAGGAGAAGCAAGCTTTCATGAACGCCTGCCAGGATTTGAGACGGACGAATTAACAAATCTCTTGCTTCGATTTATTGAACGACAGGCG
>JAKACY010000009.1:21058-28533 GCA_021821025.1 Bacillota bacterium | reverse complement strand
AAGGGATCGATCCCAGCCAATCGACTTTTACGCGATGCTGAGCCCGTACTTTAGGCAAGGTTACCAACACGCCGATGATGGCAAGAACTGCAAAAGGTAGGTTGATGTAAAACACCCATCGCCATGAAAATGAGTCGGTGATCCACCCACCGATCGTCGGCCCGATGATGCTAGACACGCCAAATACCGCGCCCATGACACCCATCCATTTTCCGCGCTCTTTTGGATCGAAAATGTCGCCCACGGTAGCGCGTGGCATACTCATCATCGCGCCTGCCCCAATGCCCTGAAACGCCCGCGCCCAGATGAGTTCTATCATCGTGTGCGCTTGCCCGGAGACAGCGGATCCCACCGCGAACATGATAAGCCCGAAAACATAAAACGGCTTTCGTCCAAATACGTCGGACAACTTGCCGTAGATCGGGACCGTCACAGAAGATGCCATCATATATGCAGTGAAAATCCACGCATATAGGTTAAAGCCGTGTAAATCGCCGATGATCGTCGGCATTGCAGTCGAGACGACCGTTTGATCCATTGATGAAAAGAACATCGTGAGAAGGACGGTTGCTAAGGCCCACCATTTTCGGGAGCCAGTAATTTGATTGGTCGTTTGCACATTACTTTGAGCCATGTGATCCCTCCGAGGTATTGTCTCTACTGATGATTGCTTTGATATCCATCGCTGCTGAGATCCTTGCTAACTGTTCGAAGATCTGCAGAAAACCTTCTAATTGATCCGGTTCGATCTGGGATAAACAGTGCTGCGTGATACGCGTTCGAACTTTCATCACATCCGCTAATTCTGTGACGCCATCTTTCGTTAACTGCACGTTGACCACGCGACGGTCTGCTGTGTCGCGCACGCGAACAACAAAGCCGTTACTCTCCAACCGATCGAGCATCACGGTGATGGCGCTAGGATTCACCTCCATCTTCTCTGCTAACTTGGAAACGCTGCAGGGTTGCTCCTTCGAAATAAAATGCAGCATAAACACCTGCCCTGGTGTGAGTGCCTGCTGCGCTCGACTGATCAGCTGCGGGCCTAGATTTTGCATCGTTACAAATAGTGCTGCATCGAAGCGCTCTGCCGCCGATTGGACCTGTTCGTGCATCCTTTCACCTACTTTATTTGCCGTGTGGTATATTTCAAATATGATAAGTTTAAACAAATCAATGTTTATACTATATAATTAATATGTTGAAGGCGTCAAGTGTTTTTCGCGCAGTCAGTCTATACATGTGCGTCGTGTGGGTGGCGATGAATGCAAGGGATGCCATGTCGTATATCTGCAGTACCAATCGCAGGATATGTCGAGCTTCAATCCGAACGAAACCCCGTACAACGATCCAGGGGTGTGCTCTGCCGGGTCATCGTGTGGTTATAATAGGGGACGGAGGTGAATCTGTGAATCGCAAGGAATCTGCTTCTGCTTCAAAATGGACAACGGTTCTTATACTGTTTTTTATCACGTCTATGGTCGAGTCTCTCGTGATGAGCCACGTGTTTTCATTTTTACCACTTTATCTGACGGAACTGCATGCAGCGGATGTTAAACAGTGGGTGGGTATTTTAAATGGCGTGAGTTTCATCGTGGGCCTACCCCTTGTACCGCTTTGGGGAGTGTGGGCGAATCGTTATAGCGGTAAGGCTGTCATCGTTCGCAGCGCATTTGTTGAGGGGATCGTACTGGGGGTGCTTGGGCTTAGTCAGGGTATGCCGATGGTCGTGTTGGCGATGGCCCTTATCGGCTTTCAACTCGGCAATACTGGGGTGATGCTAGCGGCGATTCGCAGGGCCGCGCCTAACCATCGAACCGGCTACGCGGTTTCTTTGTTTAGCGTGTCGTCGGCCGTCGGAGCGGCGGTAGGGCCATTATATGGTGGATTGATCATCGCTCACACGGACTTCAATCTGCATGATCTATACGTATCGGATGCCGCGTTGTCCTTCTTTAGTGGCCTCATGCTCCTTGTATTCTATCGTGAGCTAAGACCGACTGTATCGGCGTCAGCGAGTGCGCCAGAGCGTCGCCGAGTATCCAGGGATTCTGCCTGGATCGCCGCGTGGAAGTCTGTGCGCACGATATTCACACTACGCATCACGTGGATCTTGTTTGGCATCTATACGCTTTTGATGTTAGCACGGCAAATGATCAATCCCTACGTGCCCGTTGCAATATTAGACATCACGCGCCAACCCTCCACTGCGACGCAGGTAATCGGTGTATTGATGGGCATCACCGCTTTAATCGGAGCTGGGATCACAGTGGTAGCTGGGCGACTGGGAGACGCGATCGGGTTTCGGCGCGTGCTTGCGATCGCCTTTGCTATGTCTGCTGTATTTTCCGTGGGGATGGCACTTTCGCATACCTTAGTACCGTTTGGCGTCATGCTTGCGGGATATAGTGCGGCAATCGGTATTGGGGGAGCGATGGTGTTTGCGCTGCTATCGACGCGAGTACCTGCTACACATCAGACGACGGCGCTCAATCTGGTCTATCTGCCACTATATTTTGGTGGTATTGTAGGACCGGTCATATCGTCTGGATTATCCCATCTTGGATTATTGACACAGTTTTCAGTGGCGGCCGCAATATTCTTCTGCGGGTTGGTCATGGCGGCGGCGATGGGGTCAAGGGTACAGCACAACTCATAAGAGCTGTGCTGTGCGTCGATTCAGTTAAAACCCAGTACAGGGTGCGGGATATACGGTTCTTCTAAGCTTGTGATTTCCTCCGGCGTGAGTTTGATCGAAACTGCGGCGACGGCATCATCGAGATGGTGCATCTTGGTCGCCCCAACGATCGGCGCAGTAACCGGTGCCTTTTGCAGCACCCATGCGAGAGCTACTTGCGCGCGCGCAATGCCTCTTTGTGCCGCAACATCTGCTACGCGCTCAACCACTTTACGATCGGCATCGGCCATCACCGAATACAGTGATTTTCCGAATTCGTCCATTTCTGATCGTGTGCTAGTCTCATCCCAGGCGCGCGTCAGGCGTCCTCTGGCCAGCGGGCTCCACGGAATGAGGCCGATGCCTTCAGCCTCGCAAAGCGGCAGCATCTCGCGCTCTTCCTCACGGTATAGTAGGTTTAAATAGTTTTGCATCGTGACAAATCGCGTCCAACCGTGTTTCTCCGCGGTATGTAATGCCTTCAAAAACTGCCACGCATGCATAGAGGAAGCGCCGATGTATCTCGCTTTACCAGCTTTGACCACGTCGTGAAGGGCTTCCATGGTCTCTTCGATCGGTGTCGTGTAGTCCCAGCGGTGAATCTGATACAGGTCTACATAGTCTGTTCCAAGCCTCTTGAGGCTGTTATCAATCTCAGCCATGATGGCTTTACGGGAAAGTCCAGCGCCGTTTGGACCTTTATGCATGCGGCCGTTGACTTTCGTCGCAATCACGACTTCTTCGCGCTGTACGAAGTCCTTTAGAGCTCGTCCCACAATCTCTTCGCTGGTTCCGTCTGAATATACGTTGGCGGTGTCAAAAAAGTTGATACCTAGATCCAATGCCTTCTTTATGAATGGGCGGCTCGTTTCTTCGTTCAAAACCCAGCGATGGTTGCCACGCTCTGGAACGCCATAGCTCATGCAGCCCAGGCAAATGCGAGATACTTCGAGGCCTGTGTGGCCGAGTTTCACATAATCCATATGTCGATACCCTCTTTCTCGATGTTGACCATAACGCCTTCATTCTACTCGTTTGCGGACTTCCCTGCATAACGATTCGGATAAATTATCCGCCACGTATTGTCGGACCATGGCTTTACCGCTATAGTGATGGTATCGAAGAGAAGTCCGCGTCCACCGCAAAACGTCACAGTGACTTGATCGGGGAGGGAGCGCTATGGGATTTGGACATCATCATCATGAACACCCGCATTCACATGGCGGCGTGGACCATGATGTGCTTCAAAGTCAAGAAGCCACCAAGGCTCTGATGATTTCTTTGATCGGCCTCTTCATCACGGCGAGTTTGCAGGCTGCTGTGGTGGTCCTATCAGGCAGCGTGGCGCTCTTGGCTGATGCTATCCATAATTTTGGAGACGCATTAACTTCCATTCCTCTGTGGTTTGCGTTTCGGTTAAGCCGTCGCCTTCCAACAAAACAATTTTCGTATGGACTGAACCGTTCGGAAGATATCGCAGGTTTGTTTATCGTGTTTGTCATCATGATGAGTGGGCTAGTGGCGGGATATGAGTCGATCATGCGAATCATGCGCGGGGTCAGCATGAATCATCTGGGGTTTGTTGCTGTCGCAGCGGTAATCGGTTTCGCAGGAAATGAGATCGTCGCCATTTATCGTATCCGCATGGGCAAGAAAATGGGCAGTGCAGCGCTTATTACCGATGGCAAACATGCGCGGATCGACGGTGTCACGTCACTGGCTGTGCTGATCGGCGTGATCGGGGCCTGGCTAGGTTACCCGATGATCGATCCGATCGTTGGACTCGTTATTACAGTCATGATCCTCTTTATTGTGAAAAATTCGGCCAAGGAAGTATTTACACGCATTTTAGATGGGATCGAGCCTGAGATCATCGACAAGATCGTACAATCGGCGATGGATGTCGATGGTGTTTTGAAGGTTCTAGATGTAAAGGCCCGGTGGTTTGGTCATCAGGTGTTAGCAGAACTTACGATTGCGGTGGACTCTGGCCTGTCTGTCAAAGAGGGGCATCAGATCGCCCAAAGCGTGATTCATCAGCTTCAGCATGAGATCGAGCACCTCTCTGCCATCCAGGTACATGTGGATCCACTTGAAGAACAAGGACAATTTTTCCATACAGACGACTATTTTCATCGCTCAGATCGGCAAACTCTTTCAGGAAAGTCGTCGCATGTAGATCACCTGATGCCAAGCTGACACCAAGGCCCTCTAGAATTTCATAACGCGTAGGCGATAATGAAATGGTTCGATCTCTGCAACGGCTACATTCAACCCTAGTCCCTCGAGCGCTCCGATGAGCGGGCCTGTTCTGTGGGGCACGTGAATTTCGCACAGCGTGCCTGTCGGCGCTTCTTCGACAAGGTTCAGGATCTCGTAACGAGGGTGGTGTCCTTTTTGAATTGCCTCTCTCGCATCGATCACCAGCAGTGAGTCTTCTCTCTTAATGTTTAACAGTTCCATTTGTGACATGAACACTTCCTCCTTTGTTTCAAATATTATTGTGAATGGAATGTGGCTTGGGCAATATATGTGGTTCGGTGTTTCCATCCTTGTGCACCCATGTGTTTGGATCTGTCTCATCGAACTGTTCCAGATAGTCAATCACAGCCTTTGTGACGGCGCTTGGCGTAGATGCGCCAGAAGTCACAGCAACGGACTTTACTCCGAACAACCACTCTATCTCGATCTTAGAGACATGGGCAATGAGGTGCGCAGGAGTTTTTGCTAGTTCCTGTGCCACTTGCACCAAGCGGTTTGAGTTGTTGCTGCGCTCGTCGCCTACCACGATGCACAGATCCGCTTGGCGTGCCTGGTCGACGACGGCTTCTTGGCGCAATTGTGTCGCCATGCAGATTTCGTTGTAGATTTCTGCTTGCGGATATCTCTTCTTTACTTTATCCATCATTGATGCTGTGTCCCATTGACTCAGTGTCGTTTGATTAGTCACGGCAATTCTCTTGTTTGTGAGCGTTAGTGCCTCTAGATCGCCTTCAGTTTCGATCAGGTGCACATGATCTGGAGCGATGCCGACGGCACCTTCTGGCTCGGGGTGCCCCTTTTTGCCGATGTAAATCATCTCATACCCTTTTGTCACGCGGTCTCGAATCAGATCATGCGTCCTTGTCACATCTGGGCAAGTCGCATCAAGCACCCGCAATCCACGTTCGGCCGCCTGTCGCTTGACGGCAGGCGACACGCCGTGCGCCGTAAAGATAACCGTACCGTGATCAACTTGCTGCAGCAGATCGGATCGGGTCGCGCCATCAAGCGTAATTACCCCTTCGTTGTTAAACGCGTTGACGACGTGGCGGTTATGGACGATCATGCCGACAATATAAATCGGTCTCGGCAGTGTCTCATCATCGATTGCCTCTTGTACGATATTCATGGCTCCGACTACACCGTGGCAATACCCGCGCGGCGTGATGCGATGAACCTGCATGGTGGCTACCTCCTTCCTTTAAACAAAGAGTGTCACTTGCGGTGCGTGGGGGTTGGCCCATAGTTGAATTACCTTCAGCTTTGTACCAGGATCTTTAAAGAAGTCCACATACAGCTCACCTTTTGAAAATGCAGTGCGAATTTCCATGATGTCTGTTGCAGACAAGTCATTGACCTCCATGCTACGCCCCATTCCAGGAAGTGAAATCGGGTTAAACAAGTTCTTTGAGATCGTGACAACTTTCATAGTTAGACCTCCAGTGCAGAGCATGCGCGTATGCCTGTATACGACTTGTATAGAGTGAGTGTACTGGGTAAAACAATGGCCTGCTGTGAGTAAGATCACGCAGGCTCACTCTAATGTTGCAACAGGTGCATTTCTTGCACCAATTCGCCGTATGACATCGGTCCGACGATGTGTGCTCGCAAGACGCCCTTTTGGTCGATCGCGAAGGTTTCTGGTTGCCCTGTGACGCCAAACGGTTGCGCGAGTGCATCATGGTAGTCCATCAGAACCACTGCCTGTTGTAAGTGGTACCTTCGAATAAATTGGCTGACGGGGACAGTTCCCTCACGGCGATCGATCATCACAAGTTGTACCTCATTGTGATAGCGATTGATAAACCGAGAGAAATCGGGAGCTTCCGCTTGACAGGGAGGACACCATGTGGTGAAAAAATTGATGAGTATGACTTTGTGTGGTGCAGCTGTGAGTTTGAATACTTTTCCACCGAGGGTTTGCAGCGTGAAAGATGGAGGATGCTCGCCTACTGTGACTGGACGCACAGTGGGCTTGCGAAACAACACGACCATGATGACGATGATCGGAATCGACAGCACGATCAACATTTTGAAAGCACGAACCGCAAGTCTTTTAAGATTCATTGTTCATCTCTCATTTCAACTGGTTCGTCGTGCTCACATGTTATGGGGAGGCAATGATTTTTCGGACAATGTCTCTTAATGCCAGCATTTTCATAGCTTCGATCTGAAATCCTGCTGTTTGAATATTGTCTATGGTCTTGCGGTTCACGTTCGCTCCGGTCATCCGTACTGTGAGAGGGTTCAATATCTGTAACGTGAATGCCAAGAACGCATGATCGCTCAGCATATGTTCAATCATAAGAAGGCGGCCGCCAGGTTTTAATACGCGGTGAATTTCACGTAGTCCGGCTAATGGATCCGGCACTGAGCAGAACACGCATGTGGAAACAACAGTATCAAAAGAGTGATCAGCAAACTCAAGGTGTTGGGCATCCATCTTTATCAATTGTACGTTTGTTTTTAACTGGGTGGCCCTTTTTTTAGCAAATGCAAGCATGTTTGGGCTAAAGTCGACACCGGTGACCTCAAC
>JAKACY010000009.1:0-21048 GCA_021821025.1 Bacillota bacterium | reverse complement strand
CATGCGATGGGTACTGCCCCAAATTCGCACCCGTCCCAACGCCTACCTCAAGAACTTTTCCTTTTGCCTCTTGAAGTAGTTCCGCTCTCCACTCTTCTTTAATCATCATATCCATCGAGTTATAAAAGGGAGCGATGCGGTTGTAACGATTACGGATGACTTCGGTACGAGTCACGGAGAATTCACCCCCAACGCAGTATTTGCTTCACGTTATAATATGACGTCCACCGCCGCAACACCTCATAGCACATCCTTCTCGTATTGGATACGTAGGTATCGTATCAAACACAACGGATTTTTGTAAACACATACTTTCTTCAAATTCTAGGGGTACTGTATTTGCATGCTTGGAAATGCCAAGTGTGATTGAGGTCTTTGAACATTTACAGCAGATGTCGGTCGTTCGTTGTGCGAAAGCCATATAATGAGAAGGTGGGCATGTTCTTTTAAAGAGGTGGCAGCGCGCCACAAGCGGACACTAAAGGCTGAGGTTATGAATTAGATAAGTTGTGTACTAACATGTGTTGAGGAGGGTTTTGTGATGATGGGTTTCGGGTATGGCGGTCTAGGATATGGTGGATTCGGTATGGGTATTCTGGGCATGTTGATGCAGTTAGCTATCATAGTTGGTGTGATCGGGGGTGTGGTCTATTTGGTCAAACATGCAGCGCATAAGGAAACAGGCGCCCAGGGATACAGTGCAAAGGAGCTTTTAGCGGAGCGATTCGCACGCGGGGAACTTACCGAAGAAGAGTATAAAAGGATGCGGGACTTGCTTTAAAAAGGGGATGCCCATAAGGGCTTGATGATCCTTGAGTCGGCGCGTGGTAGGCCCGCAAGAAGTGGCGGCGGATTGCCTTCTTCTTGCGGGCTTGTTGATGATAGACGACTGGTTATTTTGCTTCTTGGATCGCGTCGGTTAAGGCTTGCTCCACTTCTTTTGCGATTGGTGCAAGGGATGGTCTGTCGACCATTTCCATTAGCACTGTGGGTTTGGGCAATCCGATTTTTGTCGTCCCACCATCTTCATAAACGGCGATTTTGCATGGAAGGAAATAGCCCACCACATCGGCTTCATTGAGTACCTCTTTTGCTTTTACAGGATTGCATACTTCGAGAATGTGGTATGGTTTCGTGTAGTCAACGCCCTTACTTTGAAGAGTCGAGGTAAGATCCAAGGACCATAGGATTCCGAACTTATGCGCTTTCAGACTTTGCTCTAAGTCATGAATCACTTGCTGTACAGATTTCGTGGTTTCTACTGTGTAATGAAACACTGACTCACCCCCCTCTTGAGAACGGTGTGAACGTCACCGTTGATAGTGTTCTTAAAATGTGATGTGGATATTCTACAAGTTAAACGCACAATTTCTCCATATTTTCGATTTAAGCTAAGGTCAGATCAGAAACGAGGAGGAATTTGGAATGAAACGAAAGTTGCTTGCTGTACCACTTTTGATCGTAGGTCTTGCCGCGGGAGGTGTCGGCGGTGTGATGGTTTCACAGGTGTTTGCTGCTGGCGCGAATAATTCGCAAGCGAATAACTGGGGCTCTGGTAACTTTGGCGGCATGATGGGGCAATATGCTGGAGGTAGTGGCGCAACTACAAACGGTTGGGGCACAATGATGGGACAGTACGCACACGGTTGGGCTGGAGCGATGGGTTCTTACATGAGCGGGCTTTTTAATAACGTCCCAAGACTCAGCGCCGCAACTGCGGCACAGGATGTGAAGGCTTCCCTGAGTCAACAGGATGTTGTGATGGATAAGGCCAATAATTCCATTACCTATTCCACCGGAAATGTGAAAATTGTCGCGTTAGCCGGCCCGATTGGTGCCGATGATAAATTTGTCATCAATGGTTTGGTGAATCCGACCCTTCATATCCAAAAGGGTGCGAAGGTTTCCTTTGAGTTGATCAATGAAGATACTGGAATGCCTCATGGGGTGGAAATTACGTCTGCACAGCCGCCCTATGGATATATGTCCATGATGCAGGGAGGAATCTATCCGGGAGCCTTTATTCATCCGATTGCCGCAGCAGACAAACATGGTGATCCTGTATTGACGGCAACATTTACAGCTAATCAAACCGGCACATTCTACTACATTTGTGAGTATCCAGGGCACGCGGCCAAAGGGATGTATGGTCAGATTGTCGTATCTTAAACATTCGAACGCATTTTAAGCTAACGGACCAAGTGATGATTGAGGTTGAAGCCGATCATCCTTGGCCCGTTATAATTAACACGGTCGATATGTACCGCGATCACAGCGAACGTCAAGTTGCTTTATCGTGTAAACGCCGCCGCAACGCCGCCATCGACAGTTAACATGCAGCCAGTCGTTTTCGCTGAACGACCGGACGCGAAGAACAGGACTGACTCGGCGATATCTTCTGGGAAAACGTTTTTCTGTAAAACAGTGCGCTTTCGATAATATTCCTCGAGTTCATCCGGTTTCACGCCGTATGTGGCGGCGCGTTCCTCCCGCCAGGAGCTATTCCAGATCTGGGAACCCTGCAGTACTGCGTCGGGGAGCACACTGTTGACACGAATGCCAAACTCTCCACCTTCTGCAGCGATGCAGCGAGCCAAGTGCACTTCGGCCGCTTTCGCGGCGCTGTATGCAGCGGCGTTTTTTCCCGCATAGACTGAATTTTTAGATCCAATGAAAACCATTGTTCCACCTGTTTCTTGCCGCTTCATGATCGTAAATGCTTCTCTGGCGACTAGAAAATAACCGGTGGCCAAGACGTTCATATTGAGATTCCACTCTTCAATGGATGTTTCATCTAATGGATTAGACGTAGCCAGCCCCGCATTATTGACGATCAAATCAATGCCACCGTATGCCAGGATCGCTTGTGAAAATGCGTTCTTTACCTCTTCTGGTTTTGTGACATCCATCTTGACGGCAAGAGCCCGATTGGCACCGTAACTCTGATTGATTTCTTCAGCCACCTTTTTCGCACCATCGAGATTTAAATCCGCGACGATCACGTGCATGCCTGCTGCGGCTAATTTGCGAATCGTGGCGCTGCCGATACCTCCCGCACCGCCGGTGACGAGTCCGATTTGCCGCGAAAGTTCACCTTCTGGTGGGGCAAGTGATAGCTTATAAAGCTCTAAGGGCCAATACTCCACCAAAAATGATTCTTCTTCCGACAGCGACACAAATTCCCCGAGTGCTGTCGCACCGCGCATGACGGAGATCGCTCGGTGATAAAGCTGTCTGCTGATATCTGCGTGTTGCCACGACTTGCCTGTGGTGATCATGCCAAGCCCTGGGATCAGGATCACGCGTGGCGCCGTTTGAGACATGTGATCTTTTGGACCTGCGCAGCGCGAAAAGTAGTCTGCATACTCTTTTTCGTAATGGGCGATTCCAGAGCGCAGCGCCTCCACCAACTCGGTGGTATCGCCTGTTTGGGGATTCCAATCGATATACAGTGGCACGCGGTTGGTGTGCACCAAATGATCTGGGCAGGCGGCCCCGATCTGCGATAGCGATGCAGCATCGCGACTGTTGACAAATGTGAGCACGTTTTCGCTGTCATCGTAGATCGTGATCATGCGCCGCTCTGTGCTGACTGCGCCACGCACGACTGGAAGAAGTTGTGACATGATAGCTTGTCGTCTCTCAATGGGTAAGGAGCCGAACTTTTCTGCGCCAAATGCAGGTCCGAGCTGGCGTGCTTCAATGTAAGACTCGGCTTCCCGAATGATGCGGATCGTTTGGTGATAGCAGGCTTGCGACGTGTCGCCCCACGTGATGAGCCCATGTTTTTCCATTAATACAAGTTCTGCCTTAGGATGCCCAGCTACTGCCTCGGCGATCATCTTAGAAAGCGCAAACCCTGGTCTGATGTAGGGGATCCAAACAAAGCGGTCGCCAAAAATCTCCTGTGCAAGTTGTCGCCCGTTATGCGCACAACACAGGCTGATGATGGCATCGGGGTGCGTATGATCGATATGTTTGAAAGGCAAAAATGCGTGCAGCAGGGTTTCGATTGAGGAACGGGGGTGACCGGTATCCATCATGCAGTGTGACAGATAGGCGACCATCTGCTCATCTGGGAGTTCGTCGAGTTCGCGAAGCGGCAGAACATCGGTAAGATTCAGTGCGGTAAAACTCTTCTCTGTAGCCGTCGCAAGGTCGGAACCGCTGCCTTTTACCCATAAAACTTCAACTGGGCGCCCACGGAAGTCGTTCTCGACGGTTTTCATCGATGTGTTTCCTCCGCCCCAGTTGCAGACGGCGCGATCGCTTCCTAATATATTTGAGCGAAATACGAGTTCCGGAAGGCCACTTGTGGTTACCTGGGGCCTCTCTCTCCATAAATCTTCAATCATCCTATGAACCTCCCTAGATCTTACCATAGCCTTAGATACTTGCAGTGTATCATATTTGAGTTACTTTCTGTATATGTTTATTTATCTTCGTTTTGCTTCAATCTAGTTGACAATGCACATGTCGTAACATAGTATCTAAGTATTCTAAATCTTAGGCGTACCCTGTGGTGGCGTCCACTTTAGGGGGTGAGGTTTTGTTGCACATGGCTGCCATAGACTTAGGCGCATCAAGTGGGCGCTTGTTATCCGCTTTGTATGATGGGGATCAGGTGTCTTTAAGCGAGGTGCGAAGGTTTCCAAATCGTCCGCTGCACATATTCGACCGGATGCACTGGAATATCTATGAGCTATTTCAGGAGATCAAACTTGGGCTCATGGAGGCCAGAATTCGCAGCGGGTCGATGCAATCGCTTGCAATCGATAGTTGGGCGGTAGATTTTGGCCTGCTTGATGGAACGGATCGCTTACTTGAATTGCCGCGCCACTATCGCGATGCAAGAAACGTGCCTGCGATGAACGCTGTTGTGACAAGGCTTGGCGCCAAACAACTCTTTTCTCGCACTGGCGTACAGTTGCAACCGTTTAACACGATTTTTCAGCTGTATGCGACGCTGCAGCATGATCCATCCCTGCTAAAACGAGCTGATTCACTACTGCTCATTCCAGATTTGCTCAATTTCTTTTTGACCGGAGAGAAGCGAACAGAGTTTACTAATGCGACGACGACGCAGGTTCTTGGCGCGGCGTCGGGCGACTGGGATGTAGACCTCATTTCGACAATCGGTGTGCCTTCAGAAATTTTTACGAGCATCGCTAAGCCTGGCACGGTGCTAGAGACAGTTCACGATACGGAACTACTCACAGACACATCATGGAAAGGCGTGCAGGTGATCCATACCGCTTCGCATGATACGGCGTCTGCCGTCATCGCCGCCACGTCAGCCGCTGCACCTTACGCTTATATCAGTTCAGGTACATGGTCGCTTGTCGGCACTGTGGTGCCACAACCGATAAAAAGCGAACTCGCTTTTGAGTTTAATTTTACCAATGAAGGCGGTTTGGGTAACTACCGTCTGCTTAAAAATGTCTCGGGGCTATGGCTCTTGCAAGAGACGCAGCGCATCTTGAGGCAACAGCAGCAGAAGTCTGACATCGAATACCTATTGCGAGAAGCTGAATATGCGGTACCGATGGCTTTTGTGTTTGACCCTGACGATGTGAGACTGCTTTTGCCCGGGAATATCCCAGCGACTATTCATCGCATCTGCCTAGAAACAGGGCAGAATCCGCCGATGAGTGTAGGTTCACTGGTGCGCGGGATCCTGGAATCTTTGGCCCTAAAGTACCGCATTGTGCTAGAGCAATTGGAAGGCCTCACAGGGAAACGATACGAAACGGTGCGCATTGTCGGGGGTGGTGCACAAAATGAGCTGTTATCGCAATTTACAGCAAATGCGGTCAAACGCGCTGTCGTGACGGGTCCGTTTGAAGCCAGTGCGATGGGCAATGTCGCGGTTCAGCTATTCGCACTTGGCCACCTACATACGTCGTCCGAGATCACGCAACTGATCGCGCAGTCTGTGCAGACAAAGTGTTTTGTGCCGCAAGATCATGAGATCTGGGAAGATGCCGTTGGACGCTTTGTGCGCATCGCAGATGTCCAACGACAACACGCAAATGAAGAGGAGAGAACGAGTTGAGTACATGGAGCGACAGGGCCTACACAGTCTTTGAGGAGCAGCAGCGGGATCGCGGCATTGACATCAGCGCCGTCAAGGCGAGGTTAAAGGAGCTGAAAATCGAAACGCCTTCCTGGGGATATGGCGACTCGGGAACGCGTTTTAAGGTATTTCGCAGAGTGGGTGTGCCTCGCGACCCGTATGAAAAGATGAACGACGCCGCGGTAGTCAATCAGCTGACAGGTGCTTGCCCGTCAGTGGCGATCCATATTCCCTGGGATCTGGTTGATGATTTTGCGCAGTTGCAGTCCCATGCTGAGTCGTTAGGACTTCGCATCGGCGCAGTCAATCCAAACGTCTTTCAAGACGATGACTACATGCTAGGTAGCGTCTGCAACGCAGATCCGAAGATTCGGCGCAAAGCGACCGACCATCTGCTTTTGTGCGTGGACATCATGAAGCAGGTGGGATCGGATATTCTCAGCTTGTGGTTTGCTGATGGCACGAATTATCCGGGGCAAGGGCATATCCGCCATCGCAAACACTGGCTCTATGAGGCCTTACAAGAGACCTATCAGGCGCTCGAACCATCCATGCGCATGCTGATCGAGTATAAATTTTTTGAACCCGGATTCTATCACACTGATTTGGCGGATTGGGGCATGGCGTATAACATGGCCATGAAATTGGGCCCGCAGGCGCAGGTACTCGTTGACACAGGCCACCATGCGCCGGGCACGAATGTCGAGCACATCGTTGCGACTCTCCTGGATGAGGCGAAACTGGGCGGATTCCACTTCAACAGCCGCAAGTACGCGGACGACGATCTGATCGTGGGCGCAACGAACCCTTATGAGCTGTTTTTGATCTTTTATCAGATGCTGGATGCAAGGCTGTCTGAAAACCGTGCGGTGCAAGATACAGTGTCCAATATTGCTTATATGATCGATCAGAGCCACGCCATTGAGCCAAAGATACCCGCGATGATTCGTTCAGTGCAAAATATCCAGACGCAGTATGCCAAAGCGCTTCTGATCAACCACGACGAACTCAGAGAGACGCAGGCTAAAAACGACGTGCTTGCAGCTGAAAATGCTGTGCGAAGCGCGTATGAGTTCGATGTGACCCCACTTCTCCTCGCTATCCGCGAGGAAGAGGGCCTGCCGGCAGATCCGATGCAAGTCTATCTAAAGAGTGACTACGGCAAGGCGATCGAGAGCCGTGGGGTCGGTGGAAGCAGTTGGTGAATATGTTCAGACCCAACCACAGTGGTTGGGTCTGAAAACAGTGTTCAGTTTGGTACTTGATTTGACACGATGAATTTACTTTACCGGATGCAGATGTGCCAACACGACCGCGATCGCAGGTGATGTATAAGGTGCCGGGTTGGAGTATGGATTAGACGGGGTAGGCCAGCCTGTGTAGTTGGCATCGTTGTACTCGTACCACACAGCGTTAAATACGACCGGAATGGTCGGAAGCTGCTCGGCCATCTGCTGCTCCAATGCATTAATGGCCCGGTGTTGTTGCGCCGCGTTTGTCGTCGATTGGAATGCCTTCAATGCTTGCTCAGTTTTCGGGTTGGACCATTGCTCAAGGTTCCAATTTCCAGTTTTAGACAGCATATTATAATAGAGGTAATACGGCGTTGGACCAGCAACCGTCCACGACATTGCAAGCTGGAAGTGGTGTGAGTTTAAGTTGCCATAATAGGCGCCAAACTGTTCTTCCTGAAGGCTGACATTGATACCGATTTGCTTCAGGTTTTCTTCGATAATCTGACAATCGGTATCCCAGTCGGTCCAGCCTGTTGGTACCTGTAGGGTAAATGATAGTGGCTTGCCCTTTTTATCCATGAACATGCCTTGCTTATTACGTTTATAGCCTGCTTGTTCAAGCAACTTAATCGAGGCATTTGGATTATAGGAAAATGCCAGATCGGACTTAGGCAGCTGCTTGTCGAGCCACGGTTGGTTGGCCGGCAGGATGAGGCCGGTTGGGCTCGGGACACCTTCATATCCATATTCGCCTTCGGTTGACATCTGCTGGCGATTCATAGCCATGCTGATGGCCCTTCTGACGGCCAGGTTCTTCAGATTGGGGTTCTTTAGGTTAGCGTATAGTGTCTGAATGCCACCAGCCGGGAACCAGTACTTGTTGTGTGGACTTTTGTATGCATAGATCTGCCGTATGTTTGGAATAAAGATGCCGGACCATGCGATATCACCTTTGGCCAAAGCCATATCCGCGCTATCGTTTCCTGAGTAGGCAGGAAATTCGAGATTAGTCACCGCGGGCTTTGGCCCATAAAAGTAGGGGTTCGTCTTCATATGATACACCTGCGGTGAAAAGTCGGATAGAACGTACGGTCCGGTTCCAATTGGTGTTGTCATGGCTACCTTGGCTGGATTGCCAAGTTTTGCCCAGATGTGCTGTGGCACGATGTAGGTCTGACCTAAAACGTACCATGCAAAAGGAACATCTGCGGTTTTAAAGTGAAATACAACGGTATGAGGCCCCGCTGCCTTCACACTCTGTAGTTGTTGCCAGTCGCCGTTTGTATCAGCGGCTGGGTACTGTTTAAGCAGATTGAACGTAAATACGACATCTGCTGATGTAAACGCTTTGCCATCAGACCAGCGCGCCTTAGGCTGCAAGTTGACCGTGAGAGTTTTATTACCGTTGCTCCACTTGGAGTTCACGCCAAGCAGTGGATAGACTTGTGGCCCGAGCGTGTTGTAGTAAAACAGTGTTTGATAGATGAGTCCGCCTGTTCCATAGTTTTGATTGCCTTGAAATGGGCTGAAATTGTCTTGAAAATTTCCAGTCGGCGATGGAACAATCACAAGCGGCGGCTGTGCCGAGCTATCACGCGCCAAGCTATGAGCGGACGCAATAGGCGATATGCCAAGAGCTAACACGGTCGCGAGTGCGAGAGCGGCCTTTTTTGTTTTATGCATCTGTATACCCCCGTAAAATAATATGATTGGCTGAAGCGTTTGCATCAGCATTTTCAATAATGATAGTTTGTTACGCCAACAAACTATAAGGATATTATGCAGCAATAAAACTGGTTATGCAAGAGTTCAAGATTGACAGAACCGATTATTGTTCAGGTTGAACTATTGTGAAAATGATAGCAATCCTTCGACCGATCGAGCTAGGGTTGAATGATCTGCGCTTACAGTACGTATGTGCCTCGCTTTCAAGGTTGATTTCGCGCATTGCTCAGGATGTGTAGGCGACGTATTCTGAAGATGCAAAAACAAGAGCTAACTAAATGGAGGAATGAATGTGATGGCATGGAACAAGGCAGGCAAAGAGCGTGCAAAAGAGTATCATCTATATCGCGAACAATTGGCGCGGAGGCTATCCGGACAAAGTGCGAATCAGGTGAGCTGGATTTTCGGAACGCCGACTTTGATCCGCATGCCGGCAAGCGATCAGTACCGCGAGTTTTTCCGTTAAACGGCCATGATCGATCATGAGAAGGCGCGCTGTGAAAGAAGAGAAGATTAGGGTCCGCACCGTGAAACTTTCGTGCGGACTCTTTTTATATCGTATAGAGCTCTAGAGTTAAATTGTTGTCAATATAAACTAATCAAATTGAAAATTTTATGTTGACAGATTAATTCAACGAGTGATAACCTCTGCCTATAACCTAAGTGTATGCGTTTTCTATACTAGGAATTGGGATGATCGGGGGTGATCGAATAGTCAAACTTATTGAATGAGGAGAGTCTCACCGATTCATAACTAATAGGAGTATAAGAGGGGGAATGTCCAAGTGAAAAATTGGAAGGGTTCGAAAGTTAAGGCGCTTTCTATTGGGTTCGCGGCTGTCATCATGAGTTCTGGAACATTTTTAACCACTGGCTCTGTGTCATTTGCGATGAATGATCCACAAGCGATCTTTACGGAAACAGCCGGTTGGCCGATACCGCCTTCTTATCAAGGCAACCCATATGCAGCAGGTGGTGTAGGTCCAACCGACGTGCTGTATGAAAACCTGATTCAAGGGATCCGTTCTTCTAACCAGGTCTTTTTTCGTCTCGCATCTTCTATAGAAAATAAGCCAACGGAGACGGTCGTTCACCTCCGCACTAATGACCACTGGAGCACTGGAAAACCATTTACATCCAAAGATGTCTGGGCGATGTATACGCTCGACGCCCAAGGTCAACAGTTGGCAAACTATGTGACGGCAATCGAAACGCCGAACCCATCTACCGTGATCTTTAAGTGGGTGGCTCCATATCCGAACGACTCCACTCGTTTGTTCTTGCTCGAGCAGGCGCAAATGAATTTGCCCTATTACTTTTATAAAACATATGTTGACAAGGCAGCTCAAATTTTAGACAGCGCACCGAAGTACACGGGTGGCGTTAGCAATCTTGGAAGTAACTACATCGGTCATCAATTTACCACGAAGATCCAAAACGAGTGGAACAAGAATTGGAATGCGTTTATCAAGTTTAGTCCGAAGTATCCCATCAGTGATGGACCCTACATGGTGCAAACCGTGACGCCGACTGATATGGTTGATGTGAAAAACCCAGGGTTCTGGGATCCACAGCAATTTGCCTTCAAAATGTTGCACTTCATTCAATTGAATGCGGGTAACGCTAATGAACAGTACAATCTACTTTCAGCCGGTAAGATCGACCGGGTGGATGGCACGCCACCTCAAAATCTGTTGGAATCGGAGCTGAAATCCAACTCGAACATCGTTCACTACCAGATGATGGACGCGGCGACACTGGCTTTTGTGTTCAACCGCTATCAGCCCGCGATGCAGAATCTGAAAGTTCGCGAAGCTGTCATGTATGCGCTTAATAGAAACGCGATCAGGCAGGTTTCTAACGTATATGGGTTCAACGTGCCTTGGTCTGGCGTCGGAATGCCGAACTGGGAACTGAATACTTACGTGCCGAAGAGCGTACAAGACAAAATGACCCACTTTACCTACGCTCCTTCTCAGGCAACAAAATTGCTTATGAGCATAGGGTGGAAAAAAATCGGCGGCAAGTGGCATGACGCACAGGGCAAAGTCCCACACTGGACGATCGCATGCGACGCCAGTTGGAACCCGCAGTGGTTAAACGCGGGTGAGGTGATCGCTGAAGAACTTTCTGCCTTCGGTATCCCGACGACCTTCCGAACGATTCAAGATAGTGTGTACTGGACCACGATTGGCCAAAAATCACCGAGCAGTCCGGATATGGCCATGAACTGGGCAGATGTATCTTGGGGTAATACGAACCCTTGGAATTCGCTCAGCAGCACGTTTGGTGAGCTAACCAGCGAGGGTGGTATGCCGATGGTTAATAAGCATGCAGCCTGGACTGGCAAGACATTTAATGGCAAGACGATCGATCCATATCAATTGCTAAATGAACTGCCATTCTTGAAAGATAAAGCGCAACGCCACTTGATCTACTCAGAGCTGGCTTACGCGATCAACCAGAACGTTTGGACCGGAGATATTTATCTCAATGTTACAGGCGCCTGGTTTAACATGAAAGATGTCACTGGATTGCCTTGGCCGCAAGGCATTAAACAGGATAATCGCAACGTCTTGTTGCCGCCGGCTAAGTACGCGCCCGCCGTTGCCATCTTAAACGAGGGATTTTCTGGTGACATCATGTACACGGCGATCAAACCTAACTGATTAGCACAAAAGTCCGTCGGATGATACTATCCGGCGGGCTATCCTAAAACCGTCAGTAGGGAGAGTGGGCGCCTGTGAGCGCACGTATACGTGTCATAGGAAAGAGGATCATCGTCGCGATTATCACATTATTTTTGTCTATGGTTGTGTCATTTGTCATGATGCGAGAAACGCCCGGAAACGTCTGGCAAGGGCTGGCCTATCAGATGGCGCAATCACAAAATATACCGTTAGTCATGGCCTACCAGAGATTGACCGCAATGTATCACTATAACCCGAACCAACCGATGATCACAGCGTTTTTGACGTACTTAAATGGTGTCATTCATGGCAACCTGGGAGTATCGATGTTGAACCAGAATGTATCTGTCAATCAGGTGATCGCAGCAGCCCTTCCCTGGACGCTGTTTGTTGCCGTTATCGCGCTCGGGATTAGTTTTATCATCGGAAACTGGCTCGGTGTTCGTATGGCATGGAAACGCAACTCGTTTCTCGATCCACTGATGACTGGTCTATCAGTCATATCCCACGCTGTGCCTTCTTTCGTGATCGCTCTGGTCTTGATCGTAGTCTTCTCATTGCGGCTAGGTTGGTTTCCTTACAACGGGGCATTTAGTTTCCTCGTGCAGCCGGGCTTTAACCTTCCGTTTTTTCTAAGCGCGCTGGACTATGCGTGTTTGCCGATCCTAACTTATGTGTTGGTGCTGCTAGGAACGCAGGCGATGAGCATGAAAAGCACCTCTCTCGCCGTGATGAATGAAGACTATGTGAGCGCAGCTCAGGCACGCGGGTTGCGCGAATCTGTCATCGTGAAGCGATATGTCAAACGGATCGCCATCCTGCCGCAGGTGACGGGTTTAGCCCTGTCGTTTGGTGGAATTTTAGGAGCATCGGCGCTGGTAGAGACACTGTTTAACTATCCCGGTATCGGACAATTTCTGACGAACGCAACGAACACACGCGATTATTCAGAGTTACAGGGGCTGTTCCTGTTTCAGGCGGTTTGTATGATTGTAGCTAATTTGATCGCCAACGTGCTGTATGCTTATCTCGATCCAAGGGTCAAGACGGAGGGGTGAAATCATGAGTGTGGTTGTTCGCTTTTTTACCACCATATATTACAACAAAAAGGCCCTGATTGGTTTCATTCTCGTCGTATTCTTCGTCTTGATGGCGCTGATTGGACCACTCTTCTTTCATTTTAGTACGGCGATTGACTACAGTGCGCGGCTTGATCCACCCTCCTTTGCGCATCCTTTAGGAACGGACTTTGCTGGGCGTGACACACTGACCGAGATTGTGATCGGTTCGCAACAAGTGCTGAGTGTAGCGTTCTGGGCGGCTTTAATCTCTTTATCGGCTGGAGTCGTCATCGGAATCCTCGCCGGATTTATCGGTGGCGTGGTAGACGAGATCTTGATGATTATCATAAATTTAGTTCTGACGATACCCAGCTTTTCGCTCAACCTGATCTTGGCCGCAATCTTTTCTGTTACGAGCCCTGTGGCATTTGGACTCTTGCTTTCCGTCACGGCTTGGGCGCCTTTGGCGCTTGGCGTGCGTGCACAGATTTTGTCCCTTCGTGAGCGAGACTACATCACGGTGGCAAGGCTGATGGGGCTTGGCAAGGGTTATATCCTGACGCGCGAACTGCTGCCTAACATCGTGTCTTATCTGACGATTAACTTCATTCAATCCGCGTCTGGTGCAGTTCAGGCGAGCGTTGGCATTATGCTCTTAGGCCTTGTACCGTATTCCGTAACCAACTGGGGCCAAATGCTCAACATCGCGATCAATCAAAATGGGGGCTTGTCAAACCCGAGCGGTGTTTATTACATGCTGTCGCCTATTCTCGCACTGACACTCTTTACGTTTGGGTGTTTCTTATTCGCGAACGGCATCGATGACTTCTTCAATCCTAGACTACGAACGAGCTAACCATCTGAAAGAGGGTAAAGGTCATCATGGATCTCAGTCAACTGCGCATCACATTGACGCTGGCGCTTACGTTTCTTGTGACAGGTCTCGCTTGCCTGCCTTTCGAAAGGCGGGATTCAGCTTCCTATGTCATTTTAATAGCGGCGCTGTTTTTATGCGTTATTTTGGCCATCGCAGTTTCTGTGGTGATCTATTTCAAAGCGCGCCGCGACCGAGACGACTTAATGTAAGGAGGCCGAAACACATCGCGAGAGAATGGAGGTGCCTACGTGGAGGACAGCTATATTTTAAAGATAGCAAATTTGAACGTGGATTATGTGACGCGGGGATCTGTGGTACATGCCGTCAGTGATGTGTCCTTGTCTATTCCGGCGGGCAAATTAACAGCCATCGTAGGGGAAAGTGGCTGTGGCAAGTCTACATTAACGACAGCTTTGCTGCACTATGGGATGGGGCAAAGAAGAGGCGCCATCTTGTATCAGGATAAAGACATTCTAAAACTAAAAGGTGAGGAACTTCGAAAGTTTCGCTGGTCTGAGATTTCGATGGTGTTTCAAGCATCGCAAAGTGCCCTGAATCCTGTGATGAGGGTTGGCGAGCAATTTATCGAGACTTACCGCGAGCACGATAGAAAGGTCAGTAAAAAGGCAATCGTTGAAAAGGCGTCTCAACTTTTGGAATATGTAAGGCTTGATCCAAAACGCGTCTTGCAGTCTTATCCGCATGAGTTAAGTGGCGGCATGAAACAACGCGTCATGATCGCGTTGAGTCTTTTACTCGATCCCAAAGTAGTCATACTAGATGAGCCCACGACTGCGCTTGACGTGATCACACAGGATGCGATCTTTGATATTTTGCTAAAGATTAACAGGGAGTTTAATACGACGATGATTTTGGTTACGCATGACTTTGGCATTGTAGCGAAGGTAGCCGACTACGTTGCTGTCATGTATGCGGGTCAGGTCGTCGAATATAATGACGTGCGGCGTGTTTTCAAACGGCCCCAACATCCATATACAAAAGGGCTGATCGAGTCAACCCCGTCGCTTCTTTCCAATAACGAGGAAATTTCGGAAATCGATGGCACACCGCCTGACCTTCGCAATAAGCCCCAGGGTTGCGTGTTTCATCCTCGATGTCCGATAGCCCGACCGATCTGTAGTCGCGAGATACCGGCAGCGCGCATCGAAGGAGACGGCATGGTTGCGTGCCATGCGTATGGTCATCCTTTATACGCGCAGGAATCCAACATCGAGAAAGTCGGGGGATAAAACGTGGGCGCTTTAATGACGATCGAAAATGTGTCGATGACCTTTCAAATGAAAAAGAATTTAATTGGAGGTCCTGCACCACAGGTTCATGCGCTATCTGAGGTTAACCTCGAGATTCCACAGGGGTCGATCGTCGCCGTCGTTGGAGAAAGCGGGTGTGGAAAGACCACACTTGGCAAGGCGATTGTGGGGTTACAGAAGCCGACGGGTGGTAGAATTCTGTATGATGGCGAAGATCTCTACAATATGTCAGGTGATCACTTCGCACAGTACCGCAAGCAAGTGCAGATGGTGATGCAGGATTCCTTTGCGGCGCTTAATCCGATGCGGAGCGTGGGCCAGGCACTGGCTGTTCCGCTGCAAAAGCTTGGCATTGTGAAAGGAAGAAAGGCTGCGCGTGACCGGGTAATTGCCCTGCTAGAAAGTGTGGGACTAGTTCCAGGGGAACAGTTTCTCGCAAAGTATCCCCACCAGCTAAGCGGCGGTCAACGGCAACGGGTCTGTCTTGCGAGAGCGATTTCACTTAGCCCAAGGCTCATTGTTGCTGACGAGCCTGTATCTGGCGTGGACGTATCTTCGCGCCTTTCGATTCTCAAGTTAATGTCCTCTTTGAATAAAGAACTCGGAATCGCGTTCGTTTACATTACGCACGACTTATCGACGGCGCGTTATATTGCGGGTCAAGGCAAATTGGCTGTGATGTACCTCGGCCGCTTGGTCGAATTCGGAGATTTGCAATCGGTGTTGGATCGGCCGCGGCACCCTTATCTGCGGGCGCTGCTGACTGCTGTTCCTGCACCCGATCCTGATCTTGCGCGCAATCGTCCACCACTCCCGCTAAAGGATCTGGATTTGCCGGACGCAACCAGACTGCCTTCGGGTTGTTCCTTTCACCCGCGCTGTCCGCTTGCCGCGGCTGGGCGGTGTGAACAGGAAGTGCCGCAACTGCACATGGTGGGGGCATCTGCAGTTGCGTGTCATTTTGCGGATATGGCCGACATCAGCTGATGAATCTTGAACCAACAACGCACAGCAGGGGTGTCCTCGGCTATGCGTTGTTGGTTTTTCGTTTCTATAGATTGGAGGCGATCTTATCTAAGATGAATGCGTATGTACCAGCTAATTCCCTGATGTGGTTAAAGCGTCCAGACGCCCCAAAGTGTCCGGCACCCATGTTCGTTTTAAGCAGCAGAACATGGTCATCAGTCTTGGCCTCGCGCAGGCGCGCCACCCATTTCGCTGGTTCCCAATACGCCACGCGCGGGTCGTTTAGGCCGGTGGTTACAAACATATGCGGATAGCTTTTATTGGTCACATGATCATATGGGCTGTACGACTTCATGTACCAATAAAATTCCGGATCTGTCGGATTGCCCCATTCATCCCACTCCAGGCTGGTTAGCGGGATGGATGTATCGAGCATGGTGCTGACCACATCGACAAACGGCACACCGGGAATGATCGCGGCAAACAGGTCCGGCGCCATGTTGGCGACTGCTCCCATCAACAGACCACCCGCGCTTCTGCCATGCGCGGCAAGATGCGCCTGATCTGTGTAACCTTGGTTGATCAGGTAGCGCGCTGCGGTGATAAAGTCTGTGAACGTGTTGCACTTCTTGAGCAGTTTTCCATCTTCGTACCATGATCGACCCATTTCGGACCCGCCGCGTACTTGTGCCGTGACCCATACGACTCCCAGGTCGAGCAGTGCGACCTGCAGCGGGTCAAAGTGAGGATCGATGTTCACGCCATATGACCCATAGCCATACAGGATCAAGGGTGCTGGTCCGCGGTCGAGCGCGTCTGCGCGATACATGGCGTTAAGCGGGATTTTTGTGCCGTCGTCTGCGGTGGCCCACCATCTGCTTTGGCGATAATTTTCTGGATGGTAGTCTCCTTGAACCGCTGCAGTGTGCAGGCAAACCCTTGTGCTGTCTAATAGGTTGATGGCATAAGTTGATTCTGGCGTGATTGAGGATTCGAATTCGACGAGCGCTTCGTGTGTGCTGTAACTCAGATTCTCGGCGACAGATGCGACGTAAATCGATTCTTCCCACGTTAGTTTATCTAATTGACCATCTCGAAAAATCCAGACGTTCGCCAAGCCTTCCTCGCGGCCTTCGAGCAAAAGTGCATTTGCAAATGGATAGACTTGCTCCAAGTAACGTGCTTCATCATAGGCAAACAGTTCGCGCCTAGCCGGGACTGTCACATCATCTACAGGGCATTGGAGCAAGCGAAAATTCTTTGCACCATCGTTGGTTAAGATCAGAAACTGATCGCCCCAGTGCTCCAAAGAGTACTCGACCCCACTTCTACGTTCATCCAGCATTCGAAACTTCTCTTGCGGCTGATCTGCACGCAAGTAACGGATTTCAGTCGTCGTATTGCTCTCGGATTTGGCCAATAAATACTGGCCGCTGCGCGATTTGCTGATTGTGAGTGTGAAAGTGATATCTTTCTCGACATACACGAGTTCATCAGGCGTAGCGGCTCCGATGGTGTGCCTCCACAGCTTATCGGGGCGCTGCGTATCGTCCACTGTGATGTAAAATAGGTGCTGCCCGAGAGCGTCCCATTCTAAACTTTCGTCGATGAAGACGCCTGGTATCTGATCGGCAAGAAGCCGTCCTGTCGACATGTCCTTGATGTAGGCAGTGTAACGGTCTGACCCATCCCGGTTTTCAAGATAAGCGAGCTTTGTGTGGTCGTTACTCATGCGTCGTACTGTTACGCTGAGGTACCCGCCTTCTTGCGCCAGTGCGTTGACGTCGAGTATCACTTCTTCTACCGAAGCTCCGAGGTTATCGCGACGTTTGGCCCTCTTTCGGCAGAAAATAGGATATTGCAGGTCTTTTTCCATCCTTGAGTAGTAGAAAAACTCACCGCTTTGTACAGGAACGTGTTCTTCTATATCCGGAATCTTATCGATCATGTCTTTATAGATTCGCTCTGTAAGTGGTTCCAGCTCTTTCATGACGATTTCACAATATGCATTTTCCGCCTCTAGATATGCGATCACATCAGGATTCTCTCTATCTTTTAACCAGTGATAGTTATCTTTGCGCACATCATTATGCAAAATATGTTCATAAGGTACGCGCTTCGCCTTTGGTGCTTCCACTATCATTCCTCCCCAACTAAAAGCAACACCCAGCACACACCACGGGGTGCTAGGTGTTGAATGCTTGATTCATCCGTAGATCAGGCGCGCGCCGTTATTCATCCCAAGTCAAATGCTGCAAGTCGTCTGGCGTATTCGTCTTTCTCCATTCAACAAAATCCGCTTGGATCTCTGGCGCCCACTTATGTACATCGATATCCGCTGACGAATACTTGCCCTCCTTGATGCGCTCGAAACCAAACATGTCGCGCAGTCTAGTCTTTTCAGACATGATGGCAATCTCTTCAGCAAGGTGTGGGGGAATAAATGTCACGCCAGCTGGCGTTCCAAGCACTACATCGCCCGGCATGCAGATCGCACTGCCGATTCTGCAAGGGACGTTCATACCGACGAGCGTGACATCACGAATCGGCGTCGGATCGATGCCACGGTAGTATGTCTGCAGGTTTTCGATCTCCATGATCTGCTGCAGATCGCGAATCCCACCGTAAATCACCTGTCCGCGTTTCGTGCGTGCTGCGATCGTCGTCGACAGGTTTCCGCCAGAAAATGTGCCTTCGTAGATTTTATCAAACATGTCAACGACAACCACATCGTCGTTCACTAGGGAATCAATCACCCACACATTGAAAAAACCGTGTCTGCCCTCTTCTTTTTGTCCATATTCGAGAAGGTAATCATGTAGGTCGGGTCGCTTCGGCATCATGACGGCTGTCACCGCGCGCCCCACAAGCACCTTGTTGGGGTGAACCATCTTCATCGATCCTTCAAATTGGAACTTGTACCCATTGCCTTCAAGAACAGCCCACGCCTCTTCGTTGGTGACCTTCTCCATGCGCTTGATCAGCGCATCAGATACTCTTGGCCTTCCGTCGTCAAACCTTTCTTCAGTCCACAGAGGTGTCAACTGAATAATGTCATCCCGGTTGCTAAATTTCATGAAAATCCCTCCCTCAGAGTAAATCAAATCTATGAAAGGTTTGCATGTTTTGAACACACATGCAACCGCTTACTCCATAGGGTGGCAGAATTTCCGAACATTCGCAAGTGGTATTCTAGTGAATCTTTAGATGAAAAAATAGCTGGGCAGTTCTGACTACCCAGTGTTGGCGTGTTTGATCAAAAGACGCGCTTGATAGCAGAAATATGATCACCCCAATAGCTTCCAGGCTTTACGGATAGATAGCCGACCTTGCCAAGGCCTCCGCCTTCTTCAATCATTTGCCCATTGCCGGCATAGATGCCACAATGCTGGCCTTGATTGAAAATCATGAGATCCCCTGCGCGCATTTGGCTGACAGGTACCTGAACGCCAACGTAGAGGTACTGACCGCGACTTGACGTGGTCATGAGATAGCCAAGTGCATGGTGGTAGACATATTCTGTGAAATTGCTGCAGTCAAACCCATATTGACCGCGATCCTCATTATGTCCCCAAATGTAAGGAGTGCCGAGTTTTGTTTGTGCCTCGCTGAGCACAGCTTGAGCCTTGGCACTCACGGACGCGCTGAGAGGGGCCATGGGCGTGATGGAATTGTCGATACGCACGCCCGGAGGCGGGAGCGAAATACTTGATGAAGCGGCAGATGATGCTGTACTAGTTGTAGTGCCCGCTGATGCGCCGGGCGCAGGGGTACTCGTTGAGGACGTCCCTGATGTGCCTGTACTCGGGGAGCCGCTTGTTCCAGAACTCGTGCCTGAAGATGAGGGGCTCGAGCCAACGCCTGTCGCGGACGAGGTCACCACACTGACGTAGCGTGGGCTAGTTGTAATGTAGGCGATTTGTCCATTTACATTGATTTCATACCAATACCGATTGGCTTGGGACAATAATGGCGCTTTTTGACCCTGCTGCAGTCGTCCAAGAACCTGGCTTGACAGTCTTGGGCGTGAGTGATAGCTGACCCAACCACCATTTGTAACGATATACGAAGCCTGTGCCTGGCTTGCAACCGGTAACGCGGACTGATCCTCCATAGTTTGTGCGGATGATCCTAAAGGCTGCGCCTGATCGGGCGGCACGGAGATTCGCGTCAACAATACACGCCCATCGACTGCCTTTTTCACTTCGATGGTCTGTACGTTGCGATCGTATTCGTGTGCGGTTGCGTAATTGACGATCCCTTCGTGTTGAGAGACATCGAGGTAGTTTTCGCCGTTTACATTTTTTAACGTTTTTGCATTAACCGTACCACCCTTTACGGTAATGACGACGTTATGGCGTTGCGGCTGGTACTGCGTGCTCATTACGCGCAGAATTTCTGTCGGATTGGTAAGAACCACTTGACGAGTACTTGGGATATTGCTGACAGCTGCTGGGGAGCCGCAACCTGCTAGGACGGCGGTCCAAGCTGTCGCCGATAGGACAAATGCATTTAATCGCCGCATCATTTATGACCTCCTTTGATGCGGTTATTGTTCGCATTTGCTCATGAGGTATACTAAAATAGACGGTTTATGATGGCAGGTTAGGCAATATGGATGGAGTGTCGTGATGGAACGCAGACTTTGGAAGTACCGGTCTTTTGGTTACGCTTGGTTTTGGAGCAGGTCACATTAGGTGATCCGAAGACGTCGTGGGACCTTGGTCGAACGCAAGAAGCTTAGCTCCAGGGTACCCGAGTAAGATCGGGGAATGTGTTGCGTCCATAGATCAAGGCATTCTGGGTGGTCCAATACAGGTGAATTGAAAGGATAGCGCTAGTTGACCGATAACTCGTTCGAGCGGGGACATGGGCGAGGCGCGTATCAGTTGTAAGAGCCACGACAGGCACTATTCGTGGCTCTTGGTACTCGACGGATCAGGCAGACGTAGGTGGCATTGCTTATATTTATATTGTATTGCGACAATTAAACTGGAATATTTTACATCTAGACTTGAGTAAACAGGCATGATATATTACTACTTGTCGCCGCGAGAGCGACGGCGAGAAACGAAAGAAACAGACAGCAACAAAACGAAATAAACGCAGATGGATCCTTGAAAACTAAACACCGTATAGAGATTTTA
>JAKACY010000157.1 GCA_021821025.1 Bacillota bacterium | reverse complement strand
AATTTGCCTGGGGTTACGAATGAAATTCTCGATGAAACATTGTCAGATTATCATGCGTATCGGTTTACTACTCGCGAAAAGACGCTGGTGGCAGGTGTCTACAGAATACTTCCGGGGTACTTTGGTTATGTGTGTAACGGCGTTATGCAGTTACGCAGCTACTGGAACCCCGTCTCCTCCATTTCAGGAAAATACATTACAGAATTGGATTTATCACCCACTAACTTGGCATCTCTTTTGCGAAACGCAGTCAAAGATCAAGATGCAAAGGAGGTTCCTAGTGCTGTCTTACTCAGTGGCGGCCTGGATTCCACAGCTATCCTTGCCTTACGGCAAGATAGTCCAGCCATTTCCGATGCTGCTATCACAGTTAGTTTTGAACGCCCTAACAGTACCCTCTTTCGTGAGCAATACAGCGAACTTGAACAGGCGAGCTTGATTGCCCAACAGTATGGTGCTCGTCACATCGTCGACATAGTCAGTGCGAGCGATGCCCTTCAAGCCTTTCCACAGATCATCGCAGATTTGGATGAGCCGATCGCAGATCCTACCGCCATTCCTTTATGGTTTGCAACCAGAATCGCGCGCGCTAATGGTTTTAAAGTAGTATACAGCGGAGAAGGACTCGATGAGCTATTTGCCGGCTATGCTGTCTATGGCCATCTTGAAATGCTACGTCGGTTGCGTCTTATTCCCGCGGGAATGCGAAAGATGTTGCTTAAGTGGCTCAAGAGAGCAGCACTTCCCGGTACAGGTACGATCGATCGGTCTTTAAATGAACTTGACACGTGGTACCAAGGGGTAGGTGGTGCTTTCACAGCCGAAGAACGTGCTCACCTTCTAGGTGATATGTGTCAGTTGCAACAGACGAATCAACACGTTACGACCGGCATGTCTTCTCCAAAGGGACTAACTGACTTGCAGCGGATGACCCTGTTTGATTTGCTCGCGTGGCTGCCCGACAATACGCTGGCTAAATCAGACAGGATCTCCATGGCGCATTCTGTCGAACTGCGCGTACCTTATTTAAATGAAGCGATCGTAGACTTTGCTCTGGCTTGCGCGGATGATCTGAAATGGCGGCATGGGGCCGGAAAGTGGATCGTGCGAGAGGCATTGGCTGAGATTATCCCGCGTTCCGTGATTAGAAGAAAAAAAGTAGGATTTAATGTTCCGGTGTCTTCTTGGTTATTCGGAGAGTGGCGAGAGTTTGCGCAGGAAATGCTATTAACTTCGGGCGCTGTAACGAAACGCCTATATGGTGGCAGACTGGCCGAGCTTTTTGATGCAAACAAGATCCATCGAGAAAGGGCGGGGCGGCTCCTGTTCACAGCGCTTACCTTAGAGGTGTGGCTTAGGCGATTAAGCCGGCACATCAGAACATAATAGAACGTGTGAACGTTGTACTTGCAATAGCTTACTCTAATCAATAAAAGCAACCGCCCTACTATGGTGGGCGGTTGCTTTCATTAATATATGCGGTGGCCCGAAGGGAATCGAATCCCTACCTCAGGCTCCGGAGGCCGACTTTGCGAAACTTTGAGCTTGTTCTACCCTCGCGCGAAAGATGCCATGACATCGTGTTAAAATATGGAACGTGATTTTACGAGTGAATAATGATACGCAGTTGCTGTTCGCTTTGGCTGACAGAGTCCTTCCATGCGATCTTTGGGTTAAGGTTGTTTGTAGCCATAAGCGATAAATACTGCTGAAAGATGCCATCTACCGAACCATCATAGGGACTCTGAAATCCAATCTTGATGTTTCTTGCGGAACTGGCTAGATATTGATTGATATTTTCCCCACCAAAGTAAGGTGACGGCTTGTTCATGATAGGGCTCTTATAAACACTTGGAGTCGACGGATACAATCCTAGCGACGGGTACATCTCTAGCTGATGCTGAGCATTTAAGATCCATAGCGCCACTTTGACAGCCAGCGCCGGATTCGCGCTTGCCTTTGTCACTCCGAGAAATGATCCTCCTTGATCAGATGGCCCCCCTGGCGCTGCCGCCACTCGCCAAACACCAAGTTTTGGCGCCGATGCTTGAAGCTGTGGCACCATCCAACTCGCTCCGATAAACGATGCGAAACCACCATTGGCAGCTCCTGCGCTCCAGGATGTCGTCCACTGCGGGATGTTAGCCGCAAGGCCCTCTTTGTGCGCCTGAACCGCTAGGTCCCACGCATGCTTGACGACTGGGTTTGTCTGATAGATCGGCTGCATGTTGGTATTAAAATAATACTGCATACCCTGGTCCAACGCCGCTTCGTACACCGTGTCGACGTTGTCAAACATAGGGACATCAATCTTTTGCTTCATCACTTCGGCTGCATGCATGTAATCTTTCCAAGTCCTTAGGGCTTTTGTAACCGCTGCAGGCGACGTCGGAAGGCCAGCTTTCTTAAATAAATCGGCATTGTAGTAAAGTACCGTCGGGCCCGTGTCGATCGGAATACCAACTTGATACGTGTGATCTGACGTCGCGGCGATATTCCATTTCCAACTAAGATAGTTTTTGCGGGCTGCTACGGCGTCTGGATAATCGAGCAGGTTCACGAATTGACTGTGATCTTGAACCATCGTCGCTACAAATGCTGCCGAGTTGATACCCGTAATATCAGGCGGATCCCCCGCATAAAACGACGACAGTAGCTTCGCCTCAAAGTTTCCCCCGATCTTATCGACGACCAGGTTCACGTTGGGAAACGCTTTGTCCACCCGTGCAAGAATTTGATCGCTCAAGGAATCATTCCAATACCAGAGTGTCAACGTCACTTTCCCGCTGCTGCCGCTATTTGTGCCACAACCTGCCAGAAGCAGTGTGAGACTACTGATGGCAGCACCCATGAAAGCTAGGCGCTTTTTTTTCATCGTTTTCCCTCCAGGCATCATCGTTCACCGGTAATTGCGAAGGCTGATGGCTTTGTGCTTAACCTTTTAACGCACCCACCGTCACAGAATCCATGATCTTGCGGCTAAAGATCGCAAACAAAACGAGCAAAGGAATCGTTCCGAGCAGAGTGCCGGCCATGATCATGCCATAATGCTTGAAGTAAATGCCGTTTAGAGTAGATAGCATGACTTGCAGCGTAAACGCCTTTGGGCTGTTTAAAATTACGAGTGGCCAGAGGTAGTCATTCCATGATCCCATGAAAAGAAAGATACCAAGTGCCGCAAGGGTCGGCCGCATGATCGGTAGGCCAATATGGAAAAACAGCCTAAAATCGGAGCACCCATCGATGCGAGCCGCGTGAAGCAGATCATCGTGGACAGCCGTTTCAGCGTATTGTCTTATCCAGAATATTCCGAATGCACTTGCCGCCCCTGGAACGATGAGAGCGTAGAACGTATTAACCCAGTGTAGCGTCTTCATGATGACGAATGCTGGTACAAGGCCGAGTTGCCCCGGGACCATCATCGTCGCAAGCATGATCCAAAACAGCGGCTTTTTTCCAGGAAAGTCGTACTTTGCAAATGCAAACCCTGCTAGTGCACTGAAAAACAGACTGAGCAACGTGCTTGACACCGATACGATCAGACTGTTCCAAACAGACTGAAAAAACGGCAAGGCCTGCAACAGCCGCTCAACATTAGACACAAAATTACTGCCAAATGTCACGTTTGGTGGATACGAAAAGATACTTGATGTCGTGCGCGTGGCCATGACGATCAACCAGTAAAATGGAAACACTGAAAACAAAAACCAGATCACGAGACCCAGGTACAGAAACAGGCGCTTTGCAGAAGGTCCCTTGGCTTCAACAGAATTCATCATCCATTTCCTCCTTTGCCGCTAGACGCGGGGTCTAGGCCGCTACTTGGACAGGCGATTGACGATCAACGTATTTAACAACGAAAAGATCAAGATGATCACGAACAGCACCCATGCGATAGCCGATCCATATCCAAAGAGATAGTTGTTAAATGCCTGGTTGTACAGATATAAGACGATGGTCAGCCCACCTTGTCCTGGTCCACCGTTGCCTCCAGTCAAAATTTGTGGCTCAGTAAATACCTGCATGCCGCCAATCGTCGACATGATGACTGTGAACAAGATGATAGGGCGCATTAGAGGGAGCGTGATGGAAAAGAAGATGCGTGCCATGGAAGCACCATCCACTTTTGCCGCTTCGTAGAGTTCATAAGGCAAAGACTGCAGACCGGCTAAATAGATGATGGTGTTGTACCCCGTCCAGCGCCAGATGATCATGATCGCGATCCCGATTTGCAGCCAGACGTTGTTATTGAGCCAATCGATCGGTGGGATGCCAAAAAAATGTAGAACGTTGTTGACCAAGCCATACTGCGTCGCAAACAATGAGCCAAAGATAATCGCTTCCGCGACGATCGAAGTCACGTTCGGAAGAAAGAATGCAAACCGCCAAAAACCCCGCAATTTCACTAAGGCCGAATTTAAGATAAATGCCAAAACCAGCGCGATGAATAGCATCGGAATCGTCGATTCTAGCCAGATGATAAATGTGTTAAGAACCGACTGCCAAAATACGCCGTCTCCCATCAGCAAAGCGAAATTCTCCAGACCAATAAACTTCATGCGGTCTAAACCATTCCATGCTTGAAAGGACAGAAATAAAGAAAATAGTATTGGAAACAATCCAAAAACAGCAAACAAAATATAAAACGGTGAAATGAAGAGGTAGATCGTTTTGTGTTTCCTAATATCCCGCCACGTATGCGCTTTCTTTTTTTTGACTACATCAGAGACAGATGGCATCGAAACGGACATTTTATTCACCTGCCTGTCGTGGATTAAGTCACTTAGCACGATATATATGCTGGCGCAATGCCCATATGCAACCATTCTGGTTTTGCTATTTTCTTCCATGAATAGAGGTAACTTCTTTTCCTATTATTTACGCCATTAAGGAAACCCGATTTCTCGTGACATCGCCCTGAAGTTATGCTAAGCTAGCCTTAAATTTATTGACTCTTCAGGTGCCCATTTGGGAGAATAGGGAAGTTCAATTCAAAAGAACGCGGTGCCCGCCACTGTAATCGAGGAGCAGCTATAAGGCCACTGGGAAACTGGGAAGGCTGTAGCACGCGAGGAATCGAAGCCAGGAGACCTGCCTGAAGAGTTTCATTCACAAACTTGAGGAATGGCTAACCCTCAACTCATTTGAGTTGAGGGTTTTTCCGTGGGCGGGTATCCCACAAAAGGAGGAAGCATCTTGCAATTATCGAGCGTCATCAGTCGTATTTTGGAGTCCAACCGAGCCGCACAACGGCAAATGGAAAGAAAACTCAACTCGCTAACGAAACCCCTTGGCAGTTTGGGGGATGTCGAGGACCTCGCAGTGCAACTTGCAGGCATAACCGGATCGATGGAACCCACCATCGATCCGGCTGTGGTTCTCCTGCTGGCCGCAGACCATGGGGTCACAGCGGAAGGGGTTTCTGCCTTTCCTGCGGACGTGACTCAACAGATGGTACAAAACTTCATGTCCCAAGGTGCGGCCATCAATGTTCTCTCTCGGGCCTCTCTAGCCCGTGTTCAAGTGATCGATATGGGGATTAACGCAGACTTGTCGATCCCCGGGCTGATTTCCCGCAAGATACGGATGGGAACGAGTAACATGACAAAGGGACCCGCCATGTCTTATGATGACGCGATTCGCGCTATCGAAACTGGAATCGAAATGGCTCACGATGCGATTACCCAGGGAGCTAGATTGTTGGCCTTAGGAGAAATGGGAATCGGAAATACCACAGCCAGCAGCGCCATTTTAGCTGTACTCGGACACATTCCCGTCGAAGATGTGGTTGGAGTCGGGACCGGGATCAGTGACAACGTTCGGGAACGCAAAATTTCTGTTATAAAAAAAGCCATTGCGGTCAATCAACCCAATGCATTCGACCCCATTGATGTACTATCAAAAGTTGGCGGATTCGAGATCGCGGGTTTGACTGGGATTGTTTTGGAGGCAGCAGCTTCGCGTGTGCCTGTTCTTGTAGATGGATTTATCACCGCCGTGGCTGCGCTGATTGCCACCAGACTGGCACCTCTCTCTGCGCACTACTTAATCGGTTCACATGAATCCGTAGAACCCGGTCACAAGATCGTCAATCGTTTACTCGGAATTCGCCCCCTCCTCCG
>JAKACY010000156.1 GCA_021821025.1 Bacillota bacterium | reverse complement strand
TCAGATTAAGAAGCCGCGCACCAAAACAGTATATCAAATTCTCGCTGCAATCGCCGCCAAAAGGTGATGCTCGCGGGCGGCGAGCAATATCATCATGGCAAAACACTAGATTGGGACGGACAATCACAAAAGAATGTCAAATGCCATACGTGCGTTCGAGGTGCTCGATGAAGTGAGCTTACATCCATCGTATCGCTCTACTAGCCCACGTAGCCATCTGGGCGAATCAGCATCAAGCTGCCTTTCGGAAGACCGTAGCGCTTTGCGAAGACATCTGGCGGATCCGCCACGAACTGACCATCAAACACAGCCAATGGCTCGATATCACAGCCAGCACCTTGGAGAGATAGGAAGACGCTTTTGACTTATCGACAATGTGAACCCTCACACCATGCCGCGCAAGTTCTGCAGCCATCGTCAATCCTACCGGCCCTCCTCCAACAACCAGAATATCCACAGGAACATCTTCCATCACTCATGATTCCGTCGATGAAGCCACGCAATTGTCCAAGTGATGCCCCAGCACAGCAGACAACTACTCCACGCGTCGACCGACGGCAATTATTTGACCGTTCGCTGTAAATTGCATCCCCACATCGCTGACCTCCAGATGATGCAGGCAGCGGTCAAACTCATCAGCCTGCAGTAAGTCATGTTCAAGAATCGACGATCTCAGATCTGCAAACTTTTGAACAGTCAACTGATTCGACAAATCACTCGCTATCGCATGAGAAAATTGCGCCGCCGGCTGAATCAAGGTACTGACCACTTCAAGCCCAGCCTCAGTCATATAGGAAGCCAGTTTGCGACCCACATGGCGATCACCACCACGAAGTTTCTGCAATGCATCAAAGCTGTTTTTCAGCGTTTGAAACTCCTCATGATAAGGTGGAAATGCGATACTCAGTCCGTCATCAATATCAATCACATAAGCCAGCCCATGTGGTTTCAGAACGCGGGAAATCTCACCCATCGCCTTGCCTGGGTGTTGCAAGTGTTGAAACAAATAGCGGGAAAACACAAAGTCGAAAGCACAATCTTCAAACGGTAACTTATACGCATTGGCCTCAACAAAGTCAATACTTGCCTGCTGACGAACGCCACCATGCGCCAGTATCGTGCCATGCAAAGTGCGCGCAATGCCCAACATCTGCTCATCCATATCAGCAGCCGTAATTTTCACCTCATGGGAAGCGGCCAAATCAAACGTCATCGCACCAAATCCACATCCCACGTCAAGCACGCTCATCCCCGCTTGAAACGGGATCATGCCGATAATGGCACGGCGCGACCAGCCCGTATAAAGTGTCTGCTGCAACAACCAGCGCTCGTCAAACACCATATGTTGCATCAGATAGTCTTGGATAACAGCATCAATAATCGGAAACATTTCTTGCGAATCCTCACTGGGCAGAACGTTCACACTCCCTTGTCACTCCGTTGCTAGAGACAGTATACCAAGCGCACGGGTACTTATATCAAAATAAAAGTTTCTATCACTAATAATTATATTATTGAAAATATTTACACCAAATGAACTTATCAATATACTAATTTTTACTCGATTATATCTTATTTGGATATTCAAGTAAGGTGGCTACCCTCGGCGCTGGTCGCAGCGGCATCAATCTGGATATTCGCCTTCCTCGATGTTAAAATCAGTGCGCAAGTCACGCTGTACCTGGAAGAATTCTCAATCATCCTGATGCTCGTTTTGACCGCCGTTATTTTTGCCACGGCGGTGCCACTGGCCATCGGTGCGGTAGTTCTCTTGACCGGAATATTTTACATTATCGTGAGTTACGCGCAATCCGTGGGATTTGGACTTGATGCTGCAGGTGTTAAGGATTTCTCTACCTCCTCTGCCCCCCTTGGGGACTTAGCTAAGAAATTTATGTCTACGAGCCTGTCCGAGTAATCCTTTTTGAAAAATCCGTTGACTCGTGATTTTTGGAATTTGTGGGTTACTCGATCACGCTGGGACGGCTCCGCTTGCTTTTTCCCGAATATAGATGGGGTGGTTGTGGCATGCCCTCTCATGGTTTTTAGTTTACGCGTCATACGTTGTTTCACTGTATCATGTTTTGGGATACGTCTTCTGGGTGATTCCGGGATTTCTTGATACTTTTGTCGTCTCATTGCAACGTACGGATCAATGCTCTTTTCGTGAAGTCACGTGACATCGTCTTCTGAAAAATAATCAGAAACGCAGAATATTCCCTTAATAGCAACATCCGTGTTTTGTTCCGTCATTTCAACCATGGTGCGCAAGTTTTGAGATTTCCTGACGGAACCGCTGTTCCTCTTGCTTCATTCAGCCATAGCTCATCGCTTTGTGCTTGGACGCATTCGCTTTGACCTTCGTGCCATCCAGCGATCCATGACTAAGCTTCACCACCCCCGCGTTTTGAGCGATCTTTACGATCCACTGGAACAACTCCCTAAAAGAGCCTAAGTGTCATTTCTTTATAAACAAACGCGGCCACAGTCATCAAGAGAGTATTTACAAAATCAATTCTCGTGCTAAAATGAAAGCGCAACCATATTCAACAAAGTTGAACTGTAAGAAACATGAATTGAATTATCCATTTGAAAGGGGGCCATTGAGCGTGCCTATATCTAGCTCGAGAATCGATGGATTTTACAAAATGCCAGTTTCGGACCGACTCGACGTTGTTGCAAGACTCACTCAAATTGATCGCTCTGAGTTGGACGTTTTTTGCAGTAGCGAAGGGCTGACAGCGGATACGGCAGATAGGATGATCGAAAACGTCATTGGGACTTTTCCGTTACCGCTGGGGATTGCAGCAAACTTCACAGTTAACGGTAAGGACTATCTGGTGCCGATGGTGGTTGAAGAACCTTCTGTTGTCGCAGCGGCCAGTTTCATGGCGAAAATCAGCAGGACGTCGGGGGGATTTCAAACTTCCTATAGCGGCTCTCTCATGATTTCGCAGATTCACGTAACGGGCGTCAGCGACCCTTATGGCGCACGCCTGAAGGTGTATCAGCACCGCGACGAGTTGTTGGCCGAGGCTAACAAATACGACCAGACGCTGGTGTCACTTGGCGGCGGAGCAATGGACATTGATATTCGTATATTGGAAAACACGCAATCGGGGTCTGTCATTGCTATACATCTCATCGTAAATGTTTTAGATGCGATGGGAGCGAACGCCGTTAATACAATGGCGGAACGACTCGCTCCACGTATCGAGCAGATCACGCAAGGAAAAGCAATCCTGAAAATATTGAGCAACTTGGCAGATCGTCGAGTGGCCCGAGCGCGTGTGTCCATTCCCTTAAAAAACCTCGAAACGAGTGAGTTTTCAGGTGATGAAGTAGCGCACGGCATCGTTCGTGCGTACCAAATTGCAGATGCTGACCCTTACCGTGCAGCGACTCACAACAAAGGCATCATGAATGGCATCGACCCCATTGTCGTCGCGACCGGAAATGACTGGCGTGCCATTGAAGCCGGTGCGCACGCTTACGCAGCAAGGACAGGTCGATATCGTTCACTGACAACCTGGGAAATTAGCAGTGCGGGTGATTTGGTAGGAACGCTCGAGATCCCGATGGCCGTGGGGATCGTGGGAGGAGCAACGAAAACCCATCCCCTAGCCAGACTGTGCCTGAGAATCCTAGGAATTGATTCCGCAGGCGAACTTGCACAAGTGATTGCATCTGTTGGACTTGCCCAAAATATGGCGGCATTACGCGCACTATCTACTGAGGGAATTCAAAGAGGCCACATGGAACTCCACGCCCGCAATATCGCTGTCCAGGCCGAAATTCCAGTAGAAGCTGTGGATTGGGTGGTCGCTGAGATGGTCCGACTTAAGGATGTTCGCATGGATAAGGCAAAAGAATTGTTGGACCACCTCAGCTTACAACCATAGGAATCTAAGCACCATTTGTACAAGTGTTTCAGTACGAGACGTAGGACCGTCGATTACAATGGGAGGTGATAACCTACACGCTTTCAACTTAGGAGGCTACCATGAACCTGACCCTAATTGGACAACGTTTACGAGAAGCACGTCTGCATAAGGGGCTGACGCAGCAAGACCTGGCTGATCAATGCGGAATTACAAAAAGTATGTTGTCCAAAATTGAGAATGGGCACTCACCAGCAGCATTGGCCACTTTTTCAAAGATTGCGAAGAACTTGGATTTACCACTATCCTGGTTTCTACAAGACGACGATGACGACCGACCAGTGGTTACCGTTGGTGCGAACAACCGAGGTGTACGAAGTGGGGGGGATGAAATCGGCTACGTGTATGAGACGCTGGCCAACAAGTCCCGATTCAGCTACATCGAACCGACAGTGGTCACTGTCCCGGCAGCCTTGGACAATTACGAGTTATTCACGCATGACGAGGATGAATTCATCTATGTCTTGGAAGGAAGCATCTACCTGAACCACGACGGCAAGTCTTATCCACTTTCGGTAGGAGACAGTGCATATTTTGATGGAACAAAGCCTCATATCTTTCTCCCTAGGGAGAAACAGGAGGCGAAGGTGATCACGATCTACGTAAGTAATGGGAGGAAGGTGTAGGTATGTCGATTGCTCGTGAATCGGCTGAGAAACCGGTTAGCAAAAGTACAGGATTAACTAAAAATGCAGCGTTGGTCACATTTACTTCATTGGCTGGGTGGACCTTGGTCAACTTGGATAGCAGCTTTTTCACATTCAGTTATCCATCCATTCAGAAGGCGCTTCACATCACGACCCAACAGATATCGTACATCTATACAGGGATTTTTATCATTGGTGCCATCGCCACTTTTATTTTTGGACCCATTCTGGACCGATTTGGACGAAAAGCAGTGTTTCAATTTTCTCTATTGGCCACGGCTTTGGGAAGTTTGTTGAGTGGGTTAGGATTTAATTTCGTGTCACTATTCTGCTTCAGAGGTATTACCCAGATTGGCGCGAGTTCCGAATGGATGGCCGGGCAGGTAATGGTGGCGGAAGAGGCTGGCAGCAACAATCGAGGCTGGTGGGTCGGATTTGCTCAAATCGGATGGCCAGTCGGTTGGTTTCTTGCATCGCTGATCTCCTTGGTCGTTATGCCGACTTTAGGTTGGCGCTGGTTGTTTGTGATTGGCGTGGTGCCCGCTCTGTTAATTCTTTGGGTCAGAAGGAATGTGAAAGAAACCGAACGGTTTCAGGACCTCAAGCGGGTTCGTGATGAGTCAACCGCTGCAGAAGTCTCAGCCAAATTCAAGGTAGATAAAGCGAAAGTACACAAGTTCACATACGCACAGTTGTTTGGAAAGGATCTCGCCCGAACATCCATACTAATCTTTCTGTGGCAGTTAATCTATAACTATGGTGCCGCATCCATCATTAACTGGCTTCCAACCATATTTTTGCACCGCAACCTTCCTATATCCTCGATGTATGGAACATCGGCTTGGGCCAGTGGTGTCGGCATCCTGGGATACATCAGCGCAGCGTACCTTGGTGAAAAATTTGGACGTCGTGAGGTTAGTGCGGTTTATCTGATACTTGGTGCTATCGTCGGATCCCTCTTGGCATTCTCCGCAAATACGTGGGCTACGACAACCTTGTTCTACGCGTTGTATTACTTCTTCGCGATTGGCCAGATGGGGGCAGCGGTTGCATTTGCACTGGAGTCGTTTCCGACACGTGCCCGTGGTACAGGTGGGACGCTTCTCTCAATTGCGACATGGGTTGGATTCATTGCCGCGGGATCGACTGGCCCAGTGCTCTTTAACAGTATTGGGGTCGGGAATTCGATCTTCCTGTGGGGCGCAATTTGCTCCATTATTCCAGGGCTTTTGGCCTTCGGAACAAACCGGGTGAAACCGGGCACACAGTTGGAAGACATTGCAGTTTGATGCTGTGATTTCAATACCTTGAATATTCACTAGACTCTTTATTAATCAGTCCACTGAACCTTCTGCATTTCTCAAAATAGTTCCACGGATGAAGAGCAGGAGGTTCAACTACTAAATCTCTGATATGGGGTGATACGATGGACGCTGAACGGTTACCGAAATTTCATTATCAAAAGGGAGGATCGCAAGTACCTCTACTGGCAGGTGAACGCGGCCTGCAAAGGCTCGTTGCCGCGCCCTGGTTGA
>JAKACY010000155.1 GCA_021821025.1 Bacillota bacterium | reverse complement strand
GCTTTCTTTTGACTATACGATACTTGTAAATTTGTACATGATTCGTACAAATGGGATACTTCCAAATTTCACTGAGGGGTGATGAAATGAATAGAAAGAAGTTTTGGCTTAGCACGGCATTATCAGCCGTTATGGTTCTTGGCAGTTCATCAATGGGTTTCGCGGCTGCAAAGCCTGGAGCCGGATTCCCTACATTTCCAAAGTACAACAAACACGTAACGCTTACATTTTGGTCCTGGGTGAAAAGTTCTGATGCCCTGGTCAAAGCATTTGAGAAAGTTTACCCTACGATAAAAGTTATTCACGTTCAGGTGCCTGGCAGTGAGTATACAAAGCTAACAACGGTACTGAAGGCAGGGTCCGGAGCCCCAGACGATGTACAGATTGAATATCAGATGTTGCCTCAGTACGTAAACACCGGGAACCTGGTGAACCTTGCACCGGAAGATCAAAAATACATGTCTTGGTTTCCAAAATGGGTTCAAAATCAGGTCACGTTCGGGGGAAAACTGTACGCGATACCGCAGGACGTGGCTCCGATGGGGTTAATTTATCGACCTGATTTGTTTAAAAAATATCACTTGGCCGTTCCTAAGACCTGGACCCAATTTGCAGCCGATGCTGAAAAGCTTCATAAGGAGAATCCCAAAGCGTACCTGACGTATTTCCCGCTTAATGATGCTGGGCAAGTGACTGGTTTCTTGTGGCAGGGGGGCGCATTTCCCTTTGAGTCCACTTCTTCAGGCTCCTGGAAGATTGATTTTACAAGTCCAGCCATGAAAAAGGTAGTAAATTTCTGGGGCAATCTAATCAAGAAGGGCTACATCAAAGCCACTAACGATTGGACACCGCAGTGGAATCACGAACTTGGATCCGGAACATACGCATCTGTGGTAGGGGCCGCTTGGTCACCTAAGTATCAGATTCAACCAGCGTTGCCCACAAAATATGCACCGTGGCGAGTGGTCAATATACCGCAGTGGAACTTGGCTCATCCCTCAGATGGGAATTGGGGCGGTTCGACGACAGCGGTCACGACACAAACCAAACATCCTAGGGCAGCGGCATTGTTCGCGGCATGGATTAACTTGAGCAAGCAGGGTCTCGTCTTGGGTAACAGTGTCGGAGGTTACTTTACGGCGTCCAATAACTCTGTGCAGGTGCCGGCATTTACTGCGAAGGTGCCAGTATTAGGTGGACAGCGAGGGAATCTCGTATTTGAAAAAGAATCTCCTTGGGTGAATACCTCCTTTGAATGGAGCCCATGGACCCTTTATGTGTATAGTGAAATGCAGGTTGAGTTTACGAAAGCCGCTGCTGGCAAAGAGAGTTGGGACCAAGCGTTGGCCAATCTCCAACAAAACGTGACTCAATTTGCAAGAACGCAGGGTTACAACGTCGTACAATAAATGTTTCCGCATTAGGGCTATCGGGATTGATACATGATGGGATAGGATCCTTGATAGAAACGATCAGGGATCCTCTACCACACTGATCTTGTCATGGGAGGGATGGAATTTGCACAGGGGCCGATTGGTACCATATATGATGTTGGCACCTTTTTTTATTTTGTTTCTAGGATTTTTTATCTACCCATTTTTCTATTCCTTCTATTTGAGTCTGTTTGCCACACGGATGGGCAGCAGTCAATTTGTTGGGCTTAACAACTACTTCGTAGCATTTTCAGACAGCTCCTTTTGGAGTTCAATTGGTACAGTGATTTATTATGGCGTATTACAAGCGGTTTCTGTTCTGTTGTTGGGGATGATATTGGCCCTCTTTTTAGACAGTTCACTTGTGAAAGGCAAAGCCTTTTTCCGACTCGTTTATTTCTTACCCTATGCCGTCCCTGGTGTCATCGCAGCGATGATGTGGGGGTTTTTGTACTCTCCTGAGTTGGATCCGTTATTGAAAATATTTAATCTGTTCAATGGTGGAAAAAGTGTGGATCTGTTGTCTACTGGCCATTTGATCTACAGCATTGTGAACATCGTGACGTGGGAGTGGGCAGGGTACAATATGACATTGTACTTCGCTGCGTTGACGGCTTTGCCAGTGGAGTTATATGAGGCTGCAAAAATTGATGGCTGTAATGAATTTCAGATTGCTCTTAGAATCAAACTCCCTTTGCTTAGACCGATGATTACCTTTACGTCGATCTTGTCTATCATCGGTTCATTACAACTCTTCAATGAACCTTTTATTTTATCCAGCTTGACCAGTGTACCCCCTAACTACACGCCGAATTTGTATATTTACAATATGGCTTTTTCGTATGGTAATTTTAACTATTCTGCTGCCTTGTCTTTTCTGCTGGCCTTTGTAACCTTCGTAGCATCGATGATCTTTTTGTATTTCACATCTGGCGAGCAGAGGCGTGAACGCCGATTACAAAAACTGGCCGATCGAAATCGTCGCAGTCAGAATCAGGTATATTCGCCTGTGGAGGTGGGTGGACAGGTATGAGCGCATCAAACTCTACTCTAGGCATCACACAGTTGCAAAGACAGAATCATGCCAGAGTCACCCCTGGGAAAAGGATGACCACCATCGTCGTTATGATCGTTTTGATTTTGGTGTCGACATATTTCCTTCTTCCCTTGGTTTGGCTTCTAATCTCCACAACTAAATCGGGTAGCGACTTGTTTAACACGCCCATGTTAGCCCTCCCTAGTCATGTTTCGTTTTTTGCTAATCTTCACCTTGTCAGCACGTACGGCGGTGGGACATTCTGGCGCTGGTATTTAAATTCAGTATTCTATGCGACGGTAACTTCTGTGTTGAGTACGCTGATCTGCACAATGGCCGGCTATGCTATGGCGAAATATCAATTCAAAGGGCGCAAGTTCATGTTTAGTTTAATATTAGGGTCGCTGCTTGTTCCTGGCGCCGCCTTAACGATCCCTACGTTTCTTCTCATCAAATTTCTTGGGATGATGAACAGTTATCAGGGCGTAATCATTCCTGGACTAGCCAGCGCATTTGGTGCTTACTTTATGAATATCTATATTCAGGAGGCTATGCCAAGCGAATTCATGGATTCTGGGCGTGTCGATGGCGCCAGTGACTGGCAGATTTTTTGGAGAATCTCTTTGCCGATTATTCGCCCTGGGTTGGTAACGTATTTTCTGATTTCATTCATCGGGTCGTGGAACAACTTCTTTTTGCCATTACTAATCCTGAACAACAGTGCTCTGTTTCCTCTCCCGCTTGGCCTACAGGTATGGTCCACCTACATCACTCAGGCTGGGAGTGGTGTGCCGCCATACGCACAGATTATCATGGGATCCTTTCTATCCATCATGCCCATGATTGTGCTGTTCCCCTTCTTACGCAAATATATCGCCTCTGGCATGATCTCAGGTGGCATCAAGATGTGACATTAATAATTATGTATGGGGTGAAAATATGAGGGATTTCGAGCCGCAGGATCAACTGTACCTTGGTGCTTGCTACTATCCAGAGCATTGGCCTGAAAAGTTGTGGGAGGACGATTATCGTCGGATGACTGACTTGGGCCTGTCCGTCATTCGCGTTGCTGAATTTGCGTGGACCATCTTTGAACCGCAGGAAGGAATATTCTCCTTCGATCTGTTCGACCGTGCGATCGATCTGGCCCATCGCTATGGGTTGAAAGTGGTGTTTGGAACGCCCACGGCTACGCCACCTGCATGGCTGACACATAAGTATCCAGAAGTGCTGAACGTGACACGTGACGGCGTTGCTTATCAGCACGGCCAACGGAGGCATTACAACTACAATGCGCCGATTTATCGAGAATTATCGGCGCGAATTGTAAGAAAGTTGGCAGAGCATTACAGCGATCATCCTGCGGTCGTTGGATGGCAGATTGACAATGAGATTAACTGTGAGGTCAACGTTTTTTATTCACAGGCTGATCATGCTGCATTTCGAGAGTGGTTGAAGAGTCGCTATGGAAACTTAGAGCAATTGAATGCTGCGTGGGGCGCTGTATTTTGGAATCAGACATACACGGATTGGGAGCAAGTTTATCTGACGCGCCCGACCCCCAGTCAATCTCCTAATCCGCATCAGGCGTTGGATGAAAAGCGGTTCATATCTGATAGCGCGATCTCGTACGTCAAGATGCAGTCAGATATCATCCGGTCATTTGCACCCCACCAATTTGTGACCACCAATGGACTGTTTGGACACTTGGACAGCCATCGTATGGCGAAGGAAGCGCTGGACTTCTTTTCGTACGATTCGTACCCAAACTTTGCAGCGATTTATCCTGATGAAGGGCCGGATCCATTGCTCGATCGTCGTTGGGGCTTTTATTTAAGTCTTGCACGAGATGTTTCTCGCCGCTTTTGGGTCATGGAGCAACAGTCTGGACCGGGTGGGTGGGTGAATCGAATGGCATCACCGTCTCCCAAGCCCGGGCAGATGCGTCTGTGGACCTATCAGTCGATCGCTCATGGGGCTGATGCCGTACTGTACTTTCGTTGGCGGACTGCACCGATGGGTACCGAGATTTATTGGCATGGAATCAATGACTATCATAACCAACCAAACCGTCGCGTTGATGAAGCAGGACGTGTTGGCCGTGAATTCGCTAAGCTCGCTGAGGTCGCTGGTAGTCAATTTCAGGCGGATGTTGCGTTGCTGCGCGATTATGATAATGAGTGGGATGGAGAGCTGGACAAATGGCTCGGCCCTCTGACCAAGCAAAGTGAGTTGTCCTGGTACAAGGCCTTACAGTATCGGCATATTCCACTTGAAATCGTGAATGTGGGAGGCGGCGTGCAACTCGACGACCTTTTGAGATTCAAAGCCCTGATCTACCCGCATGCCGCCATCTTATCGGATCGGACAGCAGAGCTGTTATCACAGTATGTCAGGCATGGAGGTCAAGTGGTTTTCGGCTGTCGTTCTGGCTACAAAGACGAATCTGGTCACTGTCCGATGCGCCCGCTTCCTGGCCCGATCGCGGATCTGTGTGGAGTGAATGTGGATGACTTTACGCTAATTGGAACGCAGGAAACCGCACCGACGGTATTATTAGGTAGCGGAGCCGTCAGTGAGGCGATATTCGCGGATCGCTTTAATGATGTATTAACGATTACTGCTGATGACGCGCAGATTTTGGCCACGTACGATGGTTCTTATTACGCGGGTAAACCGGCGCTTGTACGCCGACCATCCGGCTCTGGCTTCGCGTACTACTATGGGGCAGCATTTAACCGCGAATCGGCCGAGATGCTGATCGAACTACTGGATCTACGTTCGCCAGTTCAGGGAATATTGACGCTGCCGCCAGCGGTGGAACTGTGCATTCGCAGGCAACCTGCGACAGGAGAGGAATATTGGTTCTTGCTCAATTATTCCGCAGAAGAGCAGAAGATTGAGATCGTTTCACGTCATACGGAACTCATGACTTTGCGCGAGCTTTCCGGCAGTGTAGCCATCGCCCCATTTGATGTTCTGATTCTAAAGGCGTGAGGCGAATGACTCACTTGAGTTAGTGCGAGCGCCTGCCTTTTATCATTATTCGGCCAGCCATGTGTGAATGGCTGGCCGAAGTTCGTATGTGCGTATGGGTGGTCATGGCCCTTTCCCGGTCAACCATGAACCATTGCTGCTACTGGGCGGTATCGCGACCATTTCTGTTCAAGGAATCAGTTGCGTGGTGCAATCGTGAACTTGGCGAAATGCCCACAGAGGTTGTCAAAAATGTATAAAGAGAGAGGGAGCAGATGATGAAAAGAACTTTGACAGTTGATGCATCGGCCGAAAAGGGTACGATCAGCAAGCACATCTATGGTCATTTTGCGGAGCATCTAGGGCGGTGCGTGTACGAAGGAATATGGGTTGGTGAGGATTCAGATATACCCAATACGAAAGGCATCCGCAATGATGTTTTAGAGGCGCTGAAGAATATTCGTGTACCGGTTCTACGCTGGCCAGGCGGATGTTTTGCAGATGAGTACCACTGGAAAGATGGCGTGGGCCCTAAAGAAAATCGCAAGCGGATGGTCAACACGCACTGGGGCGGTGTGGTCGAAAACAACCATTTTGGAACACACGAGTTTTTATTGTTCTGTGAACTGCTCGGTTGCGAACCGTACATCTGCGGAAATGTAGGCAGTGGTACTGTGCAGGAGATGCAAGAATGGGTGGAGTATATCAATTTTAGTGGGGAGTCGCCGATGGCCAATTGGCGCAGGGAAAAT
>JAKACY010000154.1 GCA_021821025.1 Bacillota bacterium | reverse complement strand
CCATCAATATAACGGTCATCATGGCGAAACCGTCCTTTTGCCCTGAAGCGCATGATCCAAAGACGACACCGAATTGGACGTCAATCCTGAGCGCACCAATTGAGCATGCACGCGTACTGTTGTCGGCATTTCACTGAAGACTTTACGCCACTGCACTCTGATCGCCTTCCACTGTTTGGGATACTCTTCATGAACTATGTCGGCAATCCCAATCGCATCTGACTGATACTTTTTCTGCAAGGCATACAGTGCCGCGTTAACCTGCCGCAAGACCCCTTTTCCCAACTCCCTTTCTACGATCAAGGCCGTCGCAGGGTCGTCCATATTAAACTTCGTGCCATTGTCCACCACGTCATTGACGGTCGTCACTTCTATAAACAAAGCGGGCCGATCACCCTTCATCGTCACTTTCATCGTTGTAAATGAATGCAAAACCGACGTGCTGATATACCCTGGCTGACCTTTGATATTAACCGTCGCGCCGATATCGCGGATCCTATTTCGATTCGGGTAAATATATAAAAAGCCTTTGGATTCTTCGCGATTCAGCCAGCCCACCAGAGCATCTTTATGAAAGACCGCAACTGAGTTCAAGCGAAACGTAGCGCCATGTCGCTTTTTACCCACGTCAACCTCCTCGATTCCGGAAGCGTACGGGTCACTATCACCGCCTAAGCGTGACACAAATTGTATCAAGTTGATAGCAACCGCGCGGTTGCTATCCTCAAGCTCAAGCATTGCATCCGACGGCAAACGATCGAGTGGATAGTCTAAGTTCAACAACTTCCAGGCGGGACAGTGGTTTGCCACCAGTATGTAAGAACGCAGCCTCGAGGCTGAGTTGCGCACCATCTCGTCGAGTAGATCAGCTATACCATGACGAGCATAAGATTCTCCGATGATGATCACACGCCGATCTTTCAAGAAAAACCGACGAGAGATAGTTTGTTGGATCTTGGACAGTGTTTCGACCGCCGTTCTACCAGTCGCCCGTTCTACAATATAAGCATTTGACGTTGCCCCCCCCACCGCTGCCACTCATACCATTTTGCAACTGACTAGGGCGCGCGATTTGCACAGACGCGAGATCCAACGAGTGTGGGTCTTTAGGATCCGCCAGATCGATTCCGGACGCCACCACGATCGCCAACCGATTGATCTCGATCGAGTCCCAGCATCCGGTTATGGATAAACAAGCGAAGATGACCCCTAGATATGCTGCGGCTTTACGCATCAGACGACAAACCTCCTTTCATGATCGCCGACGGTCAATATCAATCAGTGGTCACTCGGGATACGGCGGTTGGGTGATGTCGCGTTGCCTTGGCGTATCAAGTTATTTTTGCTGTTTTGCATCGGCCGTGATCTCATGGCCCACCATGGCACGCGCACTAACGTATCTTTAAAATTATTGAAATTGGCCGGCGCCAACGGGGACATATAAGGCACCCCGAACGATCTCAGTGTGGAAACGTGAATCGTTATCGCGACCAGCCCAATAATGATCCCTGCAATCCCCAACGTGCCAGCCAATATAATCATGGGAAACCGCAACATGCGTAACGATATCGCAAAGTTAAACCTCGGCACGGTAAATGACGCGATACCCGTAAACGCCACGATGATCACCATCGGCGCAGACACGACACCTGCTTGAACCGCGGCCTGCCCGATGACGAGCGCACCTACGATGCTGATCGCAGAGCCGATCGTCTTTGGCAAACGTACCCCAGCTTCTCGCAGCGCCTCGAAGGTGACTTCCATCATCAAAGCTTCTGCCATCGCCGGAAATGGTGTATTTTCTCTTGCAGCAGCCACCGACAGCAAGAGTTGCATAGGCAACACCTCTGGGTGAAAAGTGGTGACAGCTACGTACAGAGACGGTAAAAATAGCGCCACTCCCGCGAACGCAAGCCGTAACCAGCGAATAAACGTCGCGATCATAAAACGGTCATAGTAATCTTCGGGAGATGTGAGCGCACCCCAGAAGTTGACGGGCATCAAAAGCGCAAACGGCGTACCGTCGACCAATATAGCCGCCCTTCCTTCCAGTAACATTGCGGCTACGACATCAGGCCTCTCCGTGTTTTGAATCTGTGGAAATGGTGAAAAGGGACTGTCTTCAATCAGCTCTTCGATATAACCAGACTCTAAAACGCCGTCGATATGGATTCGGTGAAGGCGGCTGCGTACTTCTTCAATCATCTTTGGATCAGCAATATTGCCAATATAACTAAGGATAACCGTTGTTTTCGAATAGGTGCCGATCTGCATCATCTCAAATTTCAGGTCTGGCGTCGGCAACTTACGCCGAACCAGGGACATGGAGACATAAACATTCTCGTTAAACCCCTCACGCGGGCCGCGAATGACTGACTCCGTGCCAGGCTCCTCAACCGCGCGCTGAGCCCACTGCTGCACACTAAAAGACAATGCCTTTTGCTCACCGTCGACTAAAAGAATGGCCTGCCCCTTAAAGACTTGATTGACCACATCGACAAATGTAGAAAGCGGGGCGCCACTGGCAATAACTACCGCTTGAAATGCGTCATCTAGCGTCAGTTTTGAGGAGTCATCCCTCATATGCTCTGACAATGGCAGCACTAGATCCTGATCCACCTGCTGTGAACTCACGAGGCCATTGACATACAGCAGGCAACACTGCGTGTGACCTGTAGACAAGAATGAGCGATACACCATATCTGCGCAGTGATGCAAAGCCGATTGCAGGTAGGCGATATTGTGATTGATACCCGTAAAAAGGGGAATGTCACACATCGAACCCTCATCGGATGAATGCCGTTCGTCTGCATTTTTCATTCCTTTATCCTGCGCCAATGTGTCACCCCCAGGAAGCAGGTACGGCTATGCTGATATTCTGGAATGCTGGTAGGGTGCACAATATTTTTCAAAAATATCCATTTCATAGATTACGTTCACGTAAGCAAGAGATTTGATCACCACTTTTGCGATCAGTTGGTATACACTATAGAGACGTCATGATTTTGATCACTAGGGATGAGGATACGGAGTTTGATGCCAATGAACTGGAAAAGAACTTTATGGATTTTGTGGGCCGCCAACTTCGCAGTGACAGCTGGCATGAGCTTGGTTATTCCCTTTTTACCCCTATATATCGAAACGCTGGGTGTTCACCACCTGCCAGACATTGAGCGTTGGTCAGGCTGGATTTTCTCAGCACAATTTGTTACATCGGTATTTTTCCAACCGATCTGGGGATCTATCGCCGACCGACACGGCAGAAAGGTCATGCTTCTCAGAGCCGGATTTGGCATGGGGATCGTGACCGCGCTCATGGGTCTCGTCGGGGCGCCATGGCAACTCCTGTTGCTCAGGCTTTTAAACGGGGTGTTTTCGGGATTTATCTCAATGGCTGTTTCGTTACAGGCTTCGATCACGCCAAACGAGCATTCAGGACGCGCGCTTGGCACATTGCAGACTGGAGCGATCGCTGGCAACCTGATCGGTCCCTTGCTTGGCGGGGCACTGGCTGAAGGGATCGGATTTCAAGCGGTGTTTTATTTGACAGGGGCGCTGCTATTGGTCGCGAGCCTCATCGTGATGTTTTTTGTACATGAACCTGTGAAAAACAATGCCCAACAAACCGGAAAAGCAAAGGGTCAACTAAAAGACCTGAGCCCACTTTTGCCCGTATTTGTCGCATCAACCTTTATTCAGGTCGGGATGATGAGCATAGAACCGATCGTCACGATCTACGCAAAGACGATTTACACTGGCGGCCATTTGGCGTTTTTCGCAGGGCTCGTGGTGGCGACAAGCGGGATTGCGAACTTGATCGGTGCGCCGCTTTTAGGGCGCATCGGTGATCGCATCGGTCAGCGCAAGGTGCTGACGCTTGCACTTGTCATGGCTGCTCTAACCTATCTGCCGCAGGCGCTTGCGCACACCATGACGATGCTTCTCGCCGGCCGTTTTTTACTCGGATTATTTATCGGCGGCATGATTCCATCCCTTAACGTGCTCGTGAAAAAACTTGCGCCGCAAAGGATGCTCGCTACTGCATTTGGCATCAACTCTTCATCTGTATTTCTAGGCAATCTCATCGGGCCGCTACTCGGCAGTTCCATTGCAGCCGCATTTTCGATCCGCGATGTATTCTACGTCACGATGGCCGTACTCTTGGTCAACGCGGTCATGATCGTAGTAAACCGTAAGTTAGATATAGAGCCGCGGAGAGTCGCATCGACAGAAGTGTCGGCACAAGAATAACACCGATGCTGATGCTGATGCCGATGCGAATCTACCTAAAGATCCTGACGCAGATCGCGTCAGGGCCCTCTTTTACGATAGCCAACGCTACCAACGGTGATGATCACCACGCATAGCCGATCGCGGTTAAGAACGCGCGAGCGAGCACCATGTGCCCCGTCGGATTCGGATGGACCCGATCGGATGCGATGGCCGAGGGATACAAGTGCTCAAGAATACGGTTAAACGCCGCCTGTGTATCGACAAACACAGCCCCGATCTCTTGCGCGATCTTGAATACCACCCGACCATACTCGTCCATCTTCGCACGCATCGCATCATCGACGCGAGGTTCTAAGAAAAATGGTGTCATCAATATGAGGCCCTTCAGGCTCGGTTTGACTGCATCTACTAATCGCCTCAAGGTTTCTTCATACTCTTCTATGTAAACATGTGATTCTCGAATCATCGGGCGGTCGAACTGCCGCCAAACATCGTTCGTCCCAATCATGATAGAGACCCACTCTGGATTCTGATCGATCACATCTTTTTGCCATCTGGCCGCAAGATCTCGCACGGTATTGCCACTGATCCCCATGTTCACCACACGAATGCCGAGATCAGGGTATGCCGCGTTTAAGAGCGCATCAATGAATGCGACGTAACCCTTACCGAGACCATCAAATACGGCCTCGCCCACCGGATAAGCCCGCCCCGCGTCTGTGATCGAGTCTCCGATCATAACTAGCTTATCGCCTCGTTGAAGCAACATATAAGCAACCCTCACCTTCGTTGGGATTTCCTGAACAACGGCCTAGCCGCAACGCTTTCGCCATCAGATAATATGCACCGATATCATCTACCGTCACGACCTCCTGAAGTAAAATGGGCTTTTCAGCGCCACGCTCAACCATATTCCTTCAGCGCGGTTTCGAAAAGCCCCTTTTGTACTATAGACGAGCCTTGTAAAGCGGATTTAGAACATCCACTGACGTAACTACGCGTAAACTGCTGCTTCAAAACGCCCGTGCATATTGCTGCGGCAACGCAGTTTCGACTTTGAGCGTTTTCGCAGCATGAATCGCCCAGTAGGGATCGCGCAGCATGCCACGGCCAACGGCAACAAGATCCGCATCCCCAGTCTGCACAACAGATTCAGCCAAAGCCGGATCCTCCAGGATGCCAACTGCCACCACGGGTACCTGCAGCTTTTGTTTCATAGCTCTGGCAAATGGCACTTGATACCCCGGGTAGTTGCCAGGCGCATTGCCTGGCGCAGCCGGCCCTTCGCCGCCAGAACTCACGTGAAACACATCCACCCCAGCATCTTTATACCGTTGCGCGATATTCAGCATATGATCAAGGCCATATCCGCCGGCAGCATATTCGACTGCTGATACGCGCATAAAAAGTGGCATATGACTCGGCAACTCAGATTTGACCGCCTGGATCACTTCGACGCCAAAGCGCGCAAGTTCTTGCCCGTACTCATCTTCCCGGTGATTCGTCAACGGCGAGTGAAACTGCTGCACAAGATACCCATGCGCGCCATGCAGTTCGATCATGTCCACACCCGCCTTTACGGCACGTTTGATCGCATCACGATATTTTTGTATCAACAAACTGATCTCGTCTTTGGTAAGAGCATGTGGCGTGCGAAAATCAGAGCCCTCATACTTCACGGCAGATGGCGCGATAGGCGTCACGGCGTCCTGCGCCTTTCTGCCGGCATGTCCGATCTGAATACCCACTTTTGCGCCGTGAGTGTGGCATGCATGGATGATGCGCGCAAATGCATCCACATGTTCGTCTGACCATATGCCCAGATCATAGTCGGATATCCTGCCATCCGGTTCTACGTCCGTCATCTCCATGATGATCAGCCCGACTCCTCCTATTGCGCGACTCGTATAGTGAATAAAATGCCAGTCGTTCGGTACCCCGTCTTTTTTCGTAACTGAATACTGGCACATCGGAGGCAT
>JAKACY010000153.1 GCA_021821025.1 Bacillota bacterium | reverse complement strand
CCTTCTCGATCTTTACACGGCAACTCCAGATCCGCCAACTGGGTTTATGGCGACGCTCGTAACCGCGTTTTTCGTGGCTGGCATCACCGAAGAAACAATCAAAGCCATTGTGTTTCAACGTGCGGTTCTCCACAAGCGTTTTTTTGACGAGCCATATGACGGGGTCGTCTATGCCGTGGCAATCGGACTCGGTTTCGCAACCGTGGAAAACATACTCTATGTACTGAGCGACGGCCTATCCACGGCCTTTGTCCGAGCGTTCACAGCAGTTCCGGCCCATGCTCTTTTTGGAGTTGTCATGGGCAGCTACTTCAGTAAAGCGCGGTTTGAAGGAGCGCCCGTGTGGCATGCGTACATCGTCCCCGCGCTCCTGCATGGGTTATATGATACTTTTGCACTTGCTACCGGGTTTTGGCCAAATATGCTCTTAGTGGTATACCTCATGTGGCTGGTTCGTTTTGCGTACGTTAGGGGAGGCAGGCTGTTGCGGATACATGATCAGACAACTACTGTGGCATCGCTCAGCTAAATATTTGCCTTCGGTGATCGGAATCCTAGCGCATGTCGTGACCATGCATCCCGAAGGCATGCGGACTCTCAGGTAGACCATCAAATACGAACAAAATGCCATCCGCTGTCTTGTAAATACACATATCCACTTTGTCGTCGATCATAAGTAGGTGGAAAAGGTTCATATCCGTCTTAAAGTAAGGGCTGAGGTGTTCATCATGCAGGCGCAGATCAATCACCCGAAAGCGATCGTGTGCAACTAAGCGAACCCCGTTTGATACCGGCCACGTTAAAACAATTTCATCGTGAAGGGGTTCTCCCCTGCTGCGTAGACGGATGTAATCGTACACGGACTTAGCAGCTTTAGCCTTACGGCTTTGGTCGGTAATGAGCCCATAACGCACCATGCACCAATCCTTCCACCGACATCGAACACCCCCTTGGTAAACCAACCGGATTAGGGGGTATTCGTTATCTCGGTGTTTTTTACAAGCATTACTCTAGTACCAGTATACCCGAAAAAAGCTTAAGTTGGGAGATGAATTTGTGGTGATCCGTACAAGATGTGCATTTTCGTAGGGAATCTACCATTCAAACGCCATCATCTTGCTCCGATGTCTCAGAATCTCGCGAGGCGATCCGACGTAAACGGATCTCTTCACGCCGTTTTGCAATTTTTTGGTCATACTCGTCTTGCCCCCACATCGTGCGATCGACACCCGAAAATAACAGCAATAGTGGAATCACGCTGATGATGCCGATGAGGGCTTCAATGGCGATTGCGATCAACGCCTTGATTAGCGACACATGGGATCCGAAGTATAGCAGAACGAATGTGATGGGTATTAAAACCGCCACACTACGGATCCAAAAACGCAGGTATTGCATCGGAACACCCTCGATTATAGAGTCGTTGCGCGGGACTGGGAAATTGCCCACTGAGCCAGTAGGCGAACACCGAAACCGGTCGCACCTGCAGCATGGTAACCTGCAGTGCGTTCAGCATCCATGGGGCCGGCCATGTCAACGTGCGCCCAATGGGCATCTTTTTTGACAAATCGACGCAAAAATAGGCCTGCAGTAATCGCACCGGCAGGACCCTTGCCGATATTACTAATATCGGCATAGTCACTTTTTAGCTGATCTTCATACTCATCAATCAGCGGCAAAGGCCATACCCAATCTCCTGTCTGGCTACCCGCTTGAATAAGGCTTTGCACGACGCCCTTAGCGCCCATCACAGCACCATAACGCGGCCCGAGTGCATTTGCAGCAGCGCCCGTTAACGTAGCGATGTCCACGATGAAATTTGCACCCATCTCTTGCGCGGCGATCAGAGCGTCAGCCAATACCAAACGGCCTTCAGCATCAGTGTTCGCAACTTGAACAGAAACGCCGTTCGGATACTGGATCAACTCGCCCGGAAGCATGGACCCTGCATCAGGAATGTTTTCAGCTGCGGCGAGAAATCCTACCACATTACATGGTACATTCAACTGCACGACGGCATCGATCGCTCCTACGACAGCGGCCGCACCCGCCATGTCCATCCTCATGTCGCTGATGTCCCGACCGCTCTTTAAGGAGATACCGCCAGTATCAAACGTGATGCCTTTACCGATTAGCGCGACAAGCGGCAGCGATGGGTCTCGGTACAGCTCTATCTTAACCATGCGCGGTGAATGGTTACTCCCTTTGCCAACGGTAAGCAGCCCAACAAACTGATGCGCGATCAATTGCTCGTCTGCATACACTGTGACGCAAGCATCGGTCTCCGCAAAATGATCCATTACAAAATCCGCCAATACACTCGGACGCATATGATTCGGCGGTTCATTTGCCAAATCCCTTGCGATCGCTGTTGCTCTCGCGTAAGCCTGCGCCTTCTTGATAGCTTCCGATATCTGCGCATCTTGTACGCCTTCGATGACAACCTCTTCTAACGCTACTTCGTGTTTTTTGGCCTTGTACTTGTCAAAGCGATATGTACCTAAAGTGATGCCTTCTACAATAGCTTCGATCTCTGCATGTGCTGTCAAAAGCCCCGGTAAGTGAACCCCGATGTGTGACCACTCTTCATCCTGCGCAGCTCTACCAGCTTGTCCAGCGGCGTAACGGATCGCTTCCATCAGTGCCCCGGCGTCTTGATCCAGCGGCTGTACGTCGCCAAGACCTATGGCTATAGTCTTCACAGGTGCATCGCGCCAGATCGTGACTTCACCCTTCTTAGCATGCCGCGCTGATATGGAGAGCGCCTGATGATTGGCTACATTAGATTCTGAAAGAAAGATGACGATTGCATGAACATCGTCAAACTGTGCCGATGTCGTACGAAAGCGCACCAAAAACACCTCCAAGTCGTTCAACGGATTTAGTATACTCTATTTTAGACGCAAAAGTGTGATCTGCATTTTGTGATCGTTTATAAAAAGGGGGGACCTTCGATGCGCAATGAGAGCACGCTCGTCGAGCGGATTGTTTTATCAAAAGCCATTGATGGCGAACTGCGAACGTTTGATATCGATCTGCATAGAGCAGGCGATGGGTATCAGGTATACGTGTATGATCCGGATGAGGCGTTTTCCCCCGTGGCTCGCACACACGCCGACTACGAACAGGCCAAGGCCCTGTTTGATGACTGCGTCGAAAAAATCATTCACGAACCCGTGACATTTACGGACACGGTTTATGATTTTGCCGAGCGGATCGCGGAGAAACTAAGTCTTTGTGGCTTCGACGATTCATTTGCAGACGATTGATCGACCGTGATATGATAAGATTTGTCATACTATGAAACAGCAAGGAGGTTTCTAGTCATTGTTTAAATATTATTTTGCTATTGTCATCATGTGTATTGTATTTGCAGTGTTTAGCCTCATCCTCGCGTATAACGGCGGGCAGGTTCTAGGTACCATTTTCGTGGTCCTGGCTGCCGTATTTCTGGCGATAGCATTTGTCACGTCAGGTAAAAAGTCGCGCTGGTAATTCCAGCGTACTGTTTGGCCCACTCTTTGTACGCATACTGAAGTAGAGCGGCACCAGTTTTTGTGCATCTTCATTGATCACAACGACTGGTGTCTTGTTTCGTAATGCAAGGAGTGGAAACTGGTTGACGGGATACATTTCCAGCTTTGTTCCGATGATGAGCAAGAGATCTGCTACCGTGAGCCAGTTGCAAGCTAAGGCCAACGATCTTACGCGATCCCCTTCTAGTACGATGTCTGGCCACATCATCCCGCCGCACACTGGGCACTGAGATTCCAAGTTTGGGCTGGTCTGCCTCGTGTGAGCACAGTTGGCGCACCGCTGTATTCTAAGCGTTCCATGAAGCTCAATCACGTGCCTCGAGCCTGCGTTTTGGTGCAAACCGTCGATGTTTTGCGTGATCACACGTACCTGATGTTCAGCCAACGCTTGATGTGCCGCATTTGGACTAGCCTCTCGCCAGCTACGGGTCATGTTGTCATAAAATTTTTGATATTCGTTGATGTGTCGGCGCGCACTGTTCCCTCTAAAGACTTCTTTTAACGTGCGACCGCCAAATTTTGACGTGATCGTAGGAAGCCCACTCCCTGTGCTAATCCCTGCTCCTGTAATAGCGACGATACTATGTGCTTGTGCGCACAAACGTGCGATCTCCAAATTCATCAGCAGCATCCTTCCGTGCATGATTTTCCTGATCCCGAACACACTCTTGACGATCCTAGTTCGGTATAGTATGATCACTTTAATTTCAAATCATAAAGCGACGATGGAAACAGGTCGACTATCCCTGCGCTCAGAGAGCCGGTGTTTGGTGAAAACCGGACGCAGATCGTTTGACTACAGCATTCCGGAGCGAGCAGTGAACGTGCGGTATGATCGCGCCAGTACCTGCTTACGCATACAGCGTTATCCGTACGGTAGATAACCGATTGAGCTGCTCATTGGAAGATGGGTAGGATAAGGGTGGTACCGCGAGCGATTAAACAACCGCTTGCCCCTAAGAAAGTCTTATGGGCGAGCGGTTTTTGGCGTTCATGGTGGCCTGTGCGTCGCTAAAAATACATGGAGGTGCTAAGTAAATGAAACGAATCCTGGTCACTGACCCACTATCCGAGTTGGGGCTTGCTAAACTGCAAGAAGCGCAGGATATGGAAGTAGTCATAGAAGTTGGAGCGCCAAAAGACCGCATTATGGAGATCATCGGTGATTTTGATGCACTGCTCGTTCGCAGTCAGACCAAGGTCACGGCGGATATTCTGCAGGCTGGTAAGCGACTCAAAGTCGTCGGCCGAGCTGGTGTGGGCGTCGACAACATCGATGTAAAAGCAGCCACCAAGGCGGGCGTGCTGGTGATCAATGCCCCAGATGGCAACACGATAACAACGGCTGAGTTTTCATTTGCGATGATGATGGCCTTGGCACGGCACATTCCTCAAGCCTATCAGAGTCTGCAATCGGGCAAATGGGATCGCAATCGCTTCTTAGGTGTTGAACTGCGGGGAAAGGTCTTGGGTATCGTTGGTCTCGGTCGAATCGGAACCGAAGTCGCGAAAAGAGCTCAGGTGTTCGGTATGAAAGTCGTGGCGTATGACCCCTTTCTTACACCAGCACGTGCAGAAAAACTTGGCGTCAAGGTCGGCTCATTAGACGAGACAATCGCACATGCCGACTTTATCACGATTCATACCCCGCTTATTAAGGAAACGAAGCACCTGATCTCCACGCGCGAGTTTGGCCTGATGAAAAAAGGCGTACGCATCTTGAACTGCGCCCGTGGCGGAATCATCGATGAAGTCGCGTTGAAACAAGCTTTGGAAGATGGTATCGTCGCTGGCGCTGCGCTTGATGTGTTTGAAGAGGAACCAGGTGTCGGGAACGCCCTTTTGGCTTACCCGCAAGTGATTGCTACACCACACCTTGGGGCATCGACCGAAGAAGCCCAAGTAAATGTCGCAGTCGATGTCGCGGACGGCGTCGTCAAACTGCTGCGTGGAGAAGTATATCCGCATACCGTGAATCTGCCCCCGCTTGCTCCGGAAGCCTTGCAGGCCATTCAACCTTATACGGAATTAGGGGAAATCATCGGCAGTTTTGCGTCGCAGTTGATGTACAAAGGGGTCCAAAAAGTTCACATCCAGTACGAAGGCGAACCAAGTGGACTTGAGGTTGACCACATCACGCGGGCTACATTAAAGGGTGTATTATCACACCACTATCGTGAAGAAGTGCATCTCATCAGCGCACCGCTCATCGCGCAAGAGATGGGTATCGAGTTCGTAGAGAGTAAGGCTCCTGTGACCAAAACACAAAACAACAGGATTCGGGTTACGCTTTCTGCAGATGGTACAAGCGTCTCCGTGGCAGGCACCGTGGCCCAAGGACATCGCCCGAGAATCGTAGAAGTAGACGATTACTCTGTGGATATCGCGCCCCAAGCCGCAATGCTAGTCACTTGGCACAAAGACCGTCCCGGAATCATCGGCCGTGTGGGTAGCGTGTTAGGACTCGCCGGTATCAATATTGCGTCGATGCAAGTCGGTCGCAACGTTGAGGGTGGGCAGGCGATTATGCTCATCTCTGTTGATCGGCAGGTAACAGACGAGAGCCTTCAAGCGATTCGCGACGCCATGGACATGGAACGCGTATCTTATATCGAACTGCCTATTGAATAACGTTGCGTAGATATGCTTGATCGGGTAGGAGGGAGCGGCTAGCTCCCGACCTCCCACACCACCGTACGTACCGTTCGGTATACGGCGGTTCATGTTGTGGAACGAAGTGCGTCATATCGTTC
>JAKACY010000152.1 GCA_021821025.1 Bacillota bacterium | reverse complement strand
TACGTTTATGTCTGTAAAAAGTGTCATATGCAGACACATGCGCTGTACAAGGTCTCGGTTTGTCGCTACTGCCATTCGAAGCACTTGCAACTTATTGGTGAGATTGAGGATGAGAACCCGGAACAAAGAAAAGATGTTCAGTTGCGTTTGGAGGATGTGTTGCGTCGGTATGGCGCGCTATAAGGCTGATGCCATATTAGCACAGAACGGGGGATGTGGCGTACATCATGTCGATTACTCCATCGTGACATGACAGAGTGACACGTAGACTGAAATGGGAAGGGGCCTCCCCTTCCCATTTCAGTGCATGCTGCGTCAACGAATGTTTCACATTATGGTAACTTCTATGATTTTGGATGCAGTTAGGAAATTGCGATAATCTTCGGATGATGGTATGATTACGTATAATATATCATGTCGATGTATGAAAATGCATTTTAGAGAGGGATGAGGGAATGACAGGAATTCGCGGCTTGCCGCCTAAACAGGGCTTGTATGATCCGCAATTTGAACATGACGCCTGTGGTATCGGGTTTGTCGCTAATATTAAGGGTGTAAAGTCTCATTCCATCGTACGTCAGGCCATTCAGGTGTTGAAAAATCTTGACCACCGGGGTGCACAGGGCAGTGAGGTAAACACTGGGGACGGCGCGGGGATTCTGGTACAAATTCCTCATGCCTTCTTCTTGCAGCAAAGCAGGCAATTGGGATTCGAATTGCCAGAACCTGAAGCATATGGTGTCGGTATGGTGTTTTTGCCGATGATTGAAAGCCATCGGCAAGAGTGTGAGCGGATAGTAGAACGTATTATCACGCAGGAGGGCCAAACCTTTTTAGGTTGGCGCACAGTCCCGACAAACCACGATGATTTGGGTGAAACGGCCAAGTCTGTCGAGCCGTTCATGCGGCAGCTAATTATACAAAAAGGGTCGAATATTGCCGATGCGCAGGCATTTGAACGTACATTGTTCGTTATACGCAAGCGCGCACAAAAGGAGATGCTCGACAGCCACGTTCCTGGTTGGGATTCCTTTTACATGGCAAGCCTCTCATGCCGTACCATCGTATACAAAGGCATGCTAACAACAGATCAGTTGGATACCTATTATCCTGATCTTCATGATCCGCTCTTTGAAAGTGCGCTTGCGTTAGTGCACTCGCGCTTTAGCACCAATACTTTTCCGAGTTGGGAGCGTGCGCACCCCTATCGGTACGTCATTCACAATGGCGAAATCAACACGCTGCGCGGCAATGTGAATTGGATGCATACTAGGCAGGCCATGTTTGAATCTGACCTTTTCAAAGACGATCTGCAAAAAGTCTTGCCGGTAATCGACATGGACGGCAGCGATACCTCTATGTTTGATAACGCGCTCGAATTTCTCGTTTTGGCTGGGCGTTCCTTGCCTCATGCAGCCATGATGATGATTCCTGAGCCATGGTCCAAGCATGATGGCATGGATGAACAGCGGCGTGCATTTTATGAGTATCACAGTTGCTTAATGGAGGCTTGGGACGGTCCAGCTGCGATGGTGATGACCAATGGTCGGCAGATCGCTGCTATTTTGGACCGAAACGGATTGCGTCCATCTCGGTACTATGTCACCAAAGATGACTTGATCGTTATGGCATCAGAGGCGGGTGTCCTGGATATTGCTCCTGAAAACATTGTGCACAAAGACCGCCTTCGCCCAGGCAGGATGCTACTCGTGGACCTTGATGAAAAGCGCATTATCGCAGATGACGAGATCAAGGCCAAGATTGCATCAGAGCACCCGTACCGCGAATGGCTAGATCAGCACTTGGTACGCTTGGAGGATCTTCCTGACGCGCAAGAGGTTCCAGGCTCCGATCATGAGACCATCCTTGAACGGCAGTCTGCTTTTGGATACACTTTTGAAGAGCTAAATAAAACTTTGAAGCCTATGGCCGTGGATGGTGTCGACCCCACAGGTTCTATGGGTGTCGACACACCACTTGCAGTATTATCGAGGCGCCCTCAACTTCTATATAACTATTTTAAACAGCTATTCGCGCAGGTGACCAATCCACCTATTGATGCGATTCGCGAGGAAATGGTGACATCAACTGCTACGACGCTGGGTCTTGAGCGCAATCTGCTGGATCCACAGCCGGAGAGCTGTCGTCAGATTGAACTGCAAACGCCTATTCTGACTAATGAAGAGTTTGCTAAATTGGCGCAGATTCGTTACGAAGGCTACCAATCTGTGGTTCTGCCGATCGTCTTTTCAGTGGATCAGGGAGGTCATGGCCTGGAGATAGCGCTCAACGCGCTGTATGAAGCAGCCGATCAGGCGATCGCAGAAGGTGGTAACATCCTCGTGTTGTCGGATCGGGCCATTGATGCTACACATGCGCCGATTCCAGCTCTGCTGGCTGTTTCTGGGCTTCATCACCATCTCATCCGTCAGGGCACACGCACGAAGGTAGCCCTGGTGATCGAATCGGGAGAGCCGCGTGAAGTTCATCATTTTGCCCTTTTAATCGGCTATGGCGCGAGTGCGATCAATCCTTATCTGGCGCTCGAATCACTCGATGACATGATCGCGTCTGGCCAGATTACAGGACAAACGTACAAAAGCGCCGTAAAGCAGTACGTGAAAGCAGCGACAAAAGGCGTCGTGAAAGTATTGTCAAAGATGGGCATTTCGACCATCCAAAGTTATCATGGCGCACAGATCTTTGAAGCACTCGGGCTGAATCGTGAAGTTGTCGATCACTATTTTACGTGGACGCCTTCTCGCATTGAAGGCATTGGGTTGGAGCATATCGCGGCTGAGGCCTTGGCTCGGCACCAAGCGGCGTATGATGAGCGGACGGATATCGAGGCGTTGCCGACTGGCGGCAAGCTCAAGTGGCGAAAAGAAGGCGAAGAGCACCTTTATTCTCCTGAATCCGTGTATTTACTGCAATACGCGGTGCGGCAAGGGGATTACAAAGTCTTTAAGCAGTATTCGCAGAAATTAGATGAGCAAACGAAAGACTTTCAGACGTTAAGAGGCTTGCTAGAATTGCGGCTCGCACAAGAGCCGATCGCGATCGATGAGGTACAGTCGGTCGAATCAATTGTTAAGCGATTCAAAACGGGTGCTATGTCCTACGGCTCTATCAGTCAAGAGGCGCATGAAAGCTTGGCCATCGCGATGAACCGCCTTGGCGGAAAGAGCAACACAGGTGAGGGTGGAGAGGATCCGAGGCGCTTCGTAAAAGATGCGAATGGCGACTCTCGCAGAAGTTCCATCAAACAGGTTGCGTCTGGTCGATTCGGCGTGACGAGCGAATACCTCGTGCAGGCTGACGAGATTCAGATCAAGATGGCGCAAGGGGCGAAGCCGGGTGAAGGCGGGCAACTTCCTGGGAAAAAGGTGTACCCATGGATTGCGGATGTCAGGAATTCCACCCCGGGCGTAGGATTGATTTCGCCACCGCCGCACCACGATATTTATTCGATCGAAGATTTGGCAGAGTTGATTCATGACCTTAAAAATGCGAATCGATTCGCACGTATCAGCGTGAAGCTCGTATCTGAAGTAGGCGTCGGTACGATCGCGGCGGGCGTGGCTAAGGGCAAAGCCGATGTGGTATTGATCAGCGGCTATGACGGAGGTACCGGGGCGTCACCAGAGACCAGCATTCAACACGCAGGGCTGCCTTGGGAACTTGGTCTTGCTGAGACGCATCAAACGTTGATCCTCAATCAGCTCAGGGATCGCATCGTCGTTGAGACTGATGGCAAGCTGATGACCGGGCGAGATGTGGTGGTTGCGGCGCTCCTTGGCGCCGAAGAGTTTGGATTTGCAACAGCACCGCTTGTGGCACTCGGTTGCGTCATGATGCGTGTGTGTCACCTCGACACATGCCCAGTGGGCATTGCGACGCAAAATCCGGAGCTGCGCAAGAACTTCGCAGGTGACCCGCAGCACGTGGTAAATTTCATGATGTTCATCGCACAAGAAGTTCGTGAAATCATGGCACAGTTGGGATTTCGTACAATCGATGAAATGGTTGGGCGCACAGATCTTCTGGAGGCGCGCCACGCCATCGATCACTTCAAGGCACAAGGCATCGACTTATCACCGATCCTGTATCAACCTGAAATGGGCAATAGCGCATCTCGTCATCAGCAACAGGTGCAAAACCATGGCCTCGAGAATTCGCTCGACATGCAGGAACTGCTGGACGTAGCGCGTCCTGCTCTGGAACATCGTGAGCCTGTTGAGGCTAAATTTACGATCAGAAACACCAATCGCGTAGTTGGGACGATCTTAGGCAGCGAAGTGACCAGGCGATATGGGGCCGCAGGTTTGCCGGACGACACGATTCGGCTGTCATTTGCTGGATCGGCCGGACAAAGTTTCGGTGCATTTACTCCCCGTGGCATGAGCCTCACGTTAGAAGGCGACGCGAACGACTATGTCGGCAAGGGGCTTTCGGGTGGGAAGATCGTGGTATACCCGCCAGCGCGTGCGACGTTTGTACCCGAAGAAAACATCGTCATTGGCAATGTCGCATTTTACGGGGCGACGAGTGGTGAAGCATACATCCGCGGGCTTGCCGGTGAACGTTTTTGTGTGCGCAATAGTGGCCTAAAGGCTGTCGTGGAAGGCGTCGGTGATCACGGCTGTGAATACATGACGGGTGGACGCGTGGTCGTACTTGGAAAAACGGGGCGCAACTTTGCGGCGGGCATGTCTGGTGGTGTCGCGTATGTATTTGATCGTGACGGCAATTTCGCAGCCAACTGCAACGCGGATATGGTGGATATTGAGCGTTTGCAAGATGCAGATGAGATTGATGAAGTCAAAAACATGATCGAAAAACATGTGCAAAGCACGAATAGCAGCTACGCAGCGAGTATTCTAGAAAATTGGGATCGAACGGTTGAGTTATTTAAACGCGTCATTCCAAAGGATTATAAGCGCATGCTGACAGCAATTAAACAGGCGGAGGAACTCGGTCTAACAGGCGCCCAGGCTATCATGGCGGCATTTGAAGAAAATAAAAACAACTTGGCGCGGGTGAGCGGCAACTAAGCAAGCTAGACAACTAGTTTTGCCGCGGCGGACACGAAAGGAGATGCGGTTAGTGGGTAAAGCCACAGGTTTTATGGAATACAGGCGGGAACTCGCGCCAGACCGTCCGCCCACGGAAAGGGTGCGTGACTGGCAAGAGTTTCACGATCATCTGTCTGAAGAGGAGTTGAAGATTCAAGGTGCTCGCTGCATGGATTGCGGCATCCCTTATTGCCACAGTGGTGTAATGTTAAATGGCATGGCGTCAGGATGCCCGGTCAATAATCTGATTCCCGAGTGGAATGATCTCGTTTATCGTGGATTGTGGAAAGATGCGCTCGATCGGCTGCTAAAAACCAACAACTTCCCGGAGTTTACCGGGCGAGTGTGCCCGGCTCCTTGCGAAGGGGCTTGTACGGTTGGGCTCATTGACAGCCCGGTTGCAATCAAGACGATCGAGCAGGAGATCATCGATCATGGCTTTGAGGCGGGCTGGATGGTGCCGAAACCGCCAGCGTTGCGCACCGGTAAAAGGGTAGCGATCGTCGGATCGGGGCCTTCTGGACTGGCGTGTGCTGCTCAGCTCAACTCGGTCGGGCATCTGGTGACGGTATATGAGCGCGCAGATCGGATCGGTGGTTTGCTGATGTATGGGATTCCGAACATGAAACTCGATAAAGCGGTCGTACAGCGGCGCATCGACCTTTTGGCTGCTGAGGGTGTGGAGTTTGTGGTGAATACTGAGATCGGCAAAGACTATCCGGCTAAAGCGCTGCTGGAAGATTTTGATGCAGTTGTGCTGTGTGGTGGTGCAACGAAACCGCGTGATCTGCCGATCGAAGGCAGGGGGCTGTCCGGCGTTCATTTTGCGATGGATTTCCTGCGCGCCAACACGAAGAGCCTGCTCGATTCCGATCATGAAGATGGCGCGTTTATCTCGGCGCAAGGTAAGGACGTCATCGTCATCGGTGGCGGTGATACGGGTACAGACTGCGTGGGGACGTCTCTGCGACACGGATGTAACAGCATCACGCAACTTGAGATTTTGGATCGCAGTCCGGATCAAAGAGCTGCCAATAACCCGTGGCCGCAATTTCCGCGAGTTTACAAGCTCGACTATGGGCAAGAGGAAGCCAAAGCGATCTACGGGCAGGATCCGCGCCAGTATGCCATTACAACCAAGCGCTTTGTTGGCGATGAAGACGGCAAGCTGGTGGGCCTCGAAACGGTTCATGTGGAGTGGACGAGAGACGATTTGGGTAGGATGACACCAGTGGA
>JAKACY010000151.1 GCA_021821025.1 Bacillota bacterium | reverse complement strand
AACACGCCATTTATTTTCTGCAAGTCATTCCCTGCACTAGAATCCATTTCGGCGGTAAATTTAACATCCCAAGCGGCCGTCCCTCTCGCCAAAACCATATCCCGAGTCAGTGCCTGATACCCAGTAAGCAAATCTGCTAATGTACCAGAGAACACTGGAGTTGTGTAAGAATCATCTGGGGAGTAAACGGTAATCTTCATGTTCTGCATGAAATCGCTATAAGTCTGAGATGATGGGTCGACCGCCACGCCATTTTTCGTAATCGACTCCAGATTTGCCTTTACTTTTGTAATCTTGAAATCAAGGCTTCCGGTGTTCTGTACATTAAGTAAGCGGCTCACCTGATCACCCGGCGCCCAGTCACCAGGCAACTCGTTGGATGGCGAGTATCCTGTATTCGTGTCGTACGGATGCAAACCAGTCGCATCGTTAGCCGCACCGTAAAACATTGGGCCAGGTACCTCTGCGGTATCCCCTTGATCGCGAGCAGAGCTCAGGCTTACAGTCCCCGCCATGAACGTGTTGCCGCTATTAGTCGTGGATGCATGGAATAAGGCGTAAGTCGCTCCCCCAGCGATCAGGCTAACGCTAAGCAAACCACCCGATACAAGACCTACTAGTCTTCTCAATTCTGATCTCCTCCTAATAAAAAATGGGGTGGTGATTAAACACCACCCCTCGCTCCTTTGCGAAACCTAATTAGCTCCAAACAGGCTGGCCAGTAGCGTCTAGCGGATTGTTACGGGATTGAACGGCGTCAACCTCGACGTTAACTTGGCCTTTAGCACCCTGATAATCATTACCAGCCGCTTTATCAAAGGTATACGAATAGGTAATTGTTGCAGTGTCGCCACTAGGCAAGGAAAATGGCGTTTGGTCTGTAGATTCTCCACCTACGGCGACCGTATGATCGATTGTGGCCCCTACTTGCGTACCAGCAGGATCTTTAACGACGACAGAGTAACTAATATTTAATGGGTGATTATCACTTCCAGCCGCGTTACCGTTCACCGTCGAAAGGTCCGAAAAGATATTATGAGAATCTGCTACCGCCGAAAACGTCGTTTTGAGTCCAACCCACTCGTCCAATGTCCCAGAGTTAGTTACGGATAGGGATCCTGTAGATCCGGAGTCTCCAGGTGCTAGATTGCCAACGAGGGCATCACCGTTGAAAATGGCACCTGCTGCTGTATTGTCCGTAATTGTCACCGTTCCGGCCGTAAAGGTATTGCCACTGTTCGTCGTGGTATCGCTGAACAATGCGAACGATCCGCCTGCGATCATCGCAGCGCCCGCTGCGGAGCTTATAAGTGCCATTGCCAACTTCGTCTTGAGACCCATCCTAAGATTCCTCCTAAAAGTTGTTACCCTATCTAGGGCTTATATTTTTAGCCTTTCCGGCGATTTGTTTCGCGGAGACCATGCCGCACGAGCGGCACAATGAAAGGGCCAAACCCGTTAGTGAATAGTGATGACTGCAAATTCGATGCTGGTGTACCTATTGCCGAACTGTAATTTCTTGCAACCTTGGTTCTGTATCGCTCCTGCATCCTGGTACTTTGCGACAAGTCATGCCCTCGTAGCTCGGCTTGACTCGGCGCTTTGATCACCTCCCTCTTGGCGCTTTTCTAACTTGAAGATCTCCCTGAGAAGACTTACCATCGTAGCAATAACCAGGAGCACTCCAGGCAAGATCAATAGAAGCGCGACCCCAAGTTTGGTTTTCGTAAAGCTGAGGTAGTATCCCAGACCGGGAATCGTGATGTTGTCGTATTGCGCGATGACGTTTGATGCAGGAACTAACGATGGATCCGGAGCGTTGTTTGCGTCGCCTTTGGTTTGGAACATCAGTTGCCCATTTTGGTGAATGATTTTGTGAATGCGGTGTGTGATGATCAATTCTTTCGGGCCGTATTCTTGGTTAGGTGCTTTAAACGTGATCACATCGCCGACCCTCAAACTGTTCACGTTGACATTTGGCTTGTCAAAGATCACTGAACCCACTTGAATGGCCGGCTCCATTGATCCCGAGAGCACCTCGTACCACTGCAGACCGAAAGCCTCGGGTGCACCACCGACAATGCGGGAAGAGATCGCGGCATACATCGTCACGACAAGAATGATCCCCAAGATCACCGTGATAAGATTGCTTCCCCACTTCATAGCTCGCTTCATTGCATCGCGTCCCCTCTCGTAGCTCGCTGAAATCGAATCCATATCGCCCTGCGATGCTTGTTGCTAGGCGTCGGATTAATCACAACGCGTTAGTTATGAAGAACGATATTGTACAATGACGTGCTGCTTCATAAATTCTACGAATCCTGTAATTGATGGCATATATACTCACAATATTTTCGGCTCTTACTTCACCCCGCACGCCTTATCTCATGACCACGCTTGTTCTAAATAACGAACATCCACAACGAAATTATATGAAACACATTCAGAAAAGGAAAAGCTGGTTTTGGGCTAATTTTTCGCATTCTGATCCACTAGACTAAGATTTTCTCTAAAAAGGTAACTCAATCGTAGATTTTTGTTGCCAATTAAGAACAGTATCGTTGCTTTATAAGAACGACACAATGACACACGTGGAGTTGATTATGCAACGCGGGAATGAGATTGGGATATGGTGCAAATCGGTGTGTTTAGCGATATGGGGAAGTATTCCGGTATTAACGCTGGGAGTTGGCGAATCTGAAATGATGCACGGGTAGAACATGAAAACTGCGTCTGTGCGACATGCCCGAACATGCCTTGTAAAATTCCACCGCACTCGCTGCAGGTAAGACGGTCAACCATGGGCAGTTGTGCACTTAAACGAAGCACCATACGATGTCGTCACAACCCGTTACCTCCTGATCTGATGAAATGCAAATCTCTAATGCAGACCACAAACTTCCGGGCGGCGTGAACCACTGTTACGAACCATGTGCGGTCACCCAACCCGATGTTACGAGAGCTCGCCCCTCAACACTGTGACAGCCTGACCACCCAACAAGACGCGCTCACCTTGCATCGCTACACGGATCACCCCGCCACGCTTTGACGCCTGGTATGCTAGCATCTCGCTTTTGTTAAATTTGGCTGCCCAGTACGGGCCAAGACAACTGTGCGCCGATCCTGTGACTGGATCTTCCGGCACTCCTATCTTTGGGAAAAAGGCCCGCGAGATGAAATCGAAGCTGGCCTGTGGTTCAACCCGCGATTCAACTTGACAGACTCCTGGCAGGTTGATCCTCTCGGTGACCGCACTCGTCACGATGATACCGCGCGTGGCGACCCGTTCGAGCACAGACCAGTTCGGCTGAAGCGCTTCGAGCAATTCCGTCCGATCCACCTCTACAAGATAGTCCATCCGATTCTTGCCTACGTACCTCACCGAGCCAGCATCTAGCCCAAGCCCTTCAAGCAAGTACATCGGTGCATCCAATGCAACGGGCGGCTCAGATGGAAAATTCATCTCGATCCATTCATCCTTTTTTTCAGCCGTCAGCAGCCCGCTTTTCGTGAAAAATCGAGCCGTCTCGCGGCCGCCTAAAAGCCCCAACTCCCACAGAACATGCGCACTGGCCAACGTCGCATGGCCACACAAATCAACCTCATCCAAAGGCGTGAACCATCGTAGGGAGTAGCCGTCCTCTTGCGGCGACAAAAATGCCGTTTCCGACAAGTTCATCTCTCCCGCTACGCTCTGCATCCACGCATCGTTTCGTGGCTCGTCGAGCAGGCAAACCGCAGCTGGGTTCCCCTTAAATGCTATATTTGTAAATGCATCCACTTGATAGATTTTGGTCGCCATTTGGTATCACCTCATCTATAAAAAATATGATATAATTATCCAAGTCTTCCTATACTACGGCGAAAAGATTTTACATGACAGATAAGGCGATGGCAACCCTGCGACCTCCGTTGGATCTATCCACTCTCACCCTATTTGAACAAATGCATGACATGGTTTTCGTCATGTCCGTAGATCCGCATCAAGATTTTCGCTATACCATGCTCAATCCTTCCGCGATGAAGGCTTCTGGCCTAAACGAATACGCTTACGGCGCCACTTTTGAAGATGTGGTCGAACCCGCAGAGGCTGAATTTTTACACGCACAGTACGGCAAAGCCGCCCAGTTTCACCAACCCGTGACATTTGCCTTAGAACACGGTGGACAAGTTGGAGAGTCTCTCATCTCGCCGATTGTCGATGCGAACGGCCAGTGCACCTATGTCATGGGCGTCGTGCGCGATATCACCGAACGCTTCCAGCGGGAGAAAAATCTTGAATACCTAGCATTTCGCGATCACCTAACAGGCTTATTTAACCGTCATGCTTTATCTGCACGCTTGAGAGACGCCATAAAAACAGCTCAGCAAACCTGCAGCTTAATGGCAATTTTCATGATTGATTGCGACCATTTCAAGATGATCAATGATACGCACGGTCACACCATAGGCGATATGGCACTTCGAGAAGTGGCTGAGCGACTGCAAACCGCCTCTCGTCACCACACGATCGCGAGGACGGGTGGTGACGAATTTGTCATGGTTTGCATATGCCCAAACGAGATTCAAGTGATCGAGACTGCCGAGCACCTGCTGCAAAACCTTCGCACCCCATGGCAGCATGAGTGTGGTGGCATCGGGATTCCAGCAAGTATCGGCGTTTCTATCTATCCGACCGATTCGATGGACCCGAGAGAATTGCTCGAATCAGCCGACAAAGCTCAGTATACGGCCAAGCAACGAGGCGGAGACCAATATCGGCTGTTTCAAGAAAGGCACACGGTACGACCGATGGCGTTCAAGCCGAAAATCCAACCTTAAGCACAACTCTTGCACAGCGACCGACGTGGCAAGGTCATACCTCAAGGCAAGCACCGTGTAGTCTGCTGCATCAGACGTAGCAAAGTTTTCTACAGCACCAGCATCTCTTGGTGCAGTTGCGCGTACATACGAGCTTCAGATTTTGCAATACTGGCGCCGACATCATGCATGATAGCCAGATCTGCAGGATCCTTGAATCCTACCAAAACGTCTTTGCACAGTTGATAGTGCCGCGGCTCATGTTCGTCAGCATGTGCTTCCCAGAAAAACACATTGAGTATTCGATCTTGATTGTAAGCTGAGTGCTTCAATCCACGTCCGATGGTCCCCATGACCAGCCCAGCAAACAGCTCGGACCCAAACCCAACTGCGGCCATCGCTTCCAGAGGACTAGCATTGCGAAAAAAGGCAAGAAAGGTCTGAATCGCCAAACCTACGGCTTCCGACATCGGTTCTTTAGGGACACCATGCTCATCCAATTGAATATTGGGATCAACAGAAACGAGAAACGTTCGGTATAACTCCTCATGAGAACGTCCATTTTCGCCACGTCCAGCTTCATCCCATAGATTGTCAGCGAGCGGCATCCACCACGAATGAAATGGCGCCATGGCAGAAATCGCCGCCCCTAACACACGTGGAAAATGTCGACTATAATAGCTGTATTGTATTGCAAAATACCGAATCTGCCCAATCGAATACTCACCTTCAAGCAGTGTTTGAAAAAAGGCCCCTTGCAAAAACTCGCGGTTCACGAGTTCAAATATCGCTTGCTCAACTTGATCGATATTGTCAAGCCCAACCTGCGAGTCTGTCCTATGATTGGCGCTATGATGCGTCCTAGCACTCATCTTCGTATCCATCTGATCCACCTCGTTAGATTATCCAATTTCAGAGAATTGTTGGGGCTCATGGGGCTCATGAGCCAAATTGTTTTCTCTCGAATCGTCTTTTTTGTCAAATGATCCGCACTTGCCCAACCCTACCCAAATCATTTTAACGAAAGGTCCTTGAGGTTTCAAAGATCGACTGAACCAACAAAAACCTTGCTAGTATGCCAACACTAAGGGTTAAGTGTGCCAATAAACCTGAAAAACTGGGCTATTGACCCAATCGATCCAAATACCACTGTCGATCTCGCGATTCCTGACAGAATAAACATAAAACCCCGGGTTATTTGGTCTCCTATACCCCGTTCAGTATTTTATTAGCAAGATTTTTACCCACTAAGTCTCGGTGACCACGGTCTTCATAGAACTCGCCAGCGCATTCAACCTTCACATTCGCGACAATGATCCCTTGACACATCGGCAACGTGTCGCGTATATTCCACTATAATATCGGTGAAGCGAATCATGGGAAAACGCGCCAACATGATACTTGCGAGTCAGAGAGGAAGCGCCAGGGGCTGCAAGCGCTCTACGCAAAAGGTGTTGGACACCATTTTCCATTATGTTTTCGGGGAGGCCTACAGGCTGAAACGAAAACCGGGGCGCACGT
>JAKACY010000150.1 GCA_021821025.1 Bacillota bacterium | reverse complement strand
TAACCAGAATCGGAATTCCCCACCAAATCACCTCTAAAACGCGGCTTTCAGACCACTCTGGTTTGTAAGGCGCCTTGTTTTCAGGTTTGTCGCGATACCTTACCACGATAAATGCCAGCAGGGCCATAAGAGGGACTATGATGGCGAGCACCAGAATCGTCGATATGGTGATCAGATTCAATTCCTGTTGTCCCACGGGTCCTGCGGGGCTCAGCACCGGATAATTAGAACCGCAACCAGTCAATAACACGAGACCAGTTGCAGACGCGAGCAGTAACCTTGCCAAGTGGCGCCGTTTGCGGATCGAGTTCAACTCACTCTATTCCCCTTTCCCAATCACGGCTTATTACACTGTAGAACTAGTGCGTTTCAAATTTTAGAGTCATAATTTTTGTCGCGCTGTGCTGCAGATCACAAAAACGGATATATCCATTCTTGTTAATATTCTCGTCACTTTATGTACGCAGTTTAACCACTATTGTTTCATATTAGACATTATATAGCCATAAAAAAGACACATATATACAATGTGTCCGCTTTCTTATGGTAAGCTATAGTATTTTTGAACTATGGCGTTGTCTCAAATTGATGTAACGTGATGATACGTTTTTTTATCTTCAAACCATTGTTTGCTAATGATCCACTCATCCTTGTCACCCGTGATGACACCATCTCGACGCAGGTCATTCCAAATACGGTTAACCGATTCGCGCGATAATGCGACCATGTGAGCCATTTCCGTATGGGTAATTGGCATTTTCATGTGAATATCTCCATCTACCGCACGCCCATGCTTCTCTACTAATCGATAGATCAACTCAATCAGCCGATCCCTCGCGTCTAGCACCGATATCTCTTGCAATGTGAGTTGTAATTCACGCACTGTCTTACCAAAAACTTCAAGGGTCTTGCGTCGAATGGAGGGGTACTGCTCGAGCCAATCATCGAGCTTTTCGCGCTTCACCGTGAATACAGAAGTGTTGACCAGCGCTTCGGCAGTATTGAAATACGGTCCCCGATCAAATAGCCCCACCCTTGGAAACAGGCTGCCTTGTCCGAGGATATCGATGACATTTTCACGACCTTTCGAGTCGATCTTAAATAATTTTACGAGACCTTCATCAACGAAATACGCTGTATCGCACGCTCGCCCTTCCGCATAAATGTACTGCCCACGCTTGTAGCGCGTATGTCGAAGCGACTGCTGCACTTGCTCCAAGTCTTGATCGGATAAGCCCTGAAATATTTCGACATGCTTAAGTCCCTTAGATAGAGCCATGAACTTCCCCCTGCGCATACCATGTAATCTTATACTGTCTACCCTACACGCCTTTCATGCCCACCCACAAGACCTCAGAGAACGATTCCAATTTTCTGTCACACATTGGTATAAGATTTAAATTTACTAGCGACATCCATGACACAATATGCTGAAAATTTGCTACCATCAAAATAGACATGATTGATTAACTTTACGACGAGAGGATGAAGTTGAGTGAAACAGTTAGCGCTGATTGGGGACACTTTGATTCATCGACTGATTTATCCCGCATTCATTAACGGCTTTGATCAGGCACTCATGGACAAGTACGGCGGATGGATGAAAGACATGCACGCAGGTTCCGACGGCTCCCCACTCGATCCTGAGATTCGCATCACGGCGATCGTGTCGAAAGATCCAGCGGCAAAAGAGGTTGCTGCGGTGTGTGGTATTCCTCACATTTATACCTCTGCGTCGGAGCTCGATGTCGACACGCTGGACGGCGCGCTTGTTCTAGAAGATGACGGCACGAAGCACCTTGCGATGGCTGAACCGTTTCTTACGCGCGGAAAATTTGTGTACATAGATAAACCGGTTGCCGCATCTACAGCGGACACTGCGCGCATGATCGAGATGGCAACGCAAAGTGGCGCCTCATTTTTTGGCGGGTCGGCCCTGCGCTATAGTCCGAAGGCAAAGATCATCAAAGATGCGCTATCCGAGCGGCGGCCACAGTACCTTACCATCTCAGGCCCTGGACACTGGCTGAACTACGCATGCCACAATGTAGAATTGCTTGATTATATCCATGGCGTAAAGGGAGCTCACGTGGTTGCGGCTGGATCGGAAGAGCGTGGCGCCGTGCTGGTGTCCTGCTCGGATGGGCTCATCTGCAGCATTCATTTTGGCGCGGGGCACCCGCCGATGTTTCGAGTGAACGCACAGTTTGAGGATGGCAGCGTCGAATGGTTCATTGATGATGCTATCGGATATTATCGTGGGTTGGCAAATGAGATGGTGCGTATGATCCGCACAGGCAATGCGGGCGACAGCGCAACGCATATGCTGGATGTGACAAGCGTGCTCGAACAGGGCCTTTTGCTCTTGAGCTAAGATCATCGGGTAGCGGCGCTCAAGCAGCATAGCAGGAGCTGTGATCAGACAGCGGGTACAGTGGCCAGGCCGACTGATCGTCGCCTGCCCACTCTATTGAAGGACGGTGACAATGTGTTCCCAACGATCATTACACCGGGAGCACAATAAAAAGACGGTCTACCACGTTGGGTAGCCGTCAGAATCAAGTGATTAATAAATACGTTTATGCTCTTTATGGTTAATCCCCCGAATAGCCTTGGCGATGTCCGTCAGGCCATCGGCCAATTCGTCTTCGGCCAGCTCAAATTTCTTGAGCAGTAAAAACCGCCTGGCTTCCCGTAGCTCCTTAATTGCGGCGTTGATGTTCTGAACCGGATGGCGACGCATATGATCACCTCCTCTAGTTACCGCTAGTTGCCACATCATACGCGCCAACGAAGATAATTTGTAATTATAAATATCATGGTTGATCCATAATTAAAAATTGACTGCAACAACAGCCTATCTACATCAAGTGTATCCAGCAGCGCGTAAAACTAGTATGATAGTCTCATATGATTTCGGTTACATGACGTGCTTCAAAGAAGAAAGGATGACGACCATGCCGCTTATCGACATGCCCTTATCTGAATTAAAGACTTACCAGGGAAGAAATCCGCGCCCCGCAGATTTTGACGCTTATTGGGAGCGTGCGCTGGAAGAGATGCGCAGCGTGGACCCTAAAATCGAACTGATCGAGAGCAGTTTTAAGGTGTCAAACGCCGACTGTTTTGACCTTTATTTCACAGGCGTGCGCAACGCGAGAATCCACGCAAAGTACCTGCGTCCCAAACATATCGCGCAGCCGCACCCGGCTCTAATTCTTTTTCACGGGTACACGGGGGATTCCGGCGATTGGACAGATAAGTTAGCCTACGTGTCGCTTGGCTTCTCAGTGATCGCCATGGATGCTCGCGGACAAGGCGGGCTATCGGAGGACACAGGCGGCATAAAAGGCACGACCCACCGCGGCCACATCATTCGTGGTCTTGATGATGATCCCGACAACCTTTTATTTCGCCACATCTTTTTAGACACGGCACAATTGGCTTCCATCGTGATGGACATGCCTGAAGTGGACCCGACGCGCGTCGGTGTTTCGGGATGGAGCCAAGGAGGTGGCCTGACTATCGCTTGCGCGGCGCTTGAGCCAAAAGTCAAGCGTCTCGCGCCTGTGTATCCATTTCTTAGCGACTACAAACGTGTATGGGAGATGGACCTCGCGAGCGGCGCTTACGAGGAACTTCGAACCTTCTTTCGCCATCATGATCCAGAGCATAAGCGAGAGGATGAGATTTTTACTCGACTTGGGTACATCGACATTCAAAATCTGGCGCCGCGCATCAAAGGCACCGTGCTGATGGGCGTCGGGCTGATGGATCAAATCTGCCCGGCTTCAACACAATTTGCTGCATATAACAAGATCACGTCAGAAAAAGGGCTGGTGGTATTCCCGGACTTCGGTCATGAAGGTTTGCCAAGGTTGCCTGACCAAATCACGCAGTTCATGTTGCAATTGTAAAGCACAGACGCATACCCGCAGGCCGTCGAGATTGCACCCTGCGGGTATAAGGTCTGCCAAAATAGATCAGCTCCTGTGCAAAATGCTGACATCCCAGGACGGGGGGCCGGTACCCGTGGTAGCAGGACTCTACTGCAAGGACTGCTGCACTGCGTCGATCTGCTGCGACATCACAAGTGGCTTATCCGTACGATCATCTATCGACATATGCGTGATGACGCGGTTGGCCCCATGTTGCAACGCGTTTTGGTGGATGTCTTTCGCCAGTTGCATGAGCTGATCCAAAGACCCTTCGACTACAGTTGCCGTCGGGGTGACCTGATACTGCAGACCCTGATGTTGAATGAGATCTACGGCACTCGAGACGTGCGAGCTAAAGCTTGGCGTACTCGTCCCAACTGGAACGACGCTGATTTCAAGTAGTGGCATGTATGGATTCTCCTTTTATTTGACTAATCTCGTCGACCATAATTTGAGTTTATTTTCGCGAAAATATGTGCTCTACAAAATTACTTCGAACTGGGACGTGAAACAATGCAATCATACGCTATGGGCATCGATATCGGTGGGACGAAAATCGCGATTGGACTTGTCAATACCTCAGGCGAAGTCGTTTCACGATCTGTATTATCGACTAATTTGACCATTTCACCACAAGACATGATGCTTGAAGTGGCCAAAGAAGTGAATCGCCTCGTCGAGCAGCAACATTTATTAAAAGAAGACCTGCTCGGAGTCGGGATCGGCGCACCTGGGCCGATCGATGCGCCGGATGGCATGATCACCTGCCCACCCAATCTGCCAAACTGGGTGGACTTCCCGGTTGTGCAGTTCATGCAGGAGGCCTTAGGACTAACTGTAACGCTGCAAAATGACGCCAACTGCGCCGCCTTGGCGGAAAAGTGGATCGGGGCCGCGCAAGACGCAAACAGCTTTGTTTATGTCACGATCAGTACAGGTATCGGATCCGGCATCTATGTAGATGGTCGCATGTTATCTGGGCTTCGTGGAAACGCCGGAGATATCGGACATATCGTGATCGACCCATCGCAGGGTACTTGCACATGTGGTCAAAAAGGATGCTTCGAATGGATCGCATCGGGCACAGCTATCGCACGCAGGGCATCTGATGCTCTTTTGCGCAATGTATCAACGAAAGAAGTATTTGAACTTTATGCCAATCATGACAATACAATCGTACCTATAATCGCCCAGACATTTGAATATATTGGAATGGGCTGTGTCACTTTGATCAACATGCTCGATCCCGAGATGATCGTTATCGGAGGTGGTGTCTCTTCGGTAGGCGACCCCCTCTTTGACGCAGCAAGGCGGTATGTGCGCCAATTTGCATTAAATCCTGCGGGACGGGAGACTCGTATCGTGAAAGCACAGCTAGGATCTGACGCGGGCCTGATCGGCGCGGCAGCCCTTGTTGTGCGTAACGCACGAGATTAGGCCATCTCAGACCCTGCAGTTGTGACCATGAGTTTGGCGCGAATACAGTACCTGACGGGGCTTCGCAATTAACGCGATGCCCCTTCCTTTTTCCTTGTTCCGCACTAGCTCACCCGCGTGAACTGCGTTGTGTAAAGCTCATGATAAAAGCCCCGTTGTTCAAGAAGCTGTTCGTGGGTACCACGCTCGACGATCTCGCCACCATGGATCAACAGGATCAAATCGGCATTGCGGATGGTGCTGAGTCTATGCGCGATCACGAAGCTCGTGCGCCCTTTCATCAAAGCGTGCATGGCCTCCTGAATGTGAAGCTCCGTCCTCGTATCCACGCTGCTCGTGGCTTCGTCGAGAATCAGAATCGAAGGATTCGCCAAAATAGCTCTGGCAATCGTGATGAGTTGCCTCTGCCCTTGGCTTAGGTTACCTCCTTCCGCGGAGAGAACCGTTTGATACCCATCCGGCAACTTACGGATGAAGGTGTCTGCAAAAGCCTGCGAAGCGGCATGTTCCACCTGCTCGTCAGTGGCATGTAATTTGCCGAAACGGATATTTTCCATAATCGTATCAGAAAAGAGGTATGCATCCTGCAATACGATGCCAAGCTCCCTTCTCAGACCATCTTTCGATAGCGACAAAATGTCTTGACCGTCGATCAGAATACGTCCTTCATCGATATCATAAAACCGTGTAAGCAGATTTACGATCGTCGTTTTCCCCGCGCCTGTAGGCCCTACTAACGCGATCGTCTCACCGGGTTGAACCGATAAAGAGACATTTTTCAGAACCTTGGTCTCAGGCGTATAGCCAAATGACACGTGATCAAACAGCACTTCACCTCGCAGGCTCTCCGCCTTCGCGTCCACGATTTCCAGGTGCTCAGCGTGTTCGGCGCCCTGCTCGCGGCGGAAGCTGTCGGCCTCCTCCAGCATCCGCTCCTGTTCTATCCGCCGCGCTTCCA
>JAKACY010000008.1 GCA_021821025.1 Bacillota bacterium | reverse complement strand
AAAAGACTCCGAAAACATATACGCTCAGTCTTGCAGCACTCGTTGAACGAGTGAATCCGGTGATTCTGGGGAAGGCAGCGTACTGGGCACAGGCCGCCAAAGCGGTTCAAGTGTATAGGTCAATTAAGGGCCGGTGTCGCTGTGCCACAGCATTGCTCGGACAGCAAACGACAAAGCTGGATGCGTATTCCGTCAACGTATCCGACGCTGCCGCCTGCCTCAGCGAGGGGGCAGTAAAACATACCGAAGAATTAGCGTGATACAATCCATCTATACTCATGAACGTCTGATTGGAGCCGGATTGAGATATGCCGAGAGAATCATTCGGGATGCAGCCACGGGCCTGCCGCTGACGGACCAAGGGTATCTTGCGGTCGTTCGTCAGCGCAGGGATAAGGCGACCTCGGTCAAGCGGCAGAGCAAAGCTGGCGACACAGAGTACTGGGCCCGGCGGTCTGCTGCGTACGAGCGAGCACAGGAGCGCATACGCAGGTTCGAGAGTAAGTAACGTAGAGCGGTTTGCGGGAAAACCGCACGAGCCGTTCACTGAGGGGCTGGCCTCGAAAGAGGTCGGCCTACTCTATCAGATTCTCACACTATCCAATTTGCTCTTCAACATAAATTTTTGTACGCGCATCTTGTGGATTTGAGAATAACAGCTCCGTATCATTCACCTCAACCAAGCTGCCAGCTTCCATGAACGCTGTCCGGTCTGCAATTCGCCGCGCCTGAGCCAAGTTGTGCGTCACGATAACCAGCGTCATGCGCTCCGCCAAACGCAGGAACAAATCTTCGAGCAGCCTAGTGGATTTCGGATCCAATGCACTGGCCGGCTCATCGAGAAGCAGGATCCTCGGTTCAACCGCCAATGCGCGCGCCAAGCAGAGTCGCTGCTGTTGACCACCAGATAACGCTGACGGAGACTGATTAAGCCGATCCTTTACATCCGCCCAAAGTCCCACTTCCGTTAACTTTTCCTCTGCGATTTCTAGACGCCTAGCCTTGTTCACACCAAACAGTTTCAATGCCAACATGACATTATCGCCGATCGACATGGGAAATGGGTTTGGTCTTTGAAACAGCATACCCACAGATCGACGAAATGACTCCACATCTTTGACGGCCCGCAAATCCTGACCAAGCACCTTAATGTTCCCAGACCATCGAAAACCAGGCACCGTATCGCTCATCCTATTTAATGTCCGTAAAAATGTCGTTTTACCGCATCCAGACGGTCCAATCAACGCTGTAATCTGACCCTGCGTGATCGGAAGAGAAACGTCATTTAACACCTGCTTTTTCCCATAGAATGCATTTAACTTTTGAACCGCTATCGCGGCCTTATCATTGTAAACGGCTTGTGCTGTTTGAGTTGTAACTCCTTGAACACGTTCACGCTCAGTTTTCAAAATCCGCTCGGTCGGTTCTAATACCGACACCGCGCTCTCACTCACTGCGCTTCCCCCTAAAGGAAATATGGTTAAATTCTCGTAACCCTATAGTCATCTCATGTCATCTGCAGTATATCAATGCCATGTAAAGGAATTGTTAATTTAAATTAAAGAACCAGCCGAAAAAGGCTGGTTCCTGTATTCCGAATTATTCCTGTTGTAAATTGACCCGACATCACAGAGACACAGGATCGAGCGCCTCGATGTACCCTGCGGAGCGCAGTGCAGACATGAATGCTTCGAACTCTTTGAAGTTCATCTGCTGCTTCGAGTCAGACAATGCGACCGCTGGCTCTGGATGAACCTCCACCATCACACCGTCCGCACCGACCGCCAGAGCAGCCTTGGCCACAGGCGTCATAATATCTTTTCGTCCCGTAGAGTGCGTGACGTCGACCAACACAGGCAGATGCGTCTCTTGCTTCAAAATAGGCACTGCAGAGATATCCAATGTGTTTCTTGTCGCTTTTTCATAAGTGCGAATTCCACGTTCACACAGAATGATCCTTTCATTTCCTTTTGACGCGATGTATTCAGCTGCATAGATCAGTTCTTCGATCGTCGCCGACAAGCCGCGCTTTAGCAATACCGGAATCCGAGTCGCACCGACAGCTTTTAACAGGTCAAAGTTCTGCATATTACGTGCGCCGACCTGGATCACGTCGATATACTGAATTGCCATCTCCACATCCGCGGGATTCATGATCTCTGAGATCGTGATGAAGCCATGTTTTTGCGCGGTAGACTTCAGCATTTTTAAACCAGGTTCGCCCAATCCTTGGAAATCATATGGGGATGTCCGTGGTTTAAATGCACCGCCACGCATGACCGTGATGCCTTGCGATGCTAACTCATTTCCCACTCTTTCCATCTGTTCAGCAGTCTCAACCGAGCATGGTCCTGCCACAATGAATGGTTTTCCTCCGCCGATTTCAAATCCCTTAATGTTGATTACAGTATCTGTGTTTGAGCGGGCACGGCTGACGAGCAGCTTGCGTTGCTGCTCCTCAAGACCAAGAGAAGCTGTGAAAATCTGTTTGAAAAGATGGCGAATCGCTGCATCGGTAAACGGTCCCGGATTTTCCTGAACGAGGCGATCAAGTTGTTCTTTTTCCCGTTCTGGATCATACATGCTGATGCCACGAGCGTGCTTGATATGGCCAATGCGCTCGACGATATCCGCGCGCTTACTTAACAACACCAGCAGTTCACTATTAATTACATCCAATTCCCCACGCAATTCCTTCAATCGATCTTCAGTCATTATTCTCTTCCTCTCTGCTTTCTCAATCTTTACGAACGCAACACTTTTTCAAGCGCTTGTAAACAACGTTCGTTTTCCTCCTGTGTGCCGATACTGATGCGCACATATCTTTCTAAACCAGGGAATCCCGCGCGAACGATCACGCCAAGGCGCTGCAGATCCTCAAAAACCTTATAGCCATCGCCAACTTCTGCGAGTAAAAAGTTTCCCTGTGTCTCGATATAAGGAATCCCTTGGCGCGCCAATCCCTCATAGTACTGCTGCCGACATGCCTTGTTAGCAGCGCGGGATTTCGTCACATGATCTATATCAGATAGGGCCGCGACAGCTGCTGCTTGCGCAACCGCGTTTGCATTAAACGGTTCTCGCACCTGATTGATATAAGCAATAACTGCCGCGTCGGCAAGTACATAACCCAGCCGCAAACCTGCCAAACCGTGAATTTTAGAAAAAGTTCGCAAAGACAAAACCGACCGACCTTCACGAATAAACTGCAGTGAATCCAGTGGATCAGGCGCATCGACGTATTCCACGTAAGCCTCGTCCAAAGCCACGAGGACATGCTCTGGAATTCGATCGAGGAACCATCTCACCTCAGTGTGAGTCAACCACGTACCCGTGGGATTGTTGGGCGAACACAAATAAACCATCTTCGTCCGTTCTGTCACGTGATCTAGCATCGACTGCAGATCATACTGAAAGCCGTCTAGCATCGGCACTTGCACAAGCGTGGCGTTCATCACCTTTGCCCCAAAGCCGTATTGTGCAAAAGTGGTGTCCGCAACGATCAACTCGTCACCAGGCTGTAAAAATGTTTCCGATAACATCTTGATGACCTCATCAGATCCATTGCCAACTAGAACATTACTAGGCTCCAAGTTGAGATGGTCGGCGACCGCTTGCCGAATATCCATAGCCGCGCCGTCTGGATAGCGATTCAGATCCCACAGGATCTTCTCAATCGCGACGACCGCTTTTGGCGAAGGCCCTAGCGGATTTTCATTTGAAGCTAATTTTACCACATCCGTAAGTCCAAACTCCCTCTGCACATCATTTGCTGACCGTCCAGGCACATACGGCGAAATCGCGTGCAAATGGGTTCGGACCAGTGGTCGCACGCGCTCTGCGACGGACCTAGGCTCAGTCAGAGATTTTGCCGCGCTCGCAGCATGCGGCGCAGGCTCAACGCCGTTCGCGCTCACAATACAGTCCTCCCCTCTGTCGAATGTTTTTGATACAATGTAACATAGACTGGGACGCACGCAAAGAGCTAAATTGGAACTTTGGGAGGAAAATGATTGACGATTACGATCGATGACATCATTGCGGCGCGCAAACGCATCACACATGTCGCTGTAATTACGCCACTAGACTTCTCTCATACGCTAAGTCGATTATCTGGCAATGATATTTATATTAAGCTGGAAAATCTTCAACGTACCGGATCTTTTAAAATTCGCGGCGCTTATAACAAAATTTCCGCTCTTGACCCGAGTTTAAGGACCCGCGGCGTGATGGCAGCTTCTGCTGGCAATCACGCCCAGGGTGTCGCTTATGCCGCACGCGAACTCGGCATCCCTTGCCTAATCGTCATGCCGGCGGTTGCTTCATTATCGAAAATCGAGGCAACAAAATCGTACGGAGCCCAGGTCAAACTCGCAGGCACCAACTATGATGAGGCGTATGAGACAGCCAAACAGCTTCAAAGTGACACAGGCATGACATTTGTTCACGCCTTTGATGATGAGGATATCATCGCAGGTCAAGGGACCATCGGGATTGAAATATTAAACCAAGAGCCCGACTTGGACGCAATCCTCGTACCCGTCGGGGGCGGGGGACTGATCTCTGGAGTCGCCATCGCGGCCAAGGCGCTCAAACCATCGATTAAGATTTACGGTGTTGAAGCAAGCGGTGCGGCTTGCTTTCGAGAGTCGCTGGATCAGCGTAGTATGACGACTCTAGGTGCCGTATCGACGATCGCCGATGGTATCGCGGTCAAAAGGCCTGGAGTACATACGTGGGAAGTCGTAAAAGAGTTGGTCGATGATGTTTTTGTCGTAGATGATGAAGATATCGCCCGTGCCATGGTGGTATTGCTAGAACGATCAAAGGTGGTAAGCGAAGGCGCCAGCGCCAGCGGCGTTGCGGCCGTTCTCACCAATAAGTTGCCATTTAAGAATAAAAAAGTTGCCATCATCCTGTCCGGCGGTAACGTCGACGTCTCCCTGCTATCCCGGATCATAGAGCATGGCTTGGTCGCAGCAGGGCGTTACGTCAGGCTCATCACAACGCTCGATGATCGACCTGGAGCGCTTGCTACCCTTTTGCATACGGTCGCGCAGGCAGGTGCCAACATCGTGTCCATCGAACACCATAGGCTGGGACAGTCGCTCGTGCTCGGCCATGTAGAGGTGCAACTAGCTCTAGAGACGCGTAACCAAGAGCACATCGACTTTCTGTGTGAACGATTTCGTGCCATGGGCTACGAGTTTTCGATGCGTTAGGCAACCTTTCAAAGAAGGAGAACAACCTTGAAACTGCGAGATAAAGAAGCAACCCGGCAGAAGATTTTAGAGGCGGCCATCGACGTATTTTCGGACAAGGGTTATAACAATGCGCTCGTTGACGACATTGCAAAAGTTTCAGCAACATCAAAAGGGGCTTTTTACTTTCATTTTCCGAGCAAAAAGGCGATATTCGAGGCCCTGATCAAGACGTTGATGCAGCGCTTGATCGAAGATGTGGAAGAAGCGATTGAATCTCGCCATGGAGCCTTGACAAAGATCGAAGGTGCGCTTGACACGGTGCTCACCATATTGTCACGTCACGAAAACGCGACTCGACTCTTGTTCGTGGAGGCAAACGGGCTAGGCAAGTCATTTGATCAACTCATTTACACAGCCCATGCAGAGTTTATTGGACTGATCGCAAAACACCTCCAAGCAGCGATCGACGACGGTTCCATCCACTCGATCCCAGTGGAATTGACGGCATCTGCATGGCTTGGAGCAATTCACGAAGTGGTGTTGATGGCATTGCTTTCGCCAGAAAAAAAGCGACTAGATGCGCTGAAACAGCCGCTTTGCGAACTGTTGATTCAATCCTTACCGCGAAAGGCGCAATCGGTCGCGACCATCGAAGCTTCGATAGAAGAAAATTAAAAAATCAGGTGAATATTCATGAAGACGACACCACCTACAGGTGTACCTGTAAACCCCATTGGGCATGCTGGTAACTCGGCTATAAATGCTCCAAATACTTCCACAGGGTCATATTTTCAGGATCTGCTCCTTATGCAATTACTTCAAACGCAGGCGCAATCCGCGCTAATCGGCACTTCATCGCAAGGTCTGGGCACTACTAGTTTGCCCAGTTCAAGCGCAATGCTTGATGCGCTGTCAACTTCTGTACTTTCGCCCCTGTCGGGCACCACTGCCGGTACGGGGTCCACCTCCGAGGCGAATTTGATCTTGTCCATGTTGTCTTCAGACCGTGCTGGGCTAGATGGATCGCTGCCGATCAGCACGTTCCCGCAAGGTGACGTGACAGCACTCGAAAACCAGACGACCCTACCAAGCAGTTTTGACGCGACTGGTTTTAATGCAGCCATTGCAGACCCTACCGGGTTGGCTTCGTTACCGACTGCGCTGCCAAGTGCGCTTCAGGCAACCGCCAACCAAGCCTACAGTGCCCAGCTTCCCTCCCAAACGCAGTGGTCGTTGCCGCAGATAGAACAAGCGATACAGCAACTATCTAGCCTCTACGGCGTCAATCCCAATCTCGTAAACGCCGTCGTCGCGCAGGAATCCGGGTTCTCTTCGCAAGCCATTTCTTCTGCAGGCGCCATCGGACTCATGCAGTTAATGCCTTCAACAGCAGCACAGCTTGGCGTCGATCCGCACAATCCCATGCAAAACCTGCAGGGTGGCATCCTGTACCTTCGCACCTTGCTAGATCGGTATCATGGCAACACCAAGCTGGCTCTCGCCGCTTACAATGCTGGACCATCCGCAGTGGACTCTTACGGCGGCATTCCACCTTATCCCGAAACAACCAACTATGTCGAAGGCGTGCTCAAACGGATGTCAGCACAATAAAAAAATGCCTGCATGAGCGTTAACATGCAGGCATCAGAACTACTTGCGACTTACGATCGCGTACATTTAGTTTGTCAACGCATCTCCTGCTGCCATCTCTCCCAGTGCTGTTTCCATGACTGGCTCGGCAGGTTTCACACTGTCCTTTTGGGCCGCCAATAGTTCCCGAACGACCTTTCGCAGTGGATCCTCAGGAACAGTTACGGTCGCAGGACCTGTCAAAACGCACTGGCAAGCTAGCCGATACCCTTGCGCGATACGACCTTCTGTCAAATGTCGCAACTCCAGCTTGTTGGGTTCAGGTAACTCCGTTTTACTTTCAATTTGTACCTTACACGTACCACAGGAACCGTGTCCTCCACACTTATGAGGAAGCAATACTTTGCCGCACATCGCGGCATCCAAAATGCTTTGTCCACGTTCTACTGCAATCTCTGCACGCTGTGGTTGAAAGCGAATCGCCACCTTATCACTCATCGTTCATCCCCACTTACTAAAACTACATAAAAGTTACATGACAACACTTATTATCTTAACACATTAACTGAACTTCATCGGGCTCATATCAAGTGGTATATCGAGGAACGACTTCCAAGCAAGTCTGCGCGGTCATGGCGCTCGTCAAGCCTGATCGATCATGTCAGTCCGCAGACTCTTCTTCAGACTCCACGTGTTCTGGCGGGTATACATGTAGACGCGTGATCCTTAGATTATCCACTTCTGCCACCACAAACCGCGCGCCATCGTACTCTACCTCAATCCCTACCTGAAGTGCTTCCGTCAACTGAGCATACGCCCAGCCGCCAACCGTATCCACCTCTTCATCTGACAATGAGAATCCGAACAATTCATTGACTTCTTCAATCAGCATTCGGGCATCGATAGAAAAGTATCCTTCGAACTCCTCAATCGGTGGCCGCTCTTCATCAAATTCATCCTGAATCTCCCCAACTAACTCCTCAATGACATCCTCTAATGTCACCATTCCAGCCGTTCCACCGTACTCATCAATGACGATCGCGAGCCCAGATCGCTCTTTTTGGAGTACGCGCAAAACCTCGTCAATCCCCATTGCCTCAGGAACGGACACAACCTTACGTGATACCTTTCGTACTTCCTGTTCGGAATCGAGTCCGACAGAAAGTGCATAAACAAACAGATCCTTACTGTGAATAAAACCAATCACATGGTCTTTGTCATCTTCACACAGGGGAAACCGAGTATGACGATCCTTTTGTACTACTTCCAGGCATTCCGCCAACGTCTGGTCCGTAAACAAGCACACCATGTCTGTTCGCGGAACCATGATTTCTCTGGCCAAGCGATCGGCAAACGCAAAAACGTTGTTGAACAGTTGTCGCTCTGTTTCGTCAATCACACCGCTCTCGTGGCTTTGAGTGACAAGCATTCTCAACTCTTCTTCGGAATGCGCTAATTCCATGGCTGCTGAGGCCCGCACATGTCCGACCCGCAAAACGCCTGTGGCCGTGCGGTTTAAAATCCAGATTGCCGGATACATCAGTTTGTAAAATCCCTTTAGCGGCAAGGCTGAAGCCATCAGCCACCCTTCTGCTTGTGAGATCGCCAGGGACTTTGGTGCTAACTCCCCAAAAACGATCTGCAAGAAAGTGACGACTAAAAATGCAACGATCGACGCGATCACGATACTGATGCCGATCGACAGCCAACGAAACTGCAGGAAGAGCGCCTCAAAAAGAGGCGTGATCGAACGCTGCGCCGTCCAGCCAAGGCCAAGCGAAGCCAGCGTGATACCTAGCTGTGTAGCAGACAAATAGCCATCGATTTTAGCGACGATATCGAGCGCATGCGCTGCCAACCGATTCCCCTGTTGACTATACTGTTCTAGCCGTGTACGCCGTGCACGTACGATCGCAAACTCGGCCGCAACGAAGTAGCCGTTGATTATAATCAAAACTACTGCCCATAACAAGTCCCCAAATTCACTGACGGAGATTGACACCTAGCTCCCGAGAGATTCATCTGCTGCCATACCGGTAGCAAACCATCCCGACGGGATTCACCTCCAAACGAAACACAACTTTGGAAAGAACGCCATTTTCAGCTAGTATACCATAGCACATAAGACAGGTCATGTGAAAGGCCCATACGAAAATCTGCATATGGAAACACTTGAACCCATCCTCTATAATACGTAATGGAACGAGGTCTCAATCTCGCTACATAAATTTAGGAGGTCTATGCATTGTCACAGCCACTCATCGTCGAGGCATTTATCGAAATTCCGAAAGGAAGCCAGAATAAATATGAATTTGATAAGGAGGCGCATGTATTCCGACTAGACCGTGTCTTGTACTCACCATTTCACTATCCGACTGAGTATGGCTACATTGAAGATACTCTGGCTGAAGACGGAGACCCACTTGACGTGCTTGTCTTGACAACACTTCCAACATTTCCTGGGTGTGTGATCGAAACCCGCGTCATCGGGGTCCTCGTTATGGCAGATGACAAAGGCCAAGACGAAAAGCTTCTCGGCGTCCCCACTAAAGACCCGCGCTTTGCGGAAGTTCATACGCTGGAAGATGTCCCACCGCACACACTAAAAGAAATCGCCCATTTCTTCCAAGTGTATAAAGACCTTGAAAATAAAATCACTCGTATCGAAGGCTGGAGAGGTGTCGAAGATGCAGCTCGCATCTTGGACGACAGCAAAGCGCGCCATCTCAGTAACCAGGCTTAACAATACCATGGGGATCGTGGCAGATGGCCTGATCCCCATGACTATACCTATCCTACTGAAAAAGGCGGTACCCGCGCTTGCGTAAGTACCTGATACTTATAGATGCTAAAGCCACACAAATTATACTCACCGCAAACGGAATATAGAGCGCCTGAGCAACGCCGCCATGTTTCAAGATAAAATACCCGATCACGATAATATACACGATGAGATTGATCCACCATCTGCGAAACATCATATCGAGTATGAAACTCCCCCCGTAGAACGTCACTGCAGTCAATAACAGCAATACGATAAATTGAATCACAAACATATTCGCATCGCCACCTTTACACTAATCCATTCATAACTAGCGATGTTTAAACACCGCCTGCCTCTTTTCTAAAAATGCAGTGATGCCTTCCCTGCTGTCTTCTCTTTGAAAAGCCTGTACAAACAGTTCAACTTCAAGCTCAAGCCCATCCGTCAGATTCGTTTCGAGACCCTGCTTCACTGCCGTTTTAATCGCAGAAAGTGAAGGTTGACTGCGCTGTGACAACCGCTTAGCCCATGCTGCCGCGACTGCTTTCGCCTCACCTTGTGGGACTACCCGGTTCACCAACCCGATTTTTTCTGCAGCCTCGGCGTCGATCGGTTCCCCTAATAATGCGATCTCCAGAGCCTTTGATGCCCCGACCAGTCGTGGCAAGCGTTGTGTACCCCCTGCCCCAGGCATGATCCCAAGGTTGGATTCAGGTAGTCCGAAGTGTGTGCCCTCTTCGCATATGCGCAGATCGCAAGCTAAGGCGAGTTCTAATCCACCGCCTAGCACGTGGCCGAATAGCACCGCGATCGTCGGTTGCTTGGCACGGTCAACCGCATTCATTGCCCCATGCAGGTGCCCTGCGATCTCCTTAGCACGGTCGGGATGTGACAACGCACCCGGGAATTCCTTTATATCGGCACCTGCTGCAAAGGCCCGATCACCAGCTCCTGTGATCACAATCACACGAACGGACTCATCGCGCTCAAAGTCTGTAAAAGCTTGAATGAGCCCATTTAAGACCGTCTCATTTAACAAATTCATCGGAGGATTCGAAAGAATAACTGTCGCAACACCGTCACATTTTTCTATGATGACTCCCTGACCCATAAAGCACCCCACTCCTGACTCGCCATTTAACGTCGCAATAAGCGTACCACGTACCGTACGCACATGATTAAGATCAGCAACAAAGCCAACGAGTCCAAAGTGATCTCAACAATATGCCACCCCAATCTCGCACCCAGGAGCCTTCCGCTTTCCGCCAGCACCAATGCGACAGACACGAACATCCAATTTTTAATTCCACTCTCCATACTGGCACCTCATTAGATCCTTAGCTAGGGCTCTCATCAAACCACCCCATCTGCTCAGAAAACTCCGGTAAAATCGAGGCCTGTCCAAGTAACTGCTGCCATAAAGACGCCCCACGAATCGCATAATTATCGTAGTTGTTATTCATTAAGATATGGACTTCATCAGCCTTTTCGGCCATCTGCCTCACGTCTGGCATGATTGCCAACAATTCCTCACGAGCATACTCATATTGAAAACGCTCCTGCGAGGACTTCAAACCAGGCTTGGCCCATGTTTCAGAATTTCTCCCATGCATTCTAATCATAGCCATCCTTGGATCAGTAACTTGTGCCACAAACGGAATCGAGCCTGCGCCCACTTGCGGTTCATCGCAGACTACGTTTACGACGTGGTGATCCCTAAGCCATGCTAGCGTGTGCTTTGTCTCTTGTTCCATAAACCAGCTGCGATGGCGAAATTCTACCGCAAACATATCGTCCTGAAACAACATGCGGCACGACTCGATATAATCCAAAAAGGGCTGACTTTTTTTAACCCACGGTGGAAACTGAAACAAGATACAGCGCAACTTTCCAACCGCTCGAAGCGGCTCTACCACATCAGCAAAAGCTTTAAATACACCATCTTTATCAGCCACTACGGGGCGTGAACGATCATGAAGCGTCATTGAACCATGCGCCTTGACATGAAAAGAAAAATCAGCAGGCACCGACTTCGCCCAAAACTGTGCAACCTGCCGTCGCGGCAGCGCATAATACGTGCTATCAACCTCTACGATAGAAAAAAAACGCGCATAATAGCGCAACCTCTCCTGAGAAGCCATCGTTTTTGGATAAAAATGCTGATGATCAGCCCATGCGCATGTCCCACTACGGATCATACATGCCTCCTGCACGACTGTGGTGCATCCATTCACAAACACAGTATATCATACAACAAGCAGCACCATTTTTACACCACAATGGTATACTACGGTATATCGCGACACAGGGGGTATGCCAAATGGCTTCAACAGGACACTCGATCGCTTGCCCACATTGCGGAGGCAAATTTTTCCGGGAAGATAAGATCGTAGAGTTGGACGCCAGCGTCATGATTACCAAAGGCATGAGGATTCCAGCTCAAACGCGCATGGTCAGCTATCAGTACACGTGTGTAAGCTGCGAACAGGTCCTCGACGAACACTTTGAAAAAGGCAATCTGAGCGTTCGTTAGTACCTTGCTATCAACACGGTCAACGCCTCATCGCACAGCGGCCGGCTCTTGAATACCGGCCCATCGGCGTGAGGTTTTCCTCTTAACCAGGCAGACCTGCCCGCATATGGGGCTGCGCGTCACGCAAAAGCGGTGCGCGACTCATCTGTTGTTTTTCAAATTCCGGACATCTGGAGCGAAACGGGCAGTAGCTCGTACAAAAGCCTGGCGAGTAGCGCGCAGAAAACTGTTCCTGCTCGATCTGCTGCCATTTATTTCTGACCCACGTTTTTGCAGCTTGTCGGTCAGCTTCCGTGATATCCAACCACTCTCGCTTGCCACGCATAACAAAATCAAAGTATCCGCTATCTGCCGTCCTGCCGTAAACTTGCTGACATGCGATCGAATAGATGACCAGTTGCCTCATCTTCTTAGGATCCGTACCTGAAAAGGTCTTCCCTGTTTTAAGATCCGCCACGATCAGGCCAAAGCCTGGCGCATCAATCACCCGATCGATGAAGCCTTTGACAGGTGGTGTGTCTGATCCAACGTCGATCAAAAATTCCTTCTCAGATGCCACGACATCATTTACGAGATAGCGGCTAAACTGCATAATGGCGCGCAACCCTTGACGATAGAAGTCAATCGCCGCTTCTCTGCTCGCAAACTCCGGCACGATATTCGGAAAACCTTCATCATAAAGTTGCTTCAACTCTTCGTACGATCGTTCGCCACGGCTGTTGGCATGCTCTTCATAGAGTGCATGCAGTAAGCGCCCAAAGCTAGCGTGATGGGTGGGAACCGGATCTTCTGGTGGCAATTGCAGGATATACTCGTAGTAAAAACGTAGTCCGCAAGTCTCTAAGAGGGAAAGTCTGCTATATGATAGGTAATCCATGAAACGCACTCCTTGCTTATTACCAAACTCTCACCTATCATATCATGTTTGCACGAGTAGAACGCGGCGACCAGGGTCGCTGTTATTATCAAAAATCACCAAGAAATTTAATGATTTAGCGAGGTGCGCGACTTGCTCGCCGCGGGTCGTCACATTTTTTCTGCACCATCTTTCGTGATATTCAGTACAGGCGAATATTGTGTCCAATGCAGGCAAGAGTCCAATCACACCAGAAACCTTCTGCATTATGTAATAGTGGCCTAAGAAATCGTAGGTCGATCACACCTAGAGGAGGTCACTTACATGTACGGAATTTTTGGTGGATATACTCGCTGGGCCGTCGTATTTCTGATCATCTTCGTATTATTCTTCCTGCTCGTGCCAGGATACGGCGCTACCACGACAGCCTGCTAATCAGGCGGTGAACCGGACAGCGCATAAAGAGGGGATCCCCCTCTTTATGCATTTTTAGGCATGTTTTTGCACTTGCACGACAGAGAGTTGACGGATGCGCAGTTGTTCAACGTACGCTGGATCGGCCATCGCATCTGTTACGATCATATGGACGTCAGCCAATTGTCCCACATGAGCAAAGTCCTGTACATCAAACTTGCTATGATCGACAAGCAGGTAACACTCGTCCGCGATCTGCAGCATTTTGCGCTTGACCAAAGCCTGCAATTCATTGGACTCAGTGATACCGCGCTCAAAATGCACCCCTTTACAGGACAGAAACGCCTTATTGACATGGTACATATCAAGCGCCCTTTCCGCAGAAGGTCCAACAAATGACAGAGATCGAGGAGACAGAATCCCGCCTGTGGCAATAACTGTGATGCGCTCTTTATGCGCCAACTCTGCTGCTACCTTGATCGAGTTGGTCAACACCGTCAATGGGATGTTCGCCATCGCCGCCGCCATATAAAAGGCTGTCGTGCTGGCATCAAGAATGATCTGGTCACCCGCCTTTACGTACTTCAAAGCCTCTTCAGCGATCTCCTTTTTCTCCGCCGCGTTGATCGCAACACGTTCAAAATACGGTGATTCAAGCTGTTCGCTCACCTTCACCGCACCACCGTGACTGCGCCGCAATGCTCCTCTTGCCTCTAGGGCATCGAGGTCGCGTCGAATCGTCTCTTCCGTGACGCCAAATGTTTCGCTAAGTTCAGTGACGCGCATACTCCCGCGCTCATTGACCAATTGCACGATGCGGTCATGTCTTTCGGCAACCAGCATATGTGCATGCCCTCCTTACCCCGAGGCGCTCGTCTATAGTAAAATCAGCGCGTGAACGCTCGCTGGCCCATGTACCCCGATACTTAAATCATTTTCAATATCTGAAGACCGGCTAGGTCCGCTGATAAAATTGACAGACGCTGCGTGCCGAACGGCATCTTTTTGCAGAATCGCCACTTCTGACAACACTTGGCCCATGCGCGTCTTGATTTGATGAGCAGATAGCAATACGATATGAACACTCGGCAACAAGCTGATGGATCGAACCTTGTTCACATCGCCGACAAGGACGACGGAGCCCGTATCAGCGACTGCATAATCGCATCCAGTGATCCCAACGTCGGCCTGCGCAATCATGGCGAGCGCCGCCTCGCGACTTTCTTGATCACCTTCACCCGTTCCCTGCTCCTGCGAATCACCAACGATATAATCGACCGAAAACTCCGTCAACGCATCGTCAAGTCCAAACTCCTGTGGCAAATCCCCACCCCACGCACACACCTTTTGCGGCGATAGGCTCCCTAGCAACTCGCGTAAGGCCGTATGCAAAGATGGTAGATCATCGTGAACAGATACCAAACCGCCGAGTTTCTCTAACTCAACCTGAAATTTTTGCACACGCTCTTCCTTCGTCAAATCATACATCGACCAAAAATCCGGTGCCCCTACAACATCGCGCGCTGGTGCAATGCTAAGCGGAGCGTTGCGATGAAGACGACGAGCGATATTCCCGAAAAACTCGTCCTCAGTCAAGGTCTATCACTTCCTTCGAAGTCGTCATCGCCGGCATTGTCAACGGCATCCACGTTTTGTCGAATCTCTTTGAAGCGTTCGCGAAATGGCTGCTTGGCAAGCGCCGGTGCGTGCCTGCTGTCCGTCCAGCCCATCAAAGGCCCAAACGTAGACTCGATATACCCGTCACGCACAAGTGGCTTTTGCGCCGCGCGGGCGACCCGCATCGCGGCCTTGTAGCGCCACGGATGGGCAAAAGTGGCCTTGAAGCTGCGAAACGCCAGTCGCTCGATCCTTTTGGTTTTACCCGCTGACACGTGTCTTTGTCGCAGCAGCACGAGCAGGTCATGCAGCGGAATTTTGACCGGGCACGCTTCGAAACATGCTCCGCAAAGACTTGACGCATAAGGAAGATCCGCGTACTTTTCTCCGTCATTTAAAAGTGGGGAAAGAACAGCCCCGATTGGCCCTGGATATACACTTCCGTAGGCATGCCCGCCGATATGGCGATACACTGGGCAGACGTTCAAGCAGGCGCCACAGCGGATGCAGTGAAGCACCTCTTGAAAGTGCTCGTCTCCAAGTTGCCTAGACCGGCCGTTATCTAAGATCACGATGTGTAGTTCTTGCGCTCCGTCTAGCTCACGTTCACGGTTTGGCCCCGTGATGACGCTCATGTATGTGGTCAGCTTCTGACCTGTGGCGCTCCTTGGCAGAAGGTTCGCCATGACTTCCAAATCCGCAAAAGATGGGATGATGCGCTCCATGCCCATCGTCACGATATGTGTCTTTGGCAACGTCGTCACCATGCGACCGTTACCCTCATTGGTAAATAACACGATAGATCCAGACTCGGCAATGCCGAAGTTGCAGCCTGTGATGCCGATGTCCGCGCACATAAACGTCTCTCGCAACCGCCTTCTTGCATATGCCGTCAGATTCTGCGTGTCGGTTGACAAGTTTTGGCCGCCGTCCGCCGTGAACAAGTCCTTAATCTGTCCGCGCGTCTTGTGAATCGCCGGGATGATGATGTGTGACGGTGCTTCATGCGCGAGTTGGATTATAAATTCACCCAAGTCCGTTTCCACCACCAGAACTCCCTGCTTCTCAAGATGCTGGTTGATATGGATCTCCTCCGAGACCATCGACTTAGACTTAGCCACCAACTTCGCATCTTTTGTGCGCACGATCTGCGCGATCACCTCGCGGGCCTCTGCCGCGTCTCTTGCAAAGTGCACGTGCGCTCCCGCATTGCGCGCATTTTGAACGAACTCCCGCAAGTAATAATCCAAGTGTGCGATCGTATGCGCGCGAATCTGACGTCCACGTTCTCGCCATGCTTCCCAATCCCCGAGCTCCTCTGCTGCCGCATGCTTTCGCCCTTTTAGACGATCTGTCGTAAAGCGGACAGCAGCGCGCAGAAAGTCATCCTGCAAGGCATGGCGTGACCGATCAAGCACGCCGTGTTCGGATTCGTTAGCCATTAACGCAACACACCTCCTTGAACCATGCCTTCATGCAACAGCTCCGCAATGTGCATCACCCGGATCGAATGGTGCTGATGGCGCAGCCTACCACCGATATTCATCAGGCAACCCATATCCGTTCCAACAAGCACCTGCGCCTTTGTCTCGAGCACGTGCTCCACTTTTTCAGAGACCATCGCGGCTGATATATCTGGCATCTTCACGGCAAATGTGCCCCCGAACCCACAGCAGTCGTTTCTATGCGGCAAATCCACGAACTCCATGCCACGCACATGATCCAGCAGAATCAGCGGCTCGTCCTTAACTCCAAGGAGGCGCGACCCATGGCAAGATGCATGGTACGTCACGCGCTCTTCGAACACAGCGCCTAGATCCTTCACGCCTAAGATATTGACCAAGAACTGCGAAAACTCATACGTCTTACCTGCCAATAACTGCGACTCTTCTAGCAGTGTCGGGTCGTCCTGAAATAACTGCGGGTAATAGTGATGAATCATGCCTGTACAAGACCCAGACGGCGAGACCACATAGTCGGCATCCGTAAACGAGTCGAGAAGCGTTCTGGCTACGGCCCGCGCTTCGTCAGCGTATCCGCTGTTGAATGCCGGCTGACCACAACACGTTTGACCCTCTGGGAACTCGACGGCCACACCGCAGTGGTTCAGGATCCGAACCATTGATTCAGCCACCTGTGGAAAAAAATTGTCCACAAGGCAGGTGACAAACATCGCAACCTTCACTTTTGATCACTCCTGAATCACGATCGGCACTTTCACGCCCGTTCTTGCACTTTCAATCGCAGCAAATACCATCGCCGTGCTCATGATGTTATCTGAACAGTCCGTTTCTGCTTTACGATGCTCGACTAGCGAAGCCAACATCTCGTCCAAACACCCCTGATGCCCATCGCGCCCTTCCCACGCGAGACTTGACTGCAGCCGTTGCGCCGCGCGTAAAAATCCCGTCTCGTCGCCTCTCATTACTTCACAGTATGGCTCTGACTGGCCATCCCATAGCGCCGTGCCGATACTTCCCGTGATGCGCCAAGAAGCCTCCCACGATGTTGGGGCACCCTGTGCACACCACGATCCCCTATAGCAAAAGACACTACCATCCGAAAACTCGAAGATAGCCACGGCAGAAGCCGCCCCTTGGTACCACGACCCGGGCGGATTGAACTCGTGGCAATAAACAGATATAGGGTTGGCACCTGTGATAAAACGCGCCTGATCAAACGTATGAATCGCCATATCGAGAATCAGTGGATGCTCCATCGCGTCGCGAAATCCACCAAAATGCGGTCCTAAAAAGAAATCCGCATTGATCATGCCAATCTGCCCAACCATACCAGATTGAACAATATCCCGATACGCCCGAATCTGTTTGTTATAGCGCCTGTTTTGCATCACCGCAAAGGAATTTCCAGTTTCTTTCGAAGCTTGCAACATGGCCTTGGCGTCATCTAGAGATGCACCCATCGGTTTTTCCCCTAAAACCTGACAACCTGCGCGCAGCGCTGCCGTCACTACATGGCGGTGACTCTCAGGAATCGTCACATCAAACACGACATTTGCCTCAGTTTCAGAGAGTGCCTGTTCGATGGTTCTATATGTAGGAACGTCTAGTGAATAGCGCTCTGCCATCGCCTTTGCACTGTCCTCTACGATGTCCACAAGCCCTACGATGACCATGTCATCTCTTGACAGGGCATACTCCACCCAAGTTCTTGCCATCCCACCGCAACCAGCCACGATCACCCGAAAATCACCCATATCAGTCTACACCTTCTCAATCGATTTCTAACAATTCATGATATGAGTATAATACAAAATCAAACCTATTTCGCGTCATTTGTCATCAGTGATAATCCATAAGTTAAAACCATAAACAAACAAACGGCACCAACGATTCCACTCCAGTGAAAATCAACCCAAATAAATCCACCCAGCCAGCCGATGATACTTGATCCCAAGTAATAAAAAAGCAAATATAACGAAGATGCGGTGGCTTTACGATCGACCTGCGCCACAACACCCGTCCAACCACTTGCAGTCGTATGCGCCGCAAAAAATCCAAAAGCAAAGACAGCCACACCAATGATCTTTATCCACAAATTCGGCACCAACGTGATCAGCGCGCCTGCTGCAAAGATGGTACAGGCAATCCCCACTAATGCCCGTCTCGAATATCGATCGGCCAGTCTCCCAAATATCGTGGAGCTCACCGTCCCGATCAGATTGACCACAAACAGAAAACCAAGTGCAGTTTGACTCAAGTCGTAAGGCGGTTCTGTCAGTGGGTATCCGATGTAATTAAATAGCATGATGTAAGCACCCATGACTAAAAAACCCATCCCATAAAGCGGCAATAGGCGTTTTCTAGAAATGCCTCTGGCTAGCGTCTTGAACCATTGCGTAAAGGACATTTTTGCTACTACGAAGTGCTTGGAGCGAGGAAGTGCCAACTCAAACCACAGGCTTAACAAAAGGCAACTCATTCCCAACACGAAAAAGGCCACATGCCATGAAAAGTAGTCCGTCAAAGGTCCGATCGCCACGCGTCCGACAAAGCCTCCCACGGCCGTGCCAGCGACATAGGCACCCATCGCCGTGCCAATGCGAGCCTGCGCAATCTCCTCATTTAAGTAAGCGATCGCGATAGCCGGAAACCCGGAGACGCTGATGCCTTCAAGTAAGCGCACGACCAGAAAAAAGTCAAAGTTAGGGCTAAGCGCGGACACGATCGCAAGAAAAGAAGTCGCGAAAAGTGATATCACCATGATCTGCTTGCGACCGATGCGCCGCGATAAAGGGGGAATAAAGAGCAGACTGACAGACAGGGCCAGTGTGGGAAAGGAGATCGAGGCGCTCGCCGTAGCGGGAGACACGCCGTACTGCCGTGAGAAGACATTGATCAGCGGCTGTGGCGCATACAGCACGGCAAAGGTCACAATACTGCCGATGAGCATACTGATCAACACGCGACGATACTCGCGCGTTTTGGGTTCAATATATTCCATCATCTCAGTCCTCTTGCAAAACAGACTTGCCTTGGCGTTTACACTCGTAAAGTCGATCGTCCGCAACCTCATAACAAGCTTCCAGCGAGTCTCCGTCTCGGCAACAAAAAGGGTATCCATTTGAAGTCAAGTTGCCTGCTGATTTAGTTGTCACTGGGGTCATCTTGACGGATCAAGTAAAAAGCCTGGATTGGCAGGCTCGTCGATTCCAATTAAGTGGCGCGTTCCAGATGAAGTTGTAATGGATTGCCTAGATCTAATACACACATTTTTATAAAAACACGACATGCACTTTAAAGACGGCATACGCTTGTGCATATGCCGTCTTTATTATTAACCCTCTTAGCACTTACTATATCCGCATGCCTCGCATTCGTAGCATCCGCCGTGGCGCACCAAGCTGTGCTGATGACACTCAGGGCAAAGGTCACGACTGACCTCCGCGTCACGCAAGGCGCTCTTGGCTACATGTGTGTGCCGAATTGCTTCGTCCAAGTCTACACCTTCCAATCCATCCTCGTGGCTAAAATACTCCGACAACGTAGCGCTCAGTTCATCCGCGTTAAAGTGGCGCAGCGGAAATGTTTCCGAGTGCTCGATCAAAGATTTCGCGATCGCGTCTGGAACGCTTGTGATCCTGCGCTCGCCGAAACCAACAGAATTATAACCACCAATGCCGCTAAAGTGCTTGACGAGCACCGCCTCTTTATCCGGATTCTCCGAGTCCATCAGATAAAGCGTGATCGCGCGTCCCAGTGCTTCGTTTGCGGCATATACATCAGACCCGGCTTTGCCGATATTGACGAAGATCTCGCGCGCCAAATGCGTCTCCTGATCATCGTTGATCGTGATAAATGCGGTCCCAAGCGGCGTCTGCTTTTCATACGTCGCTCCATATAACACATCTGGGCGCTTGCGTTTTTTATAGCCGGCAGCTTTCGGATGTTCCAGCGAAGTATGAGCAGTCACGGCAGTCTGCGTCGCCGCACTCACCACTTGATGATCGCCCTGCTCAGCCGTCTGCAGCTCGGCTTGCGCGGTTTGTGCGCCCAACTCATCCTTTTCATCATCCGGATCAGACAACGTGAGCACCTGCTCCGAACGCGAGCCATCGCGATAGATCGTCACGCCCTTGCAACCTAGATCATACGCTAGGTCATACAGGTCTTTGGTATTTTGCACCGTGTATGAATTCGGCGCATTGCAGGTTTTCGAGATGCTTGAATCGATCCACTTTTGCAGCGCTGCCTGCACACGCACATGCTCTTCAGGCGATAACTCCATCGATGTCACGAAATACTGCGGCAGTTCCCCATCATGCCCTTGCCGATAATCCGCTACGATCTTCGCGTGTTCCTCAAACATCCCGAGGCGCGAATTGCGAAAATAGGTCCACGCATAATACGGCTCACACCCCGTCGAACACCCGACCATCGTCCCCGTAGTTCCCGTCGGCGCTATCGTCATCGTGGTCACATTGCGCACCCCATACTTGCGGATTGCCTCCACCACATGCGGCCTGTCCGCGGCCATCGTCTTCATGTAGCCGGACTCTAAGAACTGATCCGCATTGAACATCGGAAACGGACCATTTTCCTTCGCTAATTCTACCGATTCCAAATAACACCACTCTGCCATCAGCCCTGTCAGCACATCGATAAAATGCACTGACTCCTCGGACCCATAGCGAATCCCACAGTAGATTAGCAGGTCATGCAGCCCCATCATTCCGAGTCCGACCCTGCGCTCCCCTAGTTGGTTCTTCCGATTGTCTGCAAACGGATAGTACGTGGCGTCAATAACCGCATCTTGAAAACGGAGGCCAGTCCGCGTGATGTATTCCAATTCCTCCCACAAGACGTGGTGCAGCAAAAACTCCGTGCGCTCTTGATCGAAGGACTTACGCAGCCAGCCCCTTACATAAGCCTCTTTTTGCGCATTTTGAAAAGCGACTTGCATGCCAGAATCTTCAAACCCAGCCGCAAACTGACTCAAAACCACCGCACCTAAGTTGCAGATCCCAAACGCCGGCAACCCTTGCTCACCGCAGGGATTCGTCGCAATGATTGGATTATAATAATGCGAATTGGACATGGCATTATAACGTCCTAAAAATACAACCCCAGGCTCAGCCGACTTCCACGCAGATTCAATCAACTCATCCCAGATCGTCGCTGCAGGGATCACTTCGGCAATCTCTAGCTTACGCCCACTGGCTTCCCACGCTGCAAAATCTCCGTTAAATTCACCCGCATCGTGAAGCGCCGGATACCCGATCTGCCAGTCCATTCCGCTGGCTTTCGCCTGCATGAACTCCTCGGATATTCCCACGGAAATATTCGCACCGGTGATCACGCCATCCACCTGCTTACAGGTGATAAATTTGCGGATATCCGCATGCCTGTCATTCAAAATCAACATCAACGCACCGCGCCTAGAGCCCCCTTGCAATGTCAGTTGACACCCGACACTCATGATCTCCCCAACGCCGACCGGGCCGAATCCTTGACCGAACACTGTGTTGCCTTTATCATACAAAATACCCCAGGAGTATGCGCCAGAACTGCGGCCATTGACCCCTCGTACATAGCTGTAGCGCGGGCGCAGCGAAGATAACAGCATCGTCACGCGCTTTTTGTCAAGCATCGCTTGCCACATATCCCCTAGGCGCTCTGCGATCGTCTCGCGGCTGTCGCCTGGGTTCATGACGACCCCGACTAGATCCTGCATCATTTGCGCGCCACTTTCCACGATCTTCTCATACAGCATCTGAGCCGAAACCGTAGCACCGTAGCGCACCGGGAGCCCTTGCTCCACCCATGCATCGAGATTCCCGGTCCAGGTCTCATCGTAGCCAGGCGCAGACGTATCCGGAAATGCATATGTCCACTGCGCGCCCTCTTCAACCGCGCGCAAAAATGCCTTCGAAACTCGCACTACCTTCGTGCTGTTCGGATAATCTTGCGCCACAAATTCTAAAATATCCTCGTGCCATACATCCATCACTAATAGGAGATCGAGCTTACGCGACCGATCAGACGCAGGCGTGAGTGTACCTTGCGGCGGCACTTGGCTCAGATTCATACCGACGCCGCCTGAGCGCGCTTGAATCTCCAAAGTCTGACCAAATGATGTCGCATAATCGGCTACAGACCATCCAACGTTCGGTATCACAAAACAGTTATAACTGGTCGTCTTAACGCCGGTTCCCATCGACGCATTGATGCGCCCGCCCGGAACATATCGCCATTTGCGTTGCAATTCATAGAACCTTTCTTCATATAAATCCGGATCCTTTGTCACTTCGGCCACGCCCGCCGCGATCCGACGCCACATCTGCCTAGGCGCGAGCTCTTTTAACACATCCACGTGATCCAGTGGCAGTTCTGTCCGGTACCCATCTTTCAACTCAACTTTCACCGTGTAGTTCGCGTCATCGATTTCAACCACACGTGCTAACTCGTGATAAGCGCGCTTATGATCTAGCACGGCCACGACGACACTTCCGACGGTCAAAGTCTCTTTCTTTGTATCCTTTAGCAAATACCGATCCGCGACGATCTTCTCACCTGTCGCAGACAACACATCCTCATCAGTAAATGGCAAAATAGACTCCAATTCCATCACTTAACCTCCACCGTCATGCACATTCTTGCACCACATTCTTGCACCACAATCACTCGCCACAGCCTCGCGAGTCTACTCATGTGACTTGTCGTTTGTATCGGTCCCCTGCCCACTCAGCATCCGTAAGATCACTTCCGCAAACGTCTGCACATCTCGAAACTCGCGGTACACGCTCGCGAAGCGAACATATGCCACACCATCTAAGCTCTGCAGCGCGTTCATCACCCGCTCACCCACCTGTGACGAAAGAACTTCTCGCTCGAATTCCGTTCGCAGCTCTCGCTCTATCGTATCGACCAACTCATCGATTTGATCTGATGAAATCGGCCGTTTCTCACAAGCTCTCACAATCCCTCTGCGAACTTTTTCGCGGTCAAACTCCTCCCGAGATCGATCTTTTTTCACCACAACTAGCGGACTCACTTCTACGCGCTCATATGTAGTGAATCGACGTTGACACAAGACACACTCACGCCTGCGCCTGACGGTCGATTGATCCTCACTCGCCCTGGACTCTACCACTCGTGAATCTGGTGCTTGACAAAACGGGCAACGCACGATCTCACCTCAAAACTATATGTAGCGTTTAGTAGTATGCATAGCTCATTATAAGCACTATATATAGGATGGTCAAGCTGCTGCCTGTCACGAATCTATCAAATCACAGAGCGCTTCTACCCGCAGATTGGCTCCATATCGCTCCCCTTCAGACAACGGGACACCCGTGCTGACTAATACTGTAAAACTGCCCGCCGCCTCACCCGCTGCGATATCTGTGGCGGGGTTATCTCCGATCACCACGACTTCCTGTGGTAGCACACCGAGACGCCGACACGCCGATTCTACGAACCGTGCGTTAGGCTTGCCAATCACCTCTGGCTGTTTGCCCGTCGCAGACTCAAGCAGTGCCAAAAAAGAGCCGGTACCAGGCGCCATACCCACGTCATCCGGCAGAACCAGATCCGCATTGGTGCCAAGAAACACCGATCCAGCAAGAACCAGTCTCGTAGCAGCACGTAATTTACTATAAGTGACGAATCGATCAAGCCCAACGATCACTGCATAGCCATTCGCAGTTTGATCCAAAGCCAGGTCTTTTTCTTCCGTAATGACTGGCAAGACGCGTGAAATCGGGTCTAACAAACCCTCTTCCCCTAATACAAACGCCCGCGTGATGTCATCTTTCTGACGCACGTAATCCGCCATCGCCATGCTGCTCGTATACACATGATCTGCGTCTGCGACAAAACCCATGCCTTCCAGGTGGCGCGCAACCTCCTTCGCGGTCCTCGTCGAATTGTTGGTGAAATACAGATACGGCATCCTTTCGCGGTGCAAATAGCTCATAAAATCAAGCGCTCCCGGTATCACTTGGCCACCGCGAAAAAGCGTGCCATCAAGATCGATCAGCACGGCCTGAAACTGATGAATGTGAAACAAATTTAGCCCCCCCAAACGCCCTATGATAGCTTCGTGTCATAAGATAGCTTCGTGTCAACAGCATGGCAAACCCGCACTATGACAGGTTTGCCATGTCGTATGACATATCAAGTTAACTTTCTGTCCTACCAGGCATACGCTTCTGGCGCCGGTCCGCCTGGGCCTGGGAAAATCTCGTCAAGTTTAGCCAACACTTCGGGCTTCAGCGTAATCTCTACCACGCGCAACGCGCTTTCAAGCTGCTCCACTGTGCGCGGACCGATAATCGGTGCGGTCACGGCAGGATGCGTCAGCAGCCATGCCAAAGCCACGACATCTTCGCGCTCCCCGATTTCCCGGCACAACCCGGCAAACGCCTCGAGTTGATTGCGGTGCTTTTCTACGCCTTCTTTTTGCCCGCTAGAACGTGAGCCCGATGCTGGAGTTAGTGCATTACCTCCTAAAAGGCCGCCTGCAAGGGGACTCCACGGGATGACGCCAAGGCCCAAATCAAGCGCCGCAGGCAGCACTTCTAGTTCCGGCAAGCGCTGTAGCAAGTTATATAAGTGCTGCTCCGATACCAGGCCGAGAAAATGTCGAGCAGCTGCAGCCGCCTGCGCTTTTACCAAATGCCAGCCCGCAAAGTTGCTCGATCCGATATAACCCACTTTGCCTTGATTGACCGCCACTTCGAACGCGCCCCAAAGTTCCTCCCAGGTCGCGTTGCGATCCACATGGTGCATCTGATACAACTCGACATGATCTGTTTGCAGGCGCTTCAAAGACGCATCCAAGTGCCTGCGAACCTTGTAAGAAGACAGTCCCCCGATATTGTTGGGGCCGTCGATCGGATCCATATCACCATAGATTTTCGTTGCCAATACAACCTTCTCGCGGCGTCCGCCGCCTTGCGCAAACCACCGCCCCACGATCTGTTCCGTCAGACCTTTCGGCTGCCATCCATAGACGTTTGCGGTATCAAAAAAATTGATGCCCGCATCGAGTGCAGCGTCCATAATACGAAATGCCTGCTTTTCTTCGGTAACATTACCAAAATTCATCGTGCCGAGGCACAGCCGACTAACTTTTACGCCCGTCCTACCGAGATATGTATACAACACGTCTGGTCACCCCTTCAACTGATATGCGCCTACAACAACCATGATATCATCATATCATTCAGTACAAGTCTTGGCATCGGTTGATTACGAATCAAACCACTTCCTGGATCCTTTCGCTCGTCGTGAGTTAAATGCCTAGAGCGGGGAACGCCATGCTTTTCTGCAAGTTCCGCCACGCGATCCACAATCGATTGATCAGCATCTGCCATCGCATCGTATTTGCGCTTCTGAACTTGATCAGTTTCGCAGCAATGGATGCCAAAACTTCATTCTGAAACATGAGGTGAGCTGCAAGAGACTATTAAACGAGGGTCAATGAGTAACATGTTAAATCGAGGAAACCATCCCCTGTACGAATTGCCGAACTTCGTCATTAGAAGGCGATACGAAAACTCGATCACCTACTTTGATGATAGGTAACCAACGATTGCCTAATTCCCTAGCCTCGCGCAGATACTGGATGCTGCGATTCACATTTCGCTCTTCATAAGGCACGGCGTACTCCTGAAAGATCGCTTTTGCTTCATCACAAAACTTGCACCGATCCGCAGAATAAATAATGATGTTCTCCACTTAACCCCACTCTCCCGTCCCATAGTTCCGATTTAAAAACTCTTGACCATAGGTAGATTCAACCCCACAGAGATTGCCTGGTCCTGGTCAGGACCATTTTTGTCGATCGCTAGACAGCATACCAAACCTCATTCAGCAATACAGGTCACTCCTATCGCATCACTTAAATCTTAGCCTCAGCTCCAGCGTAAGCACCATTAACAGTCAGGAGTCTGCCCGCCTTTATCACAGCCGCCGCTTATAGACCATCGTTACCACCGTGCCATTATCTAGCACACTCGAAACTTCTATTGAACCTTTATATAACTCTACGAGTTCCTTTGCGATCGCAAGACCTAATCCAGCGCCTTTTTTTCTGTCGCGAGAGGAATCGACACGGTAAAATCGATCAAATATAAATGGTAGTTGATCCTTTGGTATGCCTTCACCTTCATCTTGCACGGCGATGCGAATCTCATCGGTGGTTTGTCCCACCCAAACCTTGATCTGGTCTTGTGGCATAGTATGCTTTACCGCATTATCTATAAAGATCATGAGCAATTGATGCAAATGTTCTGGGTGCATCTCCATAAAAGCCGGTTCCTCACAAGTTTCTATCGTGATGGCTCGCTTGTGCGCAATTTGTGTATCGGACACGGTATCTATGACAATTGGCTGTATTTCAATGGTTGGAATAGGCATCGGCAGCGTCTGCAAGTTGGCCAGTTGCAACAAGTCATTGGTGAGCCGTCGCAAACGAGACGATTCCTTTTTGATCGCTGACAGTGCCCGATCCAGAACCGCTTGGTCGCTTTTGCCCCAGCGATCGAGTAGGTTTACATACCCTTCGATCACAGCCAATGGCGACCGTAACTCATGCGACGCATCTTCTACGAATCGATTTTGCGTGTTCATCGTGTACTCGATGCGTCCAAGCATTTTATTGAATGAGTCAGTCAGTTCTATCAATTCCCGGGAACTTCTCATCTGCGGCAATCGATATGATAAGCGATTCGGATCCACATTGCGGATGGACCGTATGATACGATCAAGCGGACCGAGCGCAAGATGTGCAACCAAGTAGCCGATGAGCCCAGCTAGGCAAATGGCCCCCAGTGAGCCCAAGACCAGGATTCGAATCAGTGCGTTGATGAATGCAATTATCTGATCAACAGATGAGTACAAGATGACCCAAGCGATCCTCGTTCCTTTATTATTTGCAACTGGGTACACTGCACGTAGGAATCGGTGCCCTCCACTCGTTTGAATGGTAGTCCCTAGGTGCAGTGGCGACAGCTTTATCGGGATGCGATGCTGACGAGGCAATAATCGAGACAGCAGTCGCTTTCCTGCTGGACTGACGATCTCTACCCACTGATCTTTTGTAAGGTATGATTGGAGCCATTGCGAAGTTTGCTCTCCTGCGCCTTCTTGCAGGTTGCTCGGATAAGCGAGGCTGATTTGACGCACTTGATCCATCGTTGCGGATTCCTCGCGGGTGATCAGCCAGTGTGATAAAAAAAAGTAAACAAAAACGGTAAATAACAATAAAATGGCTGATAAAGCGACAACCGACAAGAGTGCAATCGAAGTTTTGAGTGTAAATCGCCTCATGCGTCTTTAACCATATAGCCGACCCCGCGAACGGTATGAATCAAGGAGGTGCTTGAGTCACCATCAATCTTTGCACGTAAGTATCGAATGTAAACGTCTACGATGTTGGTGTCCCCCACGTAATCGTATCCCCAAACGCGGCGAATGATGGCCTCTCGAGACAACACTTGATTTTTATTGTCCAGAAGAAACTGAAGCAATTCAAACTCTCTGCCTGTAAGGGTGATAAGCTGTTTCGCCTTGTAAACTTCGCGCGTGGATAAAAACAGCTCGATGTCTCCTAACGTCAATACGCTATCTTTGACCTCGCTGTAAGACACTCGACGAATGAGTCGGCGAATGCGCGCCAACAGTTCCTCAATGGCAAACGGCTTCACCACATAATCATCTGCCCCGTAGTCCAGACCCGCGATGCGGTCAGGGATCGATACACGCGCAGTGATCATGAGAATCGGCACCTGACTCTCAGCGCGAAGGCGGCGGCAGAGTTCGAAGCCACTTAGTCCGGGCAACATGACATCAAGCAGCACGACATCCCATTCTTGTTCCAATGCGTCTTGCAACCCCGCACGCCCATCCTTCTGAACGGCGACCGTGTACCCCTCATGCTCCAGTTCCAGTTGTAAGAACCCCGCAATATCCTCATCATCTTCCACTAACAAGACTTTATATTCCACCAAATAATTACACCTCCTGACTATCCTATCATAAACAGGGCGTGCTCCGTAAGAACATCCTGAATTAGCAAGCAAGCGATGGGCTCATCGCGCCGCATCGCTTGTTGTAAGGGAAGAAGGCAATTCGGGTACTATTCTGGGTTACTTTCCAATACCAACTCCGTCCGGTTGACCATCACTCACTTGACTGCCAGATTGATTCTGTACATTAGGACCTTGGTCTATACCATGATCCACAGATGCTTCTTTAGATGGTTGTTTCGATCCTTCTTTTTGATCCGTGGCGGAGGTCGTCGTGTCGTGCCCACCTTGATTGATTTGATTTCCGGATTGGTCTTGCACGTTTGGACCTAGATCAACTCCAGCTTGCACTTCCTTCATGTCTGCTGGCGCACTCACCGTAGTACCAGCAGTGGGCGTGGTCGCTGCGAACGCGGACATTTGCCCGAGCGCGGACACACCTCCTATAAGTAACAATGCGGTGGTTGATGCTGCAATGATCTTCTTCATTTTCATGCCTCCTTGTCTGTGATGACCTCACTATAGAGCGCAAGGATGTGACAGGCTTTGGGGAAGCATGAGAAGTGCATGGGCATTCAATGAGATTTTTCTCATTGAATGCCCATATTACGAGTTGCACATCACAGGGTGGTTGGTGGGCCATTGTGAAGATCCTGCCTGAACTCTCGGCACCTTTCATTGTCGCTTAAAACGAAAGCACATAAAATCAAAATTACATCCCAGAAGGAAAATGAAAGTTACTTTTTGCACACCGGATACTTTTTGCAATTCAAATGCTCGCTCTTCGTACTCACTGGACTGTTTCCCGCGATTACCTCCGCCTTAGTCTTGTCTAATGTAATGCACTCGTCACCATTGACAAATACCTTCAGATGGGTCTCGTCAATTTCCAGCGTGAGATTAACCCATTCGGCAGGACCAATGTTCGCTCCGGATTCGAAACGACCGTCTGGGTATTCCTGTCTAAGACGGTCGAACCGCCAATCAAGGTATGCGAAAT
>JAKACY010000007.1 GCA_021821025.1 Bacillota bacterium | reverse complement strand
GGCCCTGGCGTACCGTTTTGCACTCGTGAATGCCCCGCAAAACTACACTCCAAGGCTTACCCGCAACGGCTCCGCTGTCTGCACTCCTTGTAACGTTAATCCGGTTACCCACACGCGTGGCTACGAACTCCACCTCAGCCTTGCCATCCACTCCAGGCACCACGGTCCTTGCCGTCTGCCCGTCTACGAGCGAAAAAACGTGAATGCTGACGCCGTCCGCATAGTCATAGTCAGGTTTATTATCCACTTGTCCGATCGCCACAAGCGAGTTTTCACGCACGAATACCGGCAGGCTAAAATAATCATACACTTCACTTACGAATGTTCCACCCGCGATTTCCTGTCCAGTCAAAAGGTGCATCCACTTGCCTTTAGGCAGGTAACATGTCGCCTTGCCGTCGGCGCTAAATACCGGAGCTACTAGCACCGAGCTTCCTAGCATGTACTGACGATCCAGGTACGCGCAAGTGGGATCATCCGGAAACTCCAGCACCATCGGCCGCATCACAGGCACGCCCGTTTGCGATGCGTACACGGCGGCTTCATAGATATACGGCATCAGCGAGCATTTTAGCTTTGTAAAATGCCGCAAAACATCGACCGCTTCCTCATCAAAGAGCCATGGCACCCGATACGACGAGCTGCCATGAAGTCTGCTGTGCGTAGAAAATAAGCCGAATGCCGCCCAGCGCTTGTAGAGATCAGGTGTGGCGGTATTTTCAAATCCACCGATGTCATGGCTCCAGAAGCCGAACGCGTTTAAGCTCAGGCTGAGGCCGCCGCGCAAGCTCTCCGCCATCGATTCATAGCTGGCTTTACAGTCCCCGCCCCAGTGCACAGGAAACTTTTGCGATCCCACCGTCGCCGAACGCGCGAACACCGCAGCATCCCCCTGCGCCCGGACCTCCTGCAGCGTTTCAAACACCGTCTGATTGTATAGGTAGGTATAATAGTTGTGCATTTTGACAGGGTCTGAGCCATCATAATACACCACATCTGTGGGGATGCGTTCGCCAAAGTCCGTCTTGAAGCTATCCACACCCATCTTTGCAAGGCGCCGCAAATGATCTGCGAACCATGCCCTTGCGCCTGGGTTCGTGAAATCCACGATGCCCATGCCTGCTTGCCACAAGTCCCACTGCCAGACGTCTCCGTTCGGGCGCTTTAACAGGTAACCCTGTGCCGCCCCCTCTTTGAAAAGTGGCGATTTTTGCCCGATGTAGGGATTGATCCAAACACACACGTGCAGACCCTTGTCGCGCAGCCTGCGAAGCATCCCTTGGGGATCAGGAAAGACCCTTTCATCCCACTCAAAATTGCACCACTCATACTCTTTCATCCAAAAGCAATCGAAATGAAATACATGTAACGGCACATCGCGCTCTTTCATGCCATCGATAAAATGCGTGACCGTCAACTCGTCATAATCTGTTGTAAATGACGTCGTCAACCAGAGTCCAAACGTCCACGCCGGAGGCAGCGCAGGTTTCCCTGTTAGCTCGGCATACCGTGCGACGGCATCTTTCATCGTCGGCCCGCCGATGATAAAGTATTCGAGGGACTCTCCAGGCACGCTGAATTGCACCTTCGAGACGACTTCCGCCGCGACCTCAAACGAGACACGCTCCGGATGGTTCACGAACACGCCATACCCTTTGTTCGTGACGTAAAATGGGATATTTTTGTAAGACTGATCCGAGCTTGTCCCACCGTCTTCGTTCCAGATGTCCACCGTCTGTCCATTTTTAACAAACGGTGTGAAGCGCTCTCCTAAACCATATACGTTTTCGCCAACGGACAGCCCGAGCTGCTCGCGCATATAAGTAGTCTTTTTATCTTCGATCACGTAGCCCATGCCCCGAAATCCGCTGCCAGTTAGATACTGATCACGATCATAGAATTCCAGAGACCACCCGCCGTGCTTTTTAACGACGGCGCGTAGATTGCCGCTCGTCAAACTCGCTTGGCTATCATCTTCGTGAATGACTACCTCGCAACCCATGTCAGCTATCTCAAAGTGCGGCCCGCGTTCTAGCAAGCCTTGAAAGTGCTCCACTTGTACCCGGATCACATCCGGCAGCGGTGATGACAGTCGAATCGTCAGCATCGGCCCGTCCAAAGTCTGTCCTCGGTTTGCAACATGCTTACATGGCGCATAAAGCGTGAGCGATGCATCGTCGCTCCTGCTCTCCTGTACTTGCTGCGGTGAATGAATCTCGACGCCTTCGCGATTTAACCAGTTGCCATTGCTGAACTTCATGCTGTTCGCCTCTTATCCTACAAAGTGTCGTTTCAACTAACATTATCTTCACAACGAACAAACTAGTCTTGTATAATCGTGACAAGCAGTATCAAAATCTTGATCTCCGACGAAACCAAGGTTCATCGCCCCGCTACGCATCGCACGCCAACCCAATCAGAATTTAGACGCCAGGAGAGAAAATCATGATCTACCTTGTTCACATTCTCGTATCGAACGTCATTCCACTGTGCATCATGATCACGCTTGGCATCATCATGCAACGCTGCTTCAAGCTCGACAACAAGACCATGTCCAAATTGCTATTTTATCTTTTCTCTCCCGTATTGGTCTTTGTGGAACTGTATCAAGCTGCGATTTCAGGAGCCGTCTTAGTCAAGGTTCTCGCCTTTTTTATCCTCTTTTTCGCCTGCCTGTTGTTGATGGTACAGATCGTGATCAGATGGCGCGGATATCGCGGCGGCATGAAAAGCGCGATGCGCAACAGCGTGATCTTCTACAACAGCGCGAACTATGGTATCCCCTTAAATCATTTGGTATTCTCAGGGAATCCATTCGCCGTGTCGATTCAGATCGTGATGATGATGCTGCAAAACCTGTTGCCAAATACATATGGCGTGTATGCGGTCAACGCGCATAAACAGAACTTGCGCCAAATCATACGCACGATATTGAGGCTGCCATCTCTGTATGGGATTCCGCTGGCATTTTTACTGCGTGGGTTTCATGTGCCGATTCCAGAGCCCATCTGGCTCCCATTGCACTATATCGCAAATGGGTTTCTCGCGTTTGCACTCACTACGCTCGGCGTACAATTAGGGCATATCCGCTGGCAGCTGCGCCTGTCCGATGTAGCCATGTCCAATGTGCTGCGGCTCATCATAAGCCCGATCATCGGGTATCTCATCGTCATCCTCTTGGGACTTCACGGCATCACTGCCAAGGCATTGATCCTATCGACGGCAGTGCCCACATCTCTTAGCAGCATGCTGCTCGCAGTGGAATTTGACAATGAGCCCGAATTCGCCTCGAGAGCGGTGTTCTCGTCGACGCTCTTTAGCATCATCACCGTTACGATCGTCATCAGCATGTTGCAATATGTGCACTGATCCACGCACGAGCTCGCGCCATGATGCTCGTCCCCTTTTATTCGCAAAATTATGCCTCAGGGGATCTCTCGTCGAGTAACATTGCAATCGCTTGGGCCACGCCATGACTCGTATTGTCTGCCGTGATATGATCAGCCGCTTCTTTTACCACATCTTGCGCGTTGCCCATCGCGATTCCAAGGCCTGCCCAGCGCAACATCGAGATATCGTTAACACTGTCGCCAATCGTCACGACTTCGGCAGCCGAGATGCCGATCGCGGTGCAGACCGTCTCCAATCCGCGCGCTTTTGTCACACCGCGCGGATTGACCTCGATGTTGTTACGACCCGAATTCGTGACTTCAAAACGCTCTAACTGCTTTAAATGCCCCCAAATCTGCTCCACGACATCTCGATCCTGATGAAAAAAGCCGAATTTCAGCCAAGTATACTCATAGATGTCTTCCGGCAATTCATCGGGCGCAAAAATCTGCTCGACCGAAGAAGTCCAAAACCGCGCACCATGCTCGGTTGCCAAATCTCTCAAAATGCATACATCATCAGTTGGTAGTGGATGCCTCTTTAACAAACGTTCCCGTGGCTCCCACACCTCTCCACCGTTGACCGTGACATATGGGACAATAAATCCGAGGGTTTCGACTGCCTCCTGCACGAACCCATTTTGCGGCCGTCCCGTTGCCAGCGTCACTTCTATACCAACTTCTCGCGCCTTCGCGATCCACAAACGATTTTCTTCCGATATCGACAGATCCGGCTGCAAGAGCGTCCCGTCCATGTCCAGTGCGATCAACTTCCAGTTCATATCCTGCTCCTCATGATTAGGCTTTTGTTACGTGCACATCGTGCGCCCCGACCTGCGCTAAGAGCTTTTCAGCTTTAGCCAACAAAGCACGCTCTACGCTGACGATCACAAAGTGCGTGTCCATATCCTCACCATGCTCAGGGTAATGTTCCAGCCACTCGGCCAAAATTTTTCCTTGTACAACCCCGTCCAAAGGTCCGCCCATAAACAGCACGCCAAAACCTGGCACCACACCTGATACAGTCGCTGCGATACCGCCGATAGCCTGAAGCGATGTCTCTAACCACTTGCCCTGCTTCTTCCAACTTTCGTGCGGCGTGTTGCTACTCAGGGACACCTTCCCAGGAAACTCAGCACTGAGTGCGGCCACCGCTCGTTGCGCCTGCTCGTGCGTCTCAAAACGTCCGACCAAATGACTCTCCATCCCTAACCCCTCCTTTGTATTACAACGACCGGATGACGCCGCCATCGACGAGATACGTCTGGCCCGTCATATAAGACGTCAGCGGCGATAATAGCATCGCTGCAAACGTGCCGAACTCTTCCGGGGTGCCATAGCGTCCTAAAGGAATGGACGCCTGCTCCTTTAGCTCTACATCTGTAATCGATCGACCCTCTCTTTGTGCGCGTGCCACGTCAAGTGTTCGCACTCGATCCGTGCTGATGCGCCCGGGCGCCAAGTTATGCACCAAAATCCCGTCCCCTGCAACCTCTAGCGCCAAAGACTTAAGCATGGCCATCAGGCCAGTGCGAATCGTATTGGAGAGGATCAGATGATCGATCGGTTGTTTCACGGATGTTGATGATACATTTAAAATTCTTCCGAAGTGCTGACTCTTCATCGTGGGCAAAACCAGTCGAATCAGCCTCACTACACTTAACAGATTCAGTTCAAACGCTTCTTGCCACATCTCATCCGTCACAGCATCAAAATTCCCCGCAGGTGGGCCGCCCGTGTTAGTGACCAGCAGATCAATCCCGCCCAGCTTTGCTTGTGCCGCTCGCACGAGGCGCTCGATGTCACTTTGTTTTGTCACATCTGCCACCATGCCCATCACAGCATCCGAATCACCCGCTCGATCAGCGAGGAAGCCCACTGCTTCATTTATGTGCTCATGGTTTCGCGAACAAATGACGATGTGGCAGCCTTCCAAAACCAATTGTTCTGCTACAGCTCGTCCTAATCCCTTTGAACCCGCGGTGATCAGCGCTCTTTTTCCAGCTAATTGCAGATCCATATACCACCCTTCCCTTATGTAAATTTCCGGTGACAAAACGCATACATTTCGGCATATGAGCATGATACTCTATCTGTAGATTCTTATGGTGTAATTCTACTGAAGGAGACCCTGTTCATGGCTATTAATTATCCCAATCAAGTACAAAAAAAACGGCTGTCTGCGACAATTTCCTATCTGTTAAGCGCAATCGTCTTTGCGATCTTAGGATTTGTGTTTTTGGGGCTGGACATGCCGGCACTAGCGGAGCGGATCACGATGTCCCCGCTGACTTTAGCTACGATCCACACCATCATCCTCGGGTTTATGCTGACGGTTGCTTACGGCGTATCTTATCAAGTGATTCCCATCGCCTTTCAGGCGCCCGCACTGCCCCGTCATGTGCTTTATTGGCATCTCCCTGCACACCTATTATCCGTATGTATCATGATCGCCGGTTTCTTGATCAGCGATTGGTCTATCGTTGGAATCGGCGGAACGCTCTTGTTGGCAGCATTTCTAGCATACGTTACAGTCGCCCAAATCAGTTTTCGCAAAGCTAAAAATAAAACCCCGGTGCATAGGCACTTGGTGCTGCCTATGTTGTCGCTCTTCTTAGTCATGCTTTTCGGGCTGTGGATGGCCTTTGGCCTCCCAGGATCTAGCGTAGACACGCTCTTGACACACGTTACCCTTGGAGCCTTCGGATTTTGGCTAGGGCTGGTGATGGTGATCTCTTATAAATTCATCCCCATGTTCGCCTTGAGCCATGGTTACAAATCGTCTCTAGGGATCGCCATCCGTGTCTACTATGCAGGCATCGCACTCGTCACCATCGCCGATTTGATCAGCATCCCCATACATGATGGTCTGCGTATCGCGGGAGCTAGTCTGATGGCGATTGGTGTCACCAAATTTGCCTGGGATAGCGACAGTATCCTGAAAGCCCGTAAACGCAAGAAAATGGTCCTGCCGCTGCGTTTGGCCCTCTTTGCGACAACATGCTTGATGGTGTCTGCGATCGTGTTGACAGCTTCTCTGGCCTTTCATCTGTCCGAACTCGTGGAGTTCTTCGCCTACTTCATGCTAGTGTTCGGTTTCACACCGCTTATTTTCTCATATATGCAGAAAATTGTCCCGTTTTTATGGTACGAATACCGCTTTAGTCATCATAAAGATCGCAAAACAGCGCCGGCGCTCGATGACATGATCCCAAAAGACTCGATTTATTGGGCCATCGGCATCTATCACGCCGGCGCGATCTTAGGCCTAATGACACTAATATTTGCGCCAATCCTACCAATCGGATCCATCATTTCAACCATTGGACTTTTAGCAGGCTTACTTTGTGCGGCAGGCACGCTCGGGCTGAGCACTGCGCTTTATCGAGTACTTACGATCGGCGGTCCGCGCATCGATGATTGATGAGCACAGGCCGTATTACTTGATCGCACCTTTTGTCACGCCGTTTATGATCCATCGTTGAAATACCACATACACCACGACCATCGGCAAAAGGGCCATCAGGTAGGAGGCGAATGCTAAGTTGTAGTTCGTACTGTACTGTGATTGAAAAGCGTATTGGACGAGTGGCAACGTGTACTGATTAGGATCAGAGAGCATAACCAGTGGCAACAGAAAGTCGTTCCAAGCCCAAAGTGCTGTGAGTATACCTACAGTCGCGTTCATGGGACCGAGCAGCGGGAAGATGATACGCCAGAAGATCGTCCAGCGTCCAGCGCCATCCACCCATGCGGCCTCCTCCAGCTCTAGTGGAATGGATCGCAAATACCCGATGTAGACAAACACATTAAAAGATAGCCCATATACCACATACAATATGATAAGCCCAATGCTATCTGCTAAACCGATTGCGCTCATCTGCCGCACGAGTGGCAACATGATGATCGGAAAAGGCACAAACATCGCACTAAAAAAGTAGTAGTACATACCTTTAAAAATCCAACTGTGCATGTTGCGCGCGATCGCATACGCCACCATGGAATTGGTCAAGATCGTTAAAACCACTGCGAAAAACGTGATGAAAAAGCTGTTTCCAAATGTTTGCCCATAATGCGTAATCGAGATCGCCTGGGTAAAATTGCTCCAAAATATCCTGGCTGGAATTCCTAACAGGGACTGTGCAAGCTCAAACGGGCTTTTGATCGCGACCATAATCGTCATGTACATTGGAAATAAAATGAATACAGCGCCAACAATTAAAAATACAGTTGCCAGCCAGTTATACTTCGTCCGTACCATCAGAACTGCATCTCCCGTCTTTGCAGGATACGAATTTGAATCAACGCCACAGTTACCAGAACGATCAAATATACGACAGAGTTGGCAGATTGGTAAGCAAATTCTCCGCCGCCGAGTCCGTTGGTGTAAATCACAAACGTCACAGACTGCGTCGCCTCGCCTGGGCCACCGTTAGTCAGCGCCACGATTTGATCAAAAACTTGCAGATACGTCTTTGCAGCGAGCACCATGTTGATCGTAAAAAAGGGTGCAATGAGTGGAAAAGTAATCTGCCAAAAATTGATCCACGGCGATGCTCCATCGATGCTGGATGCTTCGTATACGTCCTCCGGTATGGTCTGAAGACCAGCCAGGTAGAGAATGGTATTAAACGCCGCACCTTGCCAGGCGGCCACAATCACGATCCCGACCCATGCAAAACCCGTTCCAAGAATATTTTGCGTGAGCGCTATGATGTGAAGCTGTTGCGCTACCTGCGGGATGACATTGGAAAATATGTAATTGAAGATGAACCCAACGATCAGAGTACTGAGTACGTAAGGAAGGAAGTAAATGGCCTTGAACGTCTTAGAAAATTTAATTCTCGAGTTGAGTGCCAATGCGATCATGAGGCTGAGGATATTAACCAAGATCGTGGTCACAATAGCAAATTCAAAAGTGAAGGCATATGAATGTAAGACCTGCGGATCTTGAAACAAGCCTATGTAATTTTTTAATCCAATGAAATTGACAGGACCAAACCCGTTCCAATTCGTGAAGCTATAAAACATCCCTTGGAGGGCCGGAAGGGTATGGAAGTAGAAAAATAACACGACAGCCGGAAGGGTCATAATCGTGTAGGGAAGAGATCGCATCACCCGAACCATCTGTCACCACCTCCTAAAGTAACCAGGGGGATAGTTATCCCCCTGATCGTCTAGACAGCCGCGTAACGCCAATCGAATGTCACTGATGGGATGCTGATTGTTGATACAAGTTGTCGAGTTGCTGCAACAGGCTCTGAGGTGAGGCCTTTTTGGATAGAGCGCCTTGTAAGATTGACTCATACTGATTCCCAGCTGCCATCGCAGGCGGATAATAGTGGTCAGGAAAATCGACCACTCTCCCTTTGTCGATCCAGGGTTGCAGCGGTTTGATCGCAATATCAGTCGGTTGTACACCTTTAACAGTTGAAAACAGACCTGCGATACTGGCGTACGCCGACGCGTTCGGCCGCTCTAACAGAAAGTCGATAAACTTCATCGCAGCCTTCTCTTTAGCCGCGTTTCCCGAGTTGGCAATCGCAAGAAGCGAATCGACGCCAGATACCATCTTGGTCTGTGCCGGGCGGTTCGTCGCTGGAAATACAAATGTACTAAGCGTTATGTGTGGATTGGCCTGGCGAATAACCGGCAAAGTCCAAATACCTTGTACGTAAAAGACGGATTTACCATTGGCAAAAGCGGTGTTCGCATCGTTGTAGTCCACGCCAAACTGATTAGGTTGCCCAAGCGAGACAAATTGCTGCATCCGCGCGGCCGCTTTTGGAAGATCTTTTGCAAAGCTGGCCTTTCCCGCTTTCAAATTGGCAAAGAATTTGGACCCCTCTTCGTTTGCAGCTAGTGGGTTCCACGATACAGCCAATGTCCACGCGTCCTTGAATCCATTGTAAAAAGGTGTTCCACCCGCACGTTTGACACGGTTTGCCTCGGCCATGAATTGATTCCACGTCGTCGGCACAGTCAAATGATACTTTTTGAACAGCGTGACGTTGTAAATGACTGGCACCGCATTAACTGTATATGGCAGCGCGTAGGGTGTGGTTTTACCTACCTCATCTTCCAACATCTTAGTATAAGCAGAAGACACTTTGGACAGCTCAGAAGAGCCTGAGAGGCTCTTAAATATCCCGTTTTTAGCCATCGCGATATAAGTCGCGTCCGCGCCCATAGCGATCACATCGGGAACCTGGCCCTTGGCGACATCTGCTTGCAACACCGTATCTGTGTTCGGTGGATTAATTTGCTGCACGGTGATGCCTGGATTGCGTTTTTCAAAAACTGCGATGAGGTGGTTCCATTCTCCAACGACTTCCGGCTTGTTTTGTAAGAATTCCAACTTCACCGGAGCGCCACTGCCTGAACTTGCTGTACTAGGCGCGGGATTCGACGACGGACTTGGCGCGGCGCTTTGTCCGCAACCTGTTGCAGCGATGGACAGTGCGATCATGCCCGACGTGACAATTTTCCTATACAATCGTTACCCTCCTTTTCGATTGACGCGACATACCCACGCTGGGTTTTGATGCCTGTATATAGCCTGTCCGAAGGAATGTGCTTCATGCATCATTAAAACAGCCACGCGAAGACGGGCGCGGCTGTTTTATGCACGCAGCGAGCTTAATGACACCAAAACGATCACTGGACCGAATATCACATGGTCAAAACCACTTGATGTGCTTGACCGTCATCATGAAGATCAATGTAAGCTTTACTCTCTTCTTTCTCTCGGGCGACCACACCGATGGCCTGGGCCTCATTGGTGTGATCAGACGCATCTGCTGTAAATGGCGATCGGTTAGAATCACTTGTTCTGATTTGTCCGTCCACTTCTAGACTGCTCCATCCGGATTCTTTTTGGTCAGGATTGTTTACGGTAATCTCATAACTCGTTTGACCCACACGGTACGTGACATGAAATTCCGGCCATTCGCTCGGTATGCATGGTTCGATGTAAAGTCGATCTTGGCGCCGCTTAATGCCTAATATCCATTCCACACCCGCCTGATACATCCAACCAGCAGCGCCTGTGTACCAGGTCCAACCGGCACGTCCGGCATGTGGGCCGGATGAATACACGTCGGCAGCCATTACGTAAGGCTCACCCGCGTACCGCCTTACTTCATTTGGCGTATGCGTATGGGTAACTGGGTTTAATAGGTGAAACAGATCGAACGCCAGGTTGCCCCGCTTCAAAATGGCAAATGCGATGATGCCCCAAATCACACCGTGCGTATACTGTCCACCATTTTCGCGAATGCCGGGCGGATACCCCTGAATGTAGCCAACGCGAGGATCGATCCGATCGAATGGCGGCGTCAACAGGCGTGCAATCCCTAGGCTGCGATCCACAAGCTCCCGCTCAAAAGACTGCATGGCACGCTGCACCTTGTCCTGATCTCCAGCACCCGAGATCGCCGCCCAAGACTGCGCTATCGCATCAATCCTGCACTCCTCATCCAAGATCGATCCTAGCCACTGCCCGTGATCCGTATATGCGCGACGATACCACTGACCATCCCACGCCTTGTCACTCAGTGCTGCCGAGAGCTTATCGAGCGCCTCCTGAAAGACATCCTTTTGCGCCATATCCTCTTGCATAATACAGATCTGAACAAATTTCTCTAAAATATCGCACAAAAACCATCCTAACCATACGCTCTCGCCTTTACCTTTCGGGCCAACCAGATTCAGTCCGTCGTTCCAGTCTCCACTGCCCATCAGAGGCAGGCCGTGTTCACCGAATGCCAATCCGCGTTTGATCGCTCGCAGACAATGATCATAGATGTTGCCTGCCTCCTCAGAAACCACAGTAGGACCATACCGCTCATCCTCACCTTCAGCCAGTGGGTCCCCATGCAAATACGGCACGACTTTTGCTAACAGGCCATAATCACCCGTGTGATCGATGTACCTTGCCACTGCATAAGGAAGCCATAACAGGTCATCAGAAAACCGCGTGCGAATGCCCCTTTTTGTTTCCTCATGCCACCAGTGCTCCACATCACCTTCTTCGAACTGATGGGACGCATGCAGCACAATCTGTGCCCTTGTCAAATCTGGGCGCGTATGCAAAAGCGCGAGCGAGTCCTGTAACTGATCACGAAACCCGTACGCTCCTCCCGCCTGATAGGTGGCCGTGCGCGCCCACATGCGGCAGGCTAGGGTTTGATATAACAGCCAGCCATTTAAGAGGTAATTCATCTCCTGGCACGGCGTATTGACTTGTATTTGACGCACTGTTTTGTTCCAAAATTCGGCCGTATTCTGCCACTCTTTTTCGATCGTCTCGATGTCTGAGAACTTTTTTGCAAGCAGAGTTACTTGATCATGTGACCGTTCGCTGCCTAGCAGGATATAGACCGTACTCTGCGCGTGCTCATTGATGTCGATCGGCAGCCCAATCACGCCACAAGGTTCTGAAAGCGTTCCACTTTTGCCCGATAGCTTTTGCCTTTTTAGACCATCGGGCGAGGATAAGTCGCGATTTCTGCCTAAAAACTCCACTCGATCACACGTATACGTCATATCGCTTGCTGCATGGTCGCTCACTGCAGTATCTGCGCTGAACACTTTTACAAACGCCTCAGCACCTGCAAACACTTCTTGAAAATGATTTTGCGCCGTAAGGCACGAAATCTTATCATCCCATTCAGTCACGAGAAATGGCGCCTGGCCATCTCGCATGACGCCCAAAACCCATTCGACATAGTAAAATACAGTCAAACGGCGCGTCACGTCGGAATGATTTGACAGGCGTAGCCGGATGATTTTCACAGGATCATCTTGCGGTACAAAGACAGTCATCTCCTGACTGACACCTTGACTGACATGTTCAAAGCGAGAGTAACCCCATCCGTGAGAAACCTTGTACGGTTGATCATCCGACGCAGGCGCCGGTGTAAGCGACCAATACCTTCCATTCGCGTCGTCTCGCAAGTAACAGACTTCACTCGCGGGATCTAGCACGGGATCATTACGCCACGGCGTCAACTTCATCTCCCTGCTATTTTGCCACCAGGTATAGCCGGACCCTCGCTCAGAAACCAGACTGCCGAATCGCGGGTTACTGATTACATTGACCCACGGGGCAGGAAGGCTCATACCATGCTTTAACATCATGCGATATTCCCGACCTTCGTCAGCAAATCCGCCGAACCCATTGAAAATAGCCCATTGCGACGAATCATCTTCCAAACGCAGAGACTCAGCAGGACACTGTGCGGTGCTTGTCGTAGTAGACAGCAGCGGCAAAAAACGGTCCTTGCGCGACGGCGTTCGCAACTGCGCCTTAAGGCTCGGACCATTGCCCTGTAAAATCACCCGAGAAACGGCAAAAAGGAGGCTTTGATCTGCCGCTGTTAACTGCTGTGTGGCAATAGGAAATACACTTCCATGCCCACCTGCCACAAATCCAGGGGCCTCCGCTTCCACAGTTCGCCGCACGGCATCTTGCAACCCCTGCTGATAGCCGCCTGGGGACTGGTTTAATACCACCAAGTCGAACAAAAATCCCTTTTGCCGCAAGTAGGATTGCCCACGCAAAATCTGAATCAAAAACCCCATCTCGGATGCATCCGTGATGTTCACCATCACGATAGGCACATCACCAGATATCCCATGAGCCCATAAACCAGACTGACCCTTCCGATTATTCGCGATGCCTTGTGCGCGCAACGGACTGAGCGACGAGTTATACAGGCAACGCCCAGCTAAAGTGTGAAACGTCATAGCTTCATCACTCGATAAATGTAAGTGCGATAGTTCGATCTGACTACGCGTCCAAGCCATTTGAAATGTGCGCTCAACCTGATGATCAGTTGAGAGTCTGCGCACCAGATCGATGGCCTTGTCGCGTTCGTTCGCCACCCCAGTTACCATAAACAGTTGCACGCGTTCTCCGGACTCAATCGTGACTCTGCGCCTCATGACAAAGGCGGGATCGAGTACGGCGCCAACGGTGCCTGAGAGGTGTCGGTCGATTCCATACGGGTTTTGCAGCGTGCGGCTGCGTCCAATGAACTGTGCACGATCAGTCTCATACTCAACTGGACCTAGAGGCTCCCCGCCAATTGTCAGCGCATGCACCGCATAGAGAATCATTTCACCATCGCTTCGCGGACGCCTTTTTGCCAAAAGGCATTCCGGCGAAGAGACACTTTGCGTCTCAACGAACAGCTTGCTAAAGCTAGGATGCGCGACATCCGCGTCATGCGGCGCAAGCGCAAGTTCTACGAATGTTGTGATTTCCAAAACAATTTCCTCTTGTGTCGTGTTTGAGAGTGTCAATCGGCGCACTTCAGCACCCCATTCAGGCGCCACGCAAACCTCCATGCTGCTGTCTACACCATCATACGAACACATGAATGTCGCTTTATCGAGCCCATACTGAATCCTTATATCTTTCGCCTCCACTTTACATGGGGCATAAGAAGGCGACCACACCCGTCCCGTGGCTACATTTCGAAAATAAACATACATACCCCAAGGGTCTGTGACAGGGTCTTCGCGCCATCTCGAGATCGATACGGATCGGCACTGACTATAACCACTCCCACTATTGGTAATGACGCTAAGAAAATCCCCATTTGACATCAGGCACACTTCAGGCGCAGACGTATGAGGCGTCGTATATTCCCGAAGAGCAGGCGCTTGACTTCGCTGTGCGTCATCATCCATGCGCGTTCTGGCGGCAGCGGGTTTTGAAATAAACAAGGGCTTAGCGGGCATGCGCTCTTGTAGCAACAATTCTGCCGCCTTAATTCTGGGATCGGCATGAAAACGATCTACCATCTTTTGCGGTAACAGTAAATTTGCCAGCGTTAAAAGGCTCATGCCCTGATGATGTGCCATGAAACTCTTGATCACGGCATGATCTGTTCCTTGAGGCAGGCGCTCCACAGTAAAATCAATCGCCTCATAGTATCCATAATCGCCATGCGCACCATACTCTAATAGGCGCCTGAGGTTATCTACGCCACGCTTACCCGCATACGGCAGCGCCATAACGGCTGCGTATGGCGCGACAACCAAATCGTCCTCTAGTCCCTTTTGAAAGCCAAGACCTGGCACGCCAAACGCGCGATACTGATAGTTCATCTGAAAGTCAAACGCGTTATATCCTGATTCCGAAATACCAAACGCAACGCCGCGCTTATGCGCGTAGTTCATCTGCCGCATGACGACAGCCTGATAGGTGCTATCCCAAACTGTATTGCGATACGTTCGCATCAAAAGAGGTGGCATCAAAAATTCGAACATCGTTCCAGACCATGATAAAAAAGTAGGGCGACTCCCTACCTTAGTCATCGTTCGTCCCAAAGCGAACCAGTGCGATACTGGAACCTGGCCTAAAGCGATGGCCAGAAAGCTGGCCAAGCGAGCCTCTGATGCGATCAAGTCATAATGAATGCTCTCCGCCTTGTCGAGGTTGACATGATACCCTAACCGGAACAGTTGCAGGCGATGATCGTACAACACTTCAAAATCTGATTCATCGATCAGCCGTTCGATTCGCGTCAATAAACTAAAGGCAGTCTTGCGCAAGTCAGCTGATTCTGGTTCGCTCAAATCAGCAACTTTCTCAGGTTGTAACGCTTCTCTCACCGCTTCTTTAACCGTCACCAGTGCAGCGACAAAGTTGCCACTATCAACGGCAGAAACATAGGGTGGGGAGAGCGGTGCAAGCGTCAACGTGTCATACCAGTTATACAGGTGTCCATGCCACTTTTGCAGCGTTTCAATCGTCGTAATCGTGCGCTCAATGCGATCGATCATCTGCTTCGTGGATACCTTGCCAAAATCCCGCGCCGCAACGATACACGCCAAGTACAACCCGATATTCGTCGGAGACGTTCGATGCGCCACACCAACGGGTGGATCGATCTGCACGTTGTCAGGCGGCAGGTGGTTCTCTTCATCCGTCACATACTCTTCGAAGAAAGTCCAGATGCGACTAGCCAAATCATATAACATCTCTAAATCCTGATCACTGAACACAGTAGATTTGATCATCGGCGCGCGATCCAGGTAATACACTGCCACCGGAGCAAATGCCCATAGCAAAGACAGCGTGAGCCCGATCCATTTCATTGGAGAAGGATCTAGACTCACCGCAGAGATGGCAAACACCGCGATTCCGAGATAGCCTCCAGGTATGCCCATGAGAAGGGGACGCTTCACCTTACCGTCGCGCTCCTCAACCTCTGCCGAACTGACCCATTCCAAAAGCTTGCGCTTTGAGATCATCAAGCGATAGAGTGTCCGCACGATCGCGTCCAACAGCATCGCGGTCTGGAAAGGCAAAAGCAACGCAGAAATCAAAACTTGACCAAGCGCGGTCAATATGCCTTTCGGGTTCGTCCAGCTACGCCATCCGGAAGCGATCTGGCGGATCACAGGGAGCGCAAGGGTAAAAAATACGATGATCGCCCAACTGCCAGCATCACCTGGCAAGATCGTCAGTCCTAACAACAACGCGATAAACAGTGACGGCGTAAGCAAGCTGCGCCGCAGATTATCGACGATCTGCCATCTCGTGATCGCCGTTAGATCGATCAAATCTTTTGCCCCGCGCCGATTGCGAGCCCTCCTTGAAAGCCACAGAAGAAGTTGCCAATCTCCACGTACCCAGCGGTGTAGGCGGTTCTGAAACGCATAAAACGACGCCGGGTGATCATCGATCAGCTCGATGTCAGTCAAAAGGCCGGCGCGCAGGAAACCACCTTCTAGCAAATCATGACTCAGCACGCGATTTTCAGGTATGCGCTCACCAAGCACCGTGGCAAATGAGTCGACTTCAAAAATGCCTTTACCGGCAAAAATGCCTTGTCCAAGTGCATTTTGATATGGATCAAAAACGGCAAAAGAATATGGGTCGATCCCAGGTTCACCCGCCCAAACTCGTGAAAAACGAGAACGCTCCGCAACCTCTTGTTTGATACCGATGCGCGGTTGCAAGACGCCATACCCTTCCACTACGCGTGTGCGCGACTGATTGAGCCGAGGGCGGTTATAAGGCAAGTGCATGGTGCCGATCATGCGCTTTGCGCTTCCGATCGGCAACTGTGTATCCATATCGAGCGTAATCACATATCGAACTGCTGACCATACATCGTGATTGCCAATGATAAAGTCATAGCTGGTATCCTGCTTACCTTTTAATAAATCAACGAATTCGACTAATTTACCTCGCTTGCGCTCCCAGCCCATCCACATCTGTTCAGCGTCATTCCACTGTCTATGGCGATGGAACAGATGAAATGTGGTTCCTGTGTGTACGTATTTTGTGTTCAAACGTTCAATACCTTGTTTGGCAGTCTGCAAGATCTGTTCATCTTCCGGCCCCGACTGTTCTTTTGAGTCCGCAAAGTCACCCAGGATGGCATAGTGAATATGTGGATCGCGATTGGCAAGATAGTGCAGTTCCAATCGATCCACCATGTCAAATGCGGCTTCCGGAACGGACCAGATGACAGGGATCACGACCATCGTCGTCGCTTCAGGCGGCACACCCTTGGCAAAGTCGTATCGTAACAGCGCTGAAGAAGACGTCGTGCGCTTGATCAGCCAATTCAATAAGCCGAGTGCCCACTCACTGCCAGGCAACAAGACGGCCAAAACGACGATGATCCACTCCCACACGGGCGCCTTTGAGAAATTGAAGATCCATGCACAAAAGATCACCACAAAAAACAAAACTAAAACGGTGAGCGAAACAAAGTAGGCTGTCTTTGCACGGCATGAAATCGTTAGTGCCGGGATTGCGCGAGGTGACGCGCACATCTTCAAAGAATCCCTGAGATGCTTAATCCCAGGTGGTTCAAGGAGGTAATAAGCCAAAAAAGATTCACGTGATGATTTTTCTAGCGCCTTAGATGCAAGGATCACGGCATGCTGCGCCACCAAATTTTCCGGTATAAAAAGCCGTCGTGCCAGGTGCTCCACGCGATGGCGCAACTGATCACGGCTGGTAAAGTCCAGCTTAGCATAAGCTTCTGTCGGCTCTTCGCGCAAAGTTTGCTCGACCAAACTGATGCCCTCAAAAGCATCCTGCCAGTTAAGGCGCGCGACAAGGCGCAAGCTCATAATGAGGTTGCCTGCATTGATTTGATAAGTTGCCTGTAATTGATGTTCGAAAGCCACCAACTGATCCAGCGTGTCGACGCCATTGTCCAATTGGCAGACAAGCCAATCTCTGACTGTGCCAGCATCATCGGTCCACTCCCGCAAATGGCTGACAAGGTGCACAATGACAGGACCAGACAGCGGTAGATCCTGCCCTGCTTGCTCCAACCTTTCCCGAAGCATGCCCGGTTGTGGGGTTGGCATTGCAACTTTCGCTAAAAAGTTGTCAACTTGCGCGCACACCTCACGTCTTTCGCGAACGGACTCCATCACATCACGTAGGGACAGGATCACTGCCATCCGCAAAAATAGCGGAAGTACCCATAGCTCCCCCATCGTGAGCACCGTCACTTCTTGAAAGGCGCGGATAAAAGTAATGAATGACTCTTCAGATATAACTCCGTCCACACAAGCGAGATATTCTGTGCAAAGAACCATGACGCGCAGCCGACCGTCAGGTTTCAGACGTGTAAAAGAGCGCAGTTTTTCGGTTGAAAGATTGCGGGTGAGCACCACTGACTGTTCTTCAATAAAATCCACGTGGCTGGTGAGCCAGTCTTGTGCAGGCTGTGAACAGTGTCCACGCCCATTTTGAAAATCATTTCCAAACGCTCGCAGTTCTGCAACTGCTTCATGCAACATGCGGATTTCACGAAGTCTGTTATGCGACCGATCCACATCATGCTGCAAAGCCAGCTCATGGGCTTTTATGATCAACTGATCTGAACTAAGAATCATCGTGCCCTCCAGGACATGGCAAAACAGGGCGTCTGAAATACTCTCGCGCGATGGCGCAAAGACTTGCCCTAGGCCAATGTGACATGGATATTATTTACTTGTTAATGGAAATTATTCAGGATATTATGCAATAGACTCTTAGCTCACAAGCGGTACCTAGCCATGATCAAATTCCTGGCAACACACGGCCACCTGCCACGGGTATATAACCCAACTCGCCTGATACACCTGTCACGAGGACTAATGTTCCAGACAGGTCGATCTGCAGCAACATCAGCCTCCATTTTCTTCAAATCTCTGAATGGTCTCCTGAAATGTCCGTGTACCATGAATCAGGTCATATTCGAGGGCCTCGCGCAACTTCTTAGCCATGGTTGGCGACTGTCCAAGCGTAGATATCGCCACCTGTAGACAGGACTTATGTACTACTGCAGGCACGGTGAGCGTACATAACTGCGCGTCATCTGCCACATTTACGAACGCATGGACGGCTGTCGCATCGGCGTATACCTTGCGATTGACTACTCGCGAATCGGTGGCGGCAAACACGATAGTTACGCCTTCGACATCTGTCGGGACATACGGTCGTGCGTGCCACACGAGTTGCCCTTTTTCGTGGCATTCATGAAACCACGGCGTTGCCGCTGGACTCACGACGGTGACCTTAGCACCTGATCGCAGCAGCGCCTTAACCTTGCGCTCGGCCACCATGCCCGCCCCAACGACAAGGCAAGCATGATCAGAAAGGTCAAGAAAGGCCCCATAATACTTCTTTGCGCGTGAATCCATATCGTGATACCCCTTTCTCACTTACTATAATAACCTACGAATGTTGGATCGTACGTATCAACTTCCATAATTTAGTATAAGCACTGGTCGAAAGATTCGACGCTGCCGATATATGAGTTTTATGGTCCTCTTATTGGCCGGGGCATATGGTTTGACACGCGTAAGTTACGAACCAACGCCTAAAAAGCTCCTAGAATTTCCGGGAGCAAGATGTACTGATCGCCACTACCATAGGAATGCCAGAGCAAAAATCCACGCAAATGCCAGCCACCAAAAGAGCCAACCGCCAGCCCACCAGCCATATCCAGGCCGACCATAGCCCTGCCCCGGTCGGCCAAGCCCTGGTCCGTAACCAGCACCATAACCCGGAACACTCGGACCATACCCCCACTGCGCCAAAGCCATATCAAGCCTTGCTTCATCAGACTTAGATGAAAGCGAGTCGCTGACTAGGCCGAACGGTGCGTATTGCCGCGGAATTCTCATCAATACACCCTGATTGCTCACTGACTGGATGATGCCCCGATGCGCACCCCATGGCGTCCGAAATGTCACCCATTGCCCTACAGATTGCTGTGCCTGACTCATCGTACACATAGTCCATCGTGCCTCCTTTCTCGAAGAAACGAGTCACTTTACACTATGTAAGAAGTCAAGCAGGATACCCGAGACAAAGCGCCAGTGGCTTTCGCCCGTTTTATTTGCGGCGATCGATCACGGGGTACTAATGCCGCGAGACGCTAATCGACCTCGTGGCGTACACCGTTTAGCATCACAACAGCTTTTAACTCTGCATTCAGCGAATGGGCTGCAGAACAGTACTTCTCCTGCGACAGCTTCACTGCACGCACGACCTTGTCCAGCGGCGCATCGGGAGCATCCACGTGATAAGTGAGCGTAATTTTCACGAATTTTTCTGGCGGTGAAGGGGCACGTTCGCCATCAAGCGTGATGTTCACCGCATTATACGGGATTCTCATTCTCTCCAAGATAAGCGTCACATCAATCCCGGTACACCCGCCAAGCCCCATCAACAGCAGTTCCATTGGGCGCGGTCCGAGGTTATCTCCACCTGCCTCGGATTTAGCATCGATCGTCACGTGGTGCCCCGAATCACCCACAGCATCAAATTGCCTCTTTTGCACCCAGTTCACCTGTGCCCTCATGTAGTCACGGTCCTCCCACATCAGCCTGATCTTAAAAAATTCCCATGCTCAGGTACCGTTCACCAGTATCCGGGCACAATGCCACAACTTTCTTTCCAGGGCCAAGTTCCTTAGCCACCTGTAGGGCCGCCCAAACAACTGCGCCGCTCGATATACCGACGAGCAGAGCCTCTTTGTGCGCAAGATTTTGTGTCATCTCGATCGCATCTTCATCCGAAGCCAAGAAAATACGATCGTAGATCTTCGTATTCAGGATGCGCGGTACAAACCCAGGGCTAGTCCCAACAAGTTTATGCGGGCCCGGCTCTCCCCCCGACAGCACTGGTGAGCCCTTGGGTTCGACCACGTACGCCTTCACTCCGGGGATGGTCGCCTTTAGCACTTCGGCAATCCCTGTAATCGTTCCACCAGTGCCGGCTGAAGACACGAACGCATCCAAGTGACCATCCATCTGCGCAAGGATCTCTGGTGCTGTCGACTTGCGATGCGCATCCGGGTTGGCTTTGTTATCAAACTGTCCTAAGATGATCGCCTGATCCCCTAGTTCGCGCCTTAGTTCTTCTGCTTTGTCGACCGCCCCTTGCATACGTAAATATCCCTTAGTTAATACCACTTGTGCGCCGTATGCCTGCAAGATTGCGATGCGCTCACGCGTCATCGTGTCCGGCATGACCAAAACAGCTCGATACCCTTTCGCAGCCGCGACCATTGCGATGCCGATGCCGGTATTGCCGCTTGTCGGTTCGATAATCGTCATGCCCGGGCGAAGCAAACCATCGTGCTCAGCTTGCTCGATCATGTTTAAGGCCGGACGATCTTTAACGCTTCCGCCTGGATTGAAGCGTTCCAACTTCACATAAACTGCCGCACACTGATCATCAACCACACGCCGAAGCTTTAGCATCGGTGTAGTCCCAATCAAATCTGCAACTGAATCCGCCACTCGCAAATCGTTTCCCCTGCGCAAATCTCCTCTGTCAGCCACGATTGGACAATACCTCGCGCTGCTTTTCATACCCGGGCTTTCCTAACATCGCAAACATGTTCGTTTTGTAGGTCTCAACCCCAGGCTGGTCAAATGGATTGACACCCAGCAGATATCCACTCATTGCGACGGCTTTTTCAAAGAAGTAAAACATGTATCCCAGCGAATACTCTGTCATGTCTGGAATCTCGAGTACGATATTCGGCACGCCGCCTGTTGTGTGTGCCAAAACGGTGGCATCCAGGGCGGTGTCGTTAATGCTACGCCAGCTTTTGCCCGTCAAGTAATTTAGCCCATCCGGATCACCAGCCATGTTGTTAACCGTTAAATCCCGACGGACATCTTTGACCTTCAACACCGTTTCAAACAATATCCGTGCACCATCTTGAACAAACTGACCCAACGAATGCAGGTCTGTTGAAAAATCTGCAGAGACTGGCAACAGACCCTTGTGATCTTTGCCTTCACTCTCGCCGAAAAGTTGCTTTAACCACTCACCAACGTAGTGCAAGCCAGGCTCATAACTTACGAACATCTCCGCAGCCTTGCCTTTATGGTATAAAATGCTTCGCAGGGCTGCATACTCATAGGCCGGATTAGACAGGTCAGGCGTGGCCAAATCCTTCTCCGCATCCGCCGCACCCTTGAGCAGATCCCGAATATTGATGCCAGCAGCTGCAAACGGCAATAAACCCACAGGAGTGAGTACTGAGAATCGACCACCCACATCATCCGGAATGACGAATGTTTCATAACCCATCTCGTCAGACAACTTGCGAAGGGCACCCTTAGCCTTATCGGTCGTGGCATAGATTCGTTTGGAAGCATCTTGTCCATAACGCTTTGTCATATAATCTTGCAATATGCGAAAGGCCAGTGCAGGTTCAGTCGTCGTCCCTGATTTTGAAATCACGTTAACAGAAACCTCGTAGCCATCCAGTACCTCTAGAAGCTCACTCATATAAGTGGAGCTCATCTGATTTCCGGCAAACACGACGCGAAGAGGCCGACGATCGGCCGGCAGCATATCTGGGAAAGAATGCTGTAACAAATTCAAGGCCGCGCGCGCGCCAAGATAGGAACCACCAATCCCGATTACAACCAGTACATCGGAATCCTTTGCAATCCGGCGTCCTGCCGCCTCGATCCGGCTCAGTTGTTCTTCCGGAAATTCCGAAGCCAAATGCAGCCACCCCAAAAAATCAGATCCTGCGCCTGAGCGATCATGAATCAATGAATGCGCGGTTTGTATGAAAGGAACTTGAAGCTCTAACTCCCTTTGCTCCACAAAAGGTTCTGCTTTATGTAAAAAACGAATCATGCGCCAATACCCCATTTCACATTGTCTTTAGAAATAATTCTGTAGTTACAATACCCTACACATGGTTAAGATATCTGAACCGCTTTTAATACAGCTTGCATGTGGCGCACAGCAAAATCATGTGCCTCTTCTGTGAGGTCCCCCATAGCATCTGGTCGAATCAAAACCTGCAAACGCCGATAGTAGGCGCCGCTTGCGGTGGCATAGCAGCAGATCGAGGTGCATACACCCGCTACGATCACTTCTGTCGCGCCGAAATCCTGTAGCCAACCTGCAAGCGGAGTTTCAAAAAAGGCGTCGTAGCGCGTCTTTGGCATCATCCGCACCAGCGCTCCAGCGTGTTTCTCATAGAAAGTCTGCACTGGCCCATAAAGCTGTGCGCCCCACGTTCCGGCCACGCAGTGCCTCGGCCATAGCACAAACTCAGGATCATCCGGCGCATGCGTGTCACACGCCAGCACGATCAGATCTCCCTGTTGTAGACTTTCCTCTAACAAGTTCACAATCGGACCCACAGCGTTTTGACCCGACTGCCCACAAGAAAGTGTTCCGTCGCTAGCGACGAAATCATTTAACATATCGACGACGATCAGTGCCCTACCCACCCACACAACACCCCAGCTCTTAAGATATCATTATATCATTGTGCTCATGCCAATCGCAGAGTCGCCGTGCCTTTGACTACGGTTTCACCCGACAGATTTTCTGCGAATACTTGCACGGTGGCCACAGTCATATCGCCGTCCTTTGCAACCCTGGTGATTTTTCCTTTACACAAAATCGTGTCACCGGGTCTCACCATCGCGCGAAAACGCACACTATAGTCGGTTAGGTCGAAAAGAGGCCAAGCAAAATCAGTCAACATTTGCCCGACATAACCCATGGTGAGCATGCCATGCGCAATCACACCGCCGAGCCCTTTTTCTTTCGCGAAAGCCTCCACGGTATGAATCGGGTTATAGTCCCCTGAAGCGCCAGCGTATTTGACCAAATCCACCTGCGTTATAGGACCTTTTTCGAGCGTCGGCAACCATTGACCTACTTCCCAAGATGTCGTCATGATTTTACCTCCTCCCTGCTGATCACTGTCATGCGTTCCGTAAACACCTCTTCTCCAACTTTTGTCACGCCACGCTGTTCATAGATCAGAAAGACCATCTTGCCATCTGCCGACGTGCGAAAGGACATGTCTGCTAGCCGAAATGAGCACAGCAATTCATCACCAACAAAAAGCGGGCGGTGATAATGAAATGTCTGCTCCCCATGAATGAGTCCATCTTGCTCGAGCTCACAGCCAGGCAGAGCCCCGTAGTCAAATGTTCGAGAGAACGTGGGCGGGGCGACTATGCGACCAAAGCGAGTCGTCGCCGCGTACGCCTCGTCCCGATAGATCGGGTTCGGATCACCGATTGCATCAGCAAACTTTCGAACAGCGCCTTTTTCCACTACATTTAATACGGGTGTAGACCAAACACCGACAAAACGTTGATCGATCATGAAATCCTTCCTTTCACGAAAGGGGCATACACCTTATATCATAGCATGGACACACACCATGTAACTGATGATAACGCTAGAAAACACCTCTTCACAACAAACGAAAATGAGCATACAATAAATGGCGAGAAAGTTTCCTGCATGCAAGTTTTTTGTGCGTACAACATAATGTTTCTCTCGCGAAACAAATTTTTACGCGATAAGCATTCACGCCGTATTTGCCAAGAAATGGAGGGATGTGTTAGTGGCGGATCATGACGTTTCAAAAAATGACACCAACAGCTTCGAGAGTGAAGACCTGACACGCGCAAAAGACCGCGTCCAAGTCATATTGGCCCGTCGGGGCGGACGACGCTTAAAACTGTTGTGGCTTCTGATCGGCCCAGGCATCCTGGTCATGCTTGGTGAAAATGACGCCCCTAGCATGCTCTCCTACGCGCAGACAGGGGCCAGTTATGGGGTCGGGTTCTTCCTCCCATTTATCATTTTGACGTTCGCGATGGCTTATGTAGTTCAAGAAATGACCGTGAGGCTAGCTGCGGCGACACACCGTGGGCATGCCGAACTGATCTTTGATCGCTTCGGGAAGTTTTGGGGATTTTTTTCGATGCTCGATCTGGTCATCGGCAATGTGTTGACACTTGTGACGGAGTTTATCGGCATTCGCGCAGGACTATCTTACTTCGGCATTTCTCCTTTTATCAGTGTAATATTTTCAATATTAGTAGTTTTCCTCGCCGTTTCATCCAGGAGGTATTGGACTTGGGAACGGATCGCGCTGTTGCTCGCGGCATTCAACTTGATCTTTGTGCCCGCCGCGGTCTTCGCCCATCCATCTGCGTCGGACGTGACCCATGCATTTTTGACCTGGCGGCCTCTTCCTGGTGGTTTCAACATCAATCTCTTGGTGCAACTCATGGCTGACGTTGGCGCGACTGTGACGCCATGGATGCTATTTTTCCAGCAAAGCGCAGCGGTCGACAAAGGCATCACCGCAAAAGACATCAAGCAGGGCCGAATCGATACGGCAATCGGCGCAATCGTCGCTGCGGCCGCCGCGATCGCAACAGTGCTTGTATGTGCACCCTTATTCTTACATCACGTCGACTTGGCAAACATAAGCCAGTCACAGTTTGCACAAGTGCTGCAGCCCTATGTCGGACGCATCGCTTCATCGCTGTTTGCGCTTGGACTCACCGAGGCGGGCCTTGTGGCATCCATCATGATCTCGACAAGTTCGGCTTATGCGTTCGGGGAGGTTTCAAGAGTTCCTAGCAGTTTAAACCGCAAATTTAAAGAGGCGCCTTGGTTTTATGCGAGCCTGCTCGGCGGGGCCATCTTGGCTGGGGCCGTCGTCCTGATCCCAGGCGCGCCGCTGCAGGCTATATCGATCACGGTCAACGTAATCGCGACTCTGCTAATGCCCCCTGCGTTACTTTTCTTGATCATCCTGGTCAACGATCGCGACATCATGGGCCAGTTAGTCAACCGCAGTCTCGGCAATGTGTTTGGGTGGATCATCATTGTGGCGATCACGTTGATGGGTAGCTCTTATGGCCTACTAACCGTTTTTCCTCATCTGATCGGAGGATAACTGCCGGTATTTCGTATCATCCCTACCATATGGTACAATATGGCGGTTTATCGGATGCCTGACGAATGGATGGGTTTAAGGATGGGTTTAAGGAAGATTATACGGCTGCGCCGATAATCTGAGCTGCGCCGATAATCTGAGCTGCGCCGATAATCTGAGGGGGTCTGATTTTGAAATTCACGTTATTAGCCACTGCACCGCTCGGCCTCGAATCAGTGGTAGCACGAGAAGTTCGGCAACTTGGCTACGAAACAACTGAAGTCGATAACGGCAGAATCATTTACGAAGCGGATGATCTCGGTATCAGTCGGAGCAATCTTTGGCTACGCGCCGCTGATCGCGTCATGATGATCCTAGGAGAGTTCCCTGCCACAACGTTTGAAGAGCTGTTCGAAGGCACCAAAGCGTTGCCATGGTCTGAATTGCTGCCGATCGACGCTCGTTTTCCGGTTGAAGGCCGATCGGTCAAATCGCAGTTGTCAAGCGTTCCCGCTTGTCAGGCGATCGTGAAAAAGGCGATCGTTGCAAATATGCAGGAAAAGTTCCACCAAGAGTGGTTTGATGAAACCGGCGCGCTGTACAGCATCGAAGTGTCGATTCATAGAGACATCGCGACGCTCGCGATCGACACGAGCGGTTCGGGCCTGCATAAGCGCGGATATCGTACGCTCACTGGCCCTGCGCCGATCAAAGAAACCCTGGCCGCCTCCCTCGTCATGTTAAGCCGCTGGGAGCCGCACAGGCCATTTGCAGACTTCTTGTGTGGCACCGGAACGATCGCCATTGAGGCAGCCCTGTTAGCCCTGCGCATCGCACCAGGATCCTTTCGCAGCTTTGCTAGCGAGGACTTCGCCTTCATGGACAAAAAAGCGTATCAAGAAGCGCGGGAAGAAGTCGCCGACTTAGCTGATTATACGCGCAAAACGACGATCCTGGCATCGGATATCGATCCAGCCGCCGTGCGCATGGCGCAGACGCACGCAGTGCGCGCAAAAGTGTCCGAACACATCGATTTTCGCGTCTTGCCAGCCGCCGAATTTTACAGCAAAGAACAATACGGATGCGTCGTTACGAATCCACCTTACGGGCAGCGACTCGGTGACGACAAAGAGGTCCGCATACTCTATGAACAGATGCGTGGAATCATGAAGGTCATGCCGACATGGTCATTTTTCGTTCTATCAGCGCACCCAGATTTTACGCGCTTCTTTGGCAAAAAGGCGGACAAGAATAGAAAGCTTTACAACGGTCGCATCGAGTGCCATCTGTATCAATACCTCGGACCACTGCCGCCGCGCCATCGCGAGTCCCAAGATGCACTCACATGATATCGTGCGCATCGCTTGATCTGTACGCGCAACAAAACGAGGCGGTCACGCGCAAACTTTTGCGTGACCGCCTCGTTTTTTCCGGCGGCGCGAAGATCACAGCAGCATTGTTTTAGTCGCCTCGGTAGTGCGCATCGTAAGTGCTGACTAAACATCGTATCAGACCTTACCTGGCCATGCGGAACAATATCATTTGAACCGATTTTCTTCGGGATCGGCGAGATCATACTCATGGGAGTCCACCCATCTCCTTGATGACTTTACCGATGCGCCGTTCACTCTCACCACCACCATATGCCGTAGAATCAGATAGACATTACTCGACGTTAAAATACCTCGCCTCCGGATGCGAGAACGCCATCGCGGACACAGAAGCCTCAGGCTCCATCATGAAGCCGTCCGTCAATTCCACCCCGATGTCTTGCGGATGCAAGAGCCGAAACAGTTGCGTCTGATCCTCGATGTTCGGGCACGCAGGATAACCGAAAGATACGCGAATACCTTGATACTTGGCGATAAAACGGTCGCGCATCGTCATATCTGCCGGATCTGGAAAGCCCCAGATGTCGCGCAGGATATGGTGCACACGCTCCGTGAACGCCTCCGCCAGTTCAAGCGCCAAAGCCTGCAGCGCGTATGATCTGAGGTAATCGCCTTTTTCTTTCCACTCAGTCGATAATGCACGCACATGTCGCCCGGTCGTAACTGATATAAACGCCACATAATCCATGATCCCGCTGTCGATCGGCTTGACGAAGTCTGCCAAACACAACTGTTGGTCTCCCGATTGCCGCGGAAAATCAAACCGCTCTAAAACCTTGTTGTGATCTTGTGCATCGTAGATCAGCACCTGATTGCCGTCGGATTGCGCCGGGAAAAACTGATACATCGCATTAGCCTCGATATACCCTTTCTCAGCGGATTCGGCGATCAGATCATCGATGACCGCTTTTAGCTCCAGGGCCTTTTCGTCACCTTCTTCCAAGCGCTTTAAGACATTGCCGCGATAACCCATATGCTTGCCAAGCAGCATCTGCAAGTTGAGATAGGGTGCCAGCAGTTTCAACGGGTAATTGCGCAAGATGTGGCGTTCGAAGTCAGGCGGTATAAAAACAGGGACCTCTTGACTCACAGTCCTGATCACACGCTCCGGCTTTGGTGCTTTTTCCTCGGGCTTATTGCCAGCAGTCATCACATCAGAGCCGATCGCAGCACGCAGGCCCTCTACTAGTTTTGCGCGCTCATCAGGATTCGCCAGACGATTGGCAAGATCGAGGCCGTACATTGCATCCTTGGCGTATAGCACAAGCCCATCATACTCTGGCGCGATGCGGGTATCTGTAAATTTTTTTGTCAAAGCCGCACCGCCCACCAAAAGCGGCACATCAATGCCTGCCTGCTTGAAGTCTTGCGCCGTCACGACCATCTGCTGCGCCGACTTCACTAGCAGTCCAGATAAGCCGATCGCATCGGGATTTTCCCTGCGAAAAGCCTCGATCAGTTGCTCTGGTGGAACCTTGATGCCGAGGTTGACGACCTGATAGCCGTTATTGGCCAAAATGATCTCCACCAGATTCTTTCCGATGTCATGCACATCGCCCTTAACGGTCGCCAAAAGGATTTTTCCTTTGATGGCACTCTCTGATTTTTCCATCTTCGGCTCAAGATACGCCACCGCTGCTTTCATGACTTCGGCGCTCTGTAGCACCTCCGCCACGATCAATTCGTTAGCGTTAAAGAGGCGCCCGACTTCTGCCATGCCAGACATCAGTGGTCCATTGATGATACTAAGAGGATCGTATTTGGTTAAGGACTCATCCAAGTCTGGCAACAAGCCTTCTTTCGAACCATCTACGATATAACGCGCCAAGCGCTCTTCTAGCGGCAAATTCGCCTTGGCTTCACGGACGTCCACTTTTTTCTCGCGGTAAAAGGCCGTGAATTCAGCTACCCCTTCATCGGACGTCGCAAATAACAGCCGTTCGCAAAGCTCACGCTCCTCTTCTGCAATCGATGCGTACCGTTCGAGCTTCTCTGTGTTAACGATCGCAAAATCAAGCCCTGCTTTCGTGCAGTGGTATAAGAAGACGGCATTTAACACCTCACGCCCGGCGGCAGGGAGGCCGAAAGACACGTTGCTCACGCCAAGGATCGTCTGGCACTGCGGCAGGCGCTCTTTGATCAGCCTGATGCCTTCGACAGTTTCGACAGCAGATCCCAGGTAGTTTTCATCCCCCGTGCCGACTGGGAACACCAGTGGATCGAAGATGATGTCTTGCGGCGCCACACCGTATTCATGCACCAAGATATCGTGTGAACGCAGTGCAATCTCTAACTTTTGCTCCCTGGTTACCGCCATGCCCGTTTCGTCAATCGTACCGACCACGAGCGCTGCCCCATACTTTTGAGCCAGTGGCACCACTTCATCGTAGCGCTTGCGACCATCTTCTAGGTTGATCGAATTGATGAGCGCTTTTCCCTGGCAAAACTTCAGACCAAGCTCAAGCACTTTGGCATCCGTCGAATCGAGCATCAGCGGCGCTTTCACCTTTTTCACAACGAAATTCAAAAACCTCTCCATGTCTTCTCTTTCGTTGCGATCAGGATCCTGCAAGCAAACATCGATCACCTGTGC
>JAKACY010000149.1 GCA_021821025.1 Bacillota bacterium | reverse complement strand
AAGGCGTAACATCGGGCGTCATTCAACGGAGTATTTCCAGAATGTGTGCGCAAGGGGTGATAACGACTACTGGCCACAGGCAATATCTGGTGGAAGACAGGGATTCGATTCGCCACATTGGGTAGAGCAAGCGGTACTGCACAACTGAGTGAGCCTGATCAAAGCGGGTAAGAGGCCTGGTAATAGTAGACAGTCCCGTTTCCAGAGGTTCAACTGCCTCTGGCTTTATGGGGCCAGTTGTAACTGATGAAGTGTATGTTACGTTTTGATATAATAGGCTAGGAGGAAGGTATGCCGGATCTAGATCGCTCAATCATTGATGATTTGAAGAATCGCGCAATCCGCTACCTTGACGCAACCGGAGGTTATGAGGAACTTGAGTTTCTGGCCGCAGGCGGATCGGCAGCCATCTATCGGGTTGTTCGATCCGGCAAACCAAGTGTGCTCAAGGCATTCAATCCGCAGTTCTTTGCCGGATCAAGCGGCGATGCCGAAAGGCGCCGTCTAGATGTACAAAAGCGTCTGATCGGCCACGGATGCGCATCGCTGGTCCAGACCTTCCGCGTCGAGGAGGCGGAAGGCACGGCGTTTGTCGAGATGGAGTTCATCGAGTGGCCGCAATTGGCGAAAAAACTTGCAGAGATACCCGATGACGCTATTGTGCCGCTCATTTCGCAGCTCGTCGATACTGTTCAGTTCCTTGATTCTTTGAATATTGTCCACCGTGACATTAAACCCGAGAACATTCACGTCTCGCCAGATTTCAGGCATTTGAAACTTCTCGACCTTGGCGTGGTGCGAGAGTCCGATTCCCCAGATGCAAGTGACGCCTGTGTGACCGATCACGGCAACCAGCGCCCTTTCCTAGCAACGGCGCAATACAGCTCGCCCGAGTACCTGTTTCGTCTTGATGAACCAACCTCGAAGCTCTGGCGCGGACTGAACATCTATCAGGTAGGCGCGGTGCTGCATGACCTGATCAAGAAGGAACCACTTTTCAAGTCCGAGATGTTGCTCGGTAACCGGTGGATCGTTGCTAAGGCGGTTCTCATGAAGCAGCCCTCGTTCGCAGATCCCGTTCCCAACCGTCTCCTTTCCCTCAAAGCGCTTGCGTCCCGATGTCTGATCAAGGACCTGGATACCCGGTTGGCAGTCGTGTGTTGGGAAGATTTCTTGCTGGAAGGGGTGAGCGATCCGATGATTGCGCTGCGAGCCAGGCTCGCCAGGGGGTCGATCTGCGCCCGGCGCGATGCCGTAGAATCTTCTGCGGGGCGGCTCAATTTCGAGCGCGGAGAATTCATGAATCGCTTCTCCAACAGCATCCGGGGAGAACTGATCCACATTTGCGGCGCGCAACTGCCGCTGACCATGAGCACCCCTGCGCCGGATGAGCCGATGGAAGTCAGGTACAAGTTTACCGTGGACGAGCAGTTGTCCATCAGTTGCCACGTCGGGTTTGATTGGCTAACTGGGCTGTACGAGCGCAGTGTCAATCTGCGAGTGGGTGCGCAGATTGTTTGTGCGGACAGAGGTGATGCTATGCCGACCGTCTCGTTCAGACCTGTGGGCGGTGCCGTGATTCAAGAGGCTGAAGGCGAGGCTGTGACCCTAGCCTCCAACGAACTGGCAAGCCTGCTCGGCCGTGCCCTAGACCGGATTGAAAGTGGGGAGAATCCCACTAGCTTGCACGGATTGAACCTTCAAACCACGCAGGAAGCCCAATTGCAACAATCGGGAAATAAACAATGATGAACAAGAGTTGGTGGCGCGCAAAGAACGAACTTGACGGTGACCAGAAAGCGTTCATCCAGTTGTCAGCCCATGGCCGCTATTCCCTGATTGGTCCGCCCGGTTCAGGAAAAACCAACCTTTTGCTGCTGCGCGCGCAATTCATTGCTGGCATGGGTGAGAAGAACGTTTTGATCGTGACGTATACTAAAGCACTTGCTGACTTCATCCGCACCGGGATTAGTGCAACCGGATTGATTTCGCCAGATCAGGTCAAGACATATCACTCGTGGGCCTCATCTCACATTTTTGAAAATCTTGGGCATCGAATGCTTCCGGAGGGTGCCGATTTTGACGATGCTGCGAGGCAAGAGATTCCCAACATGCTTCGCGAGGCCAATGCAAAACTCCCCACGCAGAAATTGTTCAGCGCCATTTTTGTCGACGAAGCGCAAGACCTCACGGCGGATGAACTTGAAGTTCTCTTGAGCCTGAGCGATAACGTCGCCATTTGCGGAGATGCGTGTCAGGGGATTTATGGAAGAAACGGACTGTCCGTCATTGAGAATCTGTCCTTGCAACCATATGTACTTAAGCGGCATTTTCGTATCGGCCAGAAAATAGCCAAGGTCGCAGACAGGCTCATGCCTCCAAAGAATGAGGCGAACAGTCTGGAGGCAACGTCCAATTACGACCCAATAACGCAGGGCGAGTCGAGCGCCCATATGAACGTCCATGCAAGCCGCGACAAGCAGTTCGAGAAAATGCTCGAAAAGATACGAATACAGCTTGACGCATTCAATAATGATAGCATCGGCATCTTCTGCGGAAGGCGGGAAACCCTTGCAGACCTGCGGGCTCGTTTCAACGGTACCGATTTGGCGGAGAAAATATGCGTGCATGGCATTGACGACGACTCCAGTTTTGCGGGCAATAAACCCATTCATGTACTGACCATTCACGCATCAAAGGGCGCGGAGTTCCGCGCGGTTCATCTCTTTGGAATCGAGGAATTGGCGGACTACCCGCTGAATCGCCGCCGCCTCGGGTACACGGCGATTACGCGCGCCAAGACGGCGCTCAACGCCTACCGGACTGGCGACACGAACAGGCCGTTGGAGAGCGCGTTTGCCGAGCCTCGCCATATGGAACTGGACGACCTTTTTCCTAGTGATCAGACATGAAGAACGATGAAATTCGCTGGGCGGTGGTTGACCGAGAAGATCTGCTCGACGTGCTTCTGGGCGAGCATGATCCGCAGGGCCTTAGTCGTCGGATGCTACCAGAGTTGGATCTGCGTGGTGCCAAGCTGGCTGTCGGTTATCGAGGCGCGCAAGGTCCGCGAAGCTATGCACCGCCATCACTGATTGTCATCCCCAACGACACGGCAACCGAAACTTTGTCTTGGCTCCGGACGTTTGCTGACGAGGCCTTCCCCCTTAGTCAGTATGGCCGGGTTGTACTTGCTAGCGAGTGGCGTCAATTCCCGACTAGGAGCGATGCATTGGACCTCGGCCAACAAAGGCCAGACCGCTGGGCATCGATCGCTGTTGGCGAAGTGCTGTCGCAGCTAGAAGGCGACACAAACCTTCAGAATCTGGCTTTGTCGCGGTTTGCGGGTTGTTTCACCACGCCGATTGCGCGCGCATCCCTCCTCTGGGGTCATGACGATGCCACCCGAACCTGCACAGACAGGCTCCGTCTGCTTGAAAGTGATCGACGCTTTGCACGCCGGTCCGTGGGCGTGGATGACCTCCTTCCAGTATGGGCAATCGTCGGCGCTCGCATCAACGAGCCACTGTCACCATCAGATGCCGTCAATCACATTCTGAACGCAGCAGGCGACTATTTAATAACCCTCGACAAAAAAAATGCTTCCTTAGTGTCGTCGTTTTTGCTGAAAGATATTTCTAGGCTGTCGAGCGATTCAATCGAGGAGCGTGTTGGCGCGTTCAATCGACTCGCTTCGGAAATACTGCAACGAAACCAGCCTACCAGAGGAACGGCGCCATCAACCATTGATGGTTTGTTTCTTGCCGCTGCAGCGTTTTTGGTGGGAAGAGGCACATCGCACGTTTTTTTGCTACAGCGCACTCAGCGATTTGCTCCTGCGGCTGCCGCATGGTTTGGCGCTATGGCCGCGTTGGCCGGCCCACGCGCATGGGACAAAGCTTGGCTGACAGCGGCAAAAGGTGCCGAACGGCTGCTGTGGCCAGAATTCGATTGGCTAGAAGTGCCTAGGGCTGATATCTGCTGGGGCGAATTCGAATGGATTGCGAGGACTTTCGAAGGGCTGGAAGTATTCCTGGGCTTGCCCAAGATGCTTCCCCGCACCTTGACTATCGAAATCGTCCCCGGCGCCTCATGTCAGTTTCGCCTTTTAGGCCAACCGAACGAGAGCGGGCCAAGGCAAGCCCAAGAACCAACATCTCGCGAACAAGCGCTTCGGGGCAGTCTCGAACAATTTCTTCTACTAGCTCAGCGGGTCGAAGGCGTGATCGAACGTACGTTTCAGGTTTCTAGCGGACCCGATCAACAGCCTTTGGATCTGGATGTCGACACAAGCACTAGAAGGAGCCAAGTGAAAAAAAAGCCAAAACGGAAAGTTGGCGGTGGACAGTCTAGTAGCGGAGGAGCAATGTAGCCTGTAAGTTAACAACCGCTTCCAAGGTACAAGAGTCGTTCTCACCGATACGTTTGCCAAAGCTTACATGTCGAAAGCAAGTGCTGGCCACGATTAAAGCCGTTTGTACCCGTTTGCACAAGCGACCCGATCACCGCGTTCGAGAGGACTTTCCGCTTGGAGGTCTTCCAAAATGAATGGCATGGCTCGCTGAATTGCACTAGGATTTCCCCATCATGGCATGCCAGCAAGAGAGATCGCCATGGCAACGGTACGACAGGCAGGACAACCGACAAATCCCGGAATGGTCAGCCTCAACTTTTAGCCTGATCATCGCATGCCAGACTGCTTGGCCTGGATCAGGAGAATCAGTAGGGAACCTCTATAATATGGTGGTTGGTCATGACAATCGGGTTTAATGTTCAGGATATATCTATAACAAGCCAGGGGAGGGGGGATGAGATCGTTTCAGTGGGTGGCGATTTGCTCCGTGGTGACAGCCATGCTGTCTGGTTGTAGCAGTATGACGCAGTTACAGGGCTCGGTTTCGAAGTTTGACCAGGACACGCATGCGGCCGCGACGGATGAGGTAAGTTTCCTCCGGGCCGTACAGACGGCAGACTGTGATAATCAGTTTTACTCGAACAGTTACAACTTTGCCGTAGGCTCTACAAACTCCTTAGATCTCAGTGGTGTCTGCACACCGACCATTCTGACTGACAACCAAATCAAGATACGCCAGGTATTGATGGACGCAATTACTCTCTATGCTGATAAAATGCAGGCGCTATCTACGAACAACGATAACAAGACGCTCGACACTAATTCTCTGAAGCTCGCCAATCAAATTAGATCCCTCGCCACTCAACACGGTTTATCTGGTGTTCCAGAAGCTTCCGCCGTTGAATCATCTATCATTGAGCTTACGGACATGGTGCTAGACAAAAAGAGATTTAGCGATATTCAACATACTGCAAAAGCAATGGCTGCCAGTCTTGCTAAAGTCGTCGTGGATATTAAGACCGAAAATACGATTTTGGCGATTGGTATTTCCAGTAAAACTCAACAGCTTGAGCCAGAACTTCAACTGGTGGTGAAGAGTGCCCGGAGCCAGCGCGGTCCAGCCAGCTTTTTCGACGTCATCGAGGCACGCAGACTTATGCAGTCAACTGATCCCTTCGGCGCCGCACCGGTCGCTGCAACGGCGGGTGCCTTTGATCATGAGACCAATCCGCAGAGTGTCGCCGAGCGGCTGAACGCCGCGCTTGATGCTGTTGTTAATGCTAACCAGGCCATCGCTATCGCTAGCACAGGTGGCATTATTGCTTCAGTCGACGACCTGACCGCGCGAGTAAAAGCAGCACAAACATTACAGACTGTATTAAACAAGTAATTGTGCCATCACGAGGGAAACACCATGTCCAAAGACGCACAGAAACAGAGTTTGCTTGATGCTGTCACTCAACTTCGACTCGCTGAGCAACTACTCATCCAGACCAGCCAGGCAACTTCCGACATTCCCACGCTCATGCAAATCAATGTTGAGTACAGTCACCTTGATTCCTTCCTGTCCCAACTGCTTCAAGCACAAGCTATCGCCGACGATACGGATTTCGCGCACGCTATTTCATCTCTGAAGCAACAGGCATCAATCCTTCAGGCAGAGGAAGATGGCATCAAAAAGGTCGTAGCAGATGTTGGCACAGCGGCAAGAATCGCTGGATATCTCGTTCAGATAGTCGGTATTATCGCTAAGCTATAGATTGATAGTGAAAATTTAAAGTCATGTGTATAAATCTGCTCAGATTCTATCAGGAACCGACCAGGAGAGGGGGCCAGGCTCATGGGTCTCTGTAATAGGGGATGACCTTGAGGAAGCGTACCGGCACTAGAATCTGCTCGGGGCGGTAGACTACCGCGACTTGCTGAAAGTGTTGACGGACAAAAAAGTATCATCCCCGACAATAAAGTTTCATCCTGGCGTTTCCCCTGAATTACGGGGGGCTGGACCTGCTTGACAGACGCACCCGACTCTACCGCGAATAATGCAGG
>JAKACY010000148.1 GCA_021821025.1 Bacillota bacterium | reverse complement strand
GTGTTCATGTAACCTTCATTATCATATTCCAAAATGATCATCTTGTGGTTTCTAAGTGCCGTACCGATCGCAGAACCCATACCGATATCCATACCACCGTCACCTGTTACCATAACAAAAGTGATGTCATCGCCGGATGGGATTTCACCACGCCGTTGCCTCTCCGCAAACATCTCAACCGCACCAGATAAGGTCGCCGCACCATTTTGAAATAGATTGTGGATGTATGTTACGCGGTGTGAAGAGTATGGGTACCCCGTCGTCGTAACCATACCGCAACCCGTTTGAAATAACACGACGATGTCGCCTTCAATACCTTTTAAGAATGTTTCCACCCCAGGGAAGATCCCGCATCCAGGGCATGCACCGTGTCCAGGTGCGATCCTCTTGGCTTTCGATGTGAGCGCCCGAAGCGGTGGAACTTTGACCGTTAATTCACCGGTCTGCTCGTTTTGTGTGACAGACACGAATCCAGTTGTCTCTTCTTTTGGCAACTGCTTGCTGGTCGCCGCCGGAGTGAGCTCAGGGTTGCCAGGTGTCACGCCGTAATAGTCAAAGCGCTTAACCGCCTCTCCGCGCAACACAGCTTGGCACAGGTCAAAGAATGCTCTCGCGTCGTCTGCATAGAAGTCCTTCCCGCCAACGCCATAGATTCGGGTCAAAATGCTTGTGTCGGCGCCCACTTCTTGCAAAGCAGCCTTAACTTCATGAGAGATATTGGCCCCATGACCACCGTAAGAATCAGCCCGCTCGCCAATCAGCACAACTTTCACATGGCGCAGAGCATTTTGCAGCGCCTCTTTAGGAAATGGGCGTATCATCAAGGGTGCGACAACGCCGGCTTTGATTCCTTGGCTGCGCAGTTCGTCCACGACGTCTTTCGCCGTTTCCGAAGCGGAGTTCAGCAAAAGCACTGCAACGTCGGCATCTTCCATGCGATAAAGATCGAGCAGTTCATAATGCCTGTGGCTAATGCGCTCATACTCTTTCGCAACTTCCAAAAAGACGTGTTCTGCGTTATACATCGCCTGTGACTGTTGATACTTGTTGTTCACATAGTCTGGATCATTCATGTAAGGTCCGATGGTAACCGGGTGTCTCACGTCGAGGGCATCCGTATAACCTTTCGGCATTTCACCTACGAAGTTCTGGATCACTTGTTTGTCCTCAAAATATTGCACGCGCCGTTTCTGGTGCGATGTAAAGAACCCGTCGAACGCGACGATCACAGGGAGGCGAACGTCTGCATGTTCAGCCACACGAAGTGCGATCATGTTCATGTCGTACACGGCTTGTGGATCCTTTGCAAGAAGGATAGGCCAGCCGATATTGAGCCCATAGTACAGATCTGAATGATCTCCGCGAATATCTAGCGGTCCAGATACCGCGCGAGTCACGAGATTTAACACCATCGGAAACCGTGTTCCAGATTGCACAGGAAGTTGCTCTAACATATACAAGAAACCTTGTGACGATGTTGCGTTAAATACACGTCCACCCGCTACCGCGGCGCCATAGCAAATCCCTGCCGATCCGTGCTCGCCATCGGCGGGAATCAGGACGATATCATGTTCACCCTCGACTTTCATCTCATCGAGGTATTCAGCAATCTCTGTGGAAGGCGTGATCGGGAAATAGCCCATCACATGGTAGTTAATCTGTGCTGCCGCTTTTGCGGCCATTTCGTTACCCGAACGAAAGTCGACTTTTTGTTTTAACTCTGCGTCCGCAGCATGTACTGCTAACACTTTTTCCTCTTCTACTGCCATATCTCCTCTATCCCTTCGTCACACGCAACTTAGGCCAAATTAAACGCGTGTTTTGTCTGATGCGCATCTGCATATCCTTCAGTCTCGCGAAGTCCGGCCAGTGCATCAGTCGGGCAAGCCTCGACACACTTTAGGCAACCCTTGCAGTATTGATAATCAATGCCCTGAAGAAACTGGAATGTACGACCGTGTGAATCTGTCTGTGGGCTCCATACGAAGCAAAAGTCTGGACAGACCTGATCACAGGCCGCACAATGGATGCACGATTCTGCTTTAAATTCAGGCACAAACCCCTGCCGAGAACTGCTGAGGTCTTTTAAGACTGAGTTGCCCGGATTCAAAATCACACCGCCCATGGGCTGCGTCACAAATCCGAGTGACGGCGCTGGTCGGCGATAAGGCTCTTGCGCTGCTGCCACTTCTGACGACGCAACATCGACTTTAATCTCGGTAAATCCGCGATCGAACGTCCTGAGATTCGATTCGACAAGCGCTGGGTATTTCTTTTCAAACGTCGCGCGAATCCCTGACTTGATGACTTCAGTGTCCAGAAAATCGACGATGCGGCAGAGCGTGCCGAGCATCGCTGTATTAATTCTCGTCTTCTCTTCAATCGAAATCCCAAGAGCATCTACACACACCACAGTACCAGCCTGATAGCCAGTCAACTTCCTGATCTCCGCAGGAGTTTTACGCGTGTTCACGATGAGGACGCCATCTGCGCGCAGACCTCTCGTGCAGTTTTGGGTGCGAAATAGCGCTTCATGAAACACACTCACAACGTTCGGCTGCTCAATTGGCGAAGAGTCGCGAATCAGCATGTCCGGAGGCGCGAAGCGAATAAACGTCGTTACAGGGGAACCCTTTTTCTCTGATCCATATGATGAATAATTAGATCCATTCAGTCCAAGACCCAGAACACCAGCCTCTGCTAGCATCTTACCTGCCAAATTGGCGCCCAACCCGCCGATGGACTCGATCCGAATCTCGAACAACTCGTGAAGCTCAGTACGTTCACTTTGTTCGTTTGACAACATAACGATCCCTCATTTCAAACTTTAAGTAAACTGATACAAAAATATCTGGTGCTTCACTTTGCAAGCAACACCGGAACCTTCGCGCGGGACAAAACGCCATGGCTCACTGGGCCAGGTGACGACTTTTGGGCCTGCGTGTGGCATCCGACAATGATAAGATCCGCCTGCTCGTCATGTGCGACCTGGCAAATCGTGTTGACAGGGTTGCCGATCTCATGACGAAATCGAACACGCCGACCCCATGGATGAAAGACTTCATGGACCTTTTCCTCCAAGTACGAGGCGTGCTCATACTCCTTGCAAGACTCAGGCTGCCGCAGGCACTGCGGAGTATGGTTGTAAAATGACACTTTGCCATTTGACACGTACAAAACGGTCAATAGGGAATCCTCAAAGCTTTGCAGGTATTCTGTCGCCACCTTTATCGGCCTCAATGCCTGACCAACCGCGTCAGTGGCAAGGACGATTCTCATGATCTATGCATCCCCTGTCAACTGAACTCAAGACTCACTGTATAACTCGATAGATTTGAAAGCTAATGTCATCAGGATCATTTTTCATTACGGATACTAGTCCATCCGGACCATTGGTCAGATAGTGACGCAAGCGACTCATTTTGAAAATGATGCATCTTGACTATCGCACTAAACTTGCGCGACCCGAGCGGCCTCTTGTTGCTCAAGCATCGATCCCTGCTCCTGGTAACGAACATGCCATGACAGCGCTCGCGCCAGGATGTGTGGCGTATGACCACCCAGTTTCGCCGCCTCATCGAAGTATTCACGTAACTGGTCACGGTACGCTGGGTGCGCACAGTTGTCTATAATCACCTTTGCGCGTTCCCTGGGCGCGAGGCCGCGCAAATCCGCGAGACCTTGCTCTGTGACCAATATCTCCACATCGTGTTCCGTGTGATCGACGTGTGACACCATTGGCACGATAGATGAGATTAGCCCATTTTTTGCCGTCGATTTCGTAATAAATATCGATAAAAAGGCGTTGCGTGCGAAGTCTCCAGAACCGCCGATCCCGTTCATCATCTGCGAACCCATGACATGTGTGGAGTTCACGTTGCCGTAGATATCGACTTCAAGGGCCGTGTTGATCGCGATGATGCCAAGCCGTCTGATCAAACCCGGGTGGTTAGAGATCTCCTGAGGCCTCAAGATCAACTTGTCGCGATAACGGTCCAGCTTCGCCATGATGTCTGCAGCGCGTCTCGGTGATACGGTGATCGAACACCCTGATGCAAAGCGCATCTTGTCAGCATCGATGAGTTCAAATACAGCGTCTTGCAGCACCTCTGAATACATCTCAAGGTTGTTAAAATGCGAATTCTTCAGCCCCGACAACACAGCGTTAGCAACCGATCCGACGCCCGACTGCAACGGACGAAGCGACTGCGTCATCCGGCCCCGGTGAATCTCGTGATCAAAAAATTCTAGAAGATGCCCCGCCATCTCATAAGTTTCTACATCTGGTTGCGCGATTTCTGCAAAATGATCTTCACGTTCGGTAATGACGATCCCGATAATCTTGTCAGGATCAGTTGGAATATAAGACGTTCCGATGCGATCCTCCACGCACAAGACAGGTACCGGGTTGCGGTGCGGACGCGGTTCAGGAATATAGATGTCATGTACACCATCAAGAAAGATCGATTGCTTTAAGTTCAGCTCAACAATAATCTTATCGGCCATCATCACGAACGTCGGTGAGTTACCCACGGATGTAGACGGTACGATACCACCATCTTTTGTGATGGCGACAGCTTCGATAATCGCCACATCAAGGGATCCTAATTGCCCTTCACGGATCATCTCAACCGTCGTGCTGAGGTGCTGATCAACATACATGATCTCACCGCGGTTGATCGCGCTACGGATAGACTTTTCTGATTGAAATGGCAAGCGACGTGCAATAACACCGGCTTCTGTCAAAGATCGGTCAGCTTCTTCTGCGACGGACGCGCCAGTCCACAGATTAATGTGAAGTGACTCTCCAGATCGTTTCACTCGCTCAGCTAATGCCATCGGTACCGCCTTCGCATCACCTGCACGAGTAAATCCACTGATACCAATCGTCATACCATCCTTGATTAACGTTGCTGCCTCTTTGGCTGACATCACTTTGCTCATAAGTTCAGGCATCCGTATGCGATCTCGCACCATGCAATACCCACCCTTTCAAGTACCATTAGAAGTTAGTATAGTTTTTCACAAGATACTACAACAGATCTCAATGACCTAGGAACAGATGGTACAAAATAATCATCTTTATAATAAAAACAGCCCGTATCAAGCGCGGGCTGTGTAACAGATCTATCAGTCATCCAATTAGTACAGCTTTCTATTTCTGAACGTGAACAGCAGTGACGTCAGCAGTGGCATCAAGACTCCGATCGCAATAGAAACAATAGGATACCCTGTGAGCAAAAATGAGTACGTATCCGGTCGACTAAGCGGCAGGTCAAGTCCGATCGCGATGACCACCCCGGCGACGGGAATCGCATATGCATTGGGTCGAATCGCACCTGTCAAACGGTTAACCACCTGCAAAGCGGCATACGAAAATACCGTAATGCGAAAATAGCCGCCTATCATCCATAAGATCACACCAAACAGGTCAAGGCGCTGCACGACATCCCCTGCCTCGATATACTCAAGTTCAGCATACGTCGGATAGGCGAACGCTTTAGCCAGATTTTCACCAAAGATCATGATCGGCCCTGTGATGGGCCCGATAAACATTATGAGCAGCACACCGAGGACCATCCATCCCTGCTTTAGAAGGTTTGGTGGATTCTTGACCTGTGGTATGAACATCTGTCCGATAACGAGTTCTGAGATCATCGCAATAAAGATGACGGTTCCTTGCCATACGGGCAAAATTCCGTGATCCATGATGGGCAAAAGTTTCATCGGATCGCGATCAGGTAGTAAAAACAACGAAGCAGAAAGTCCCAACACGATCAACAGTGGCAACAGCAATTGAATCGTGCGCGCCATGACCTCGACTTCTTCGCGCAGCGCCCATGCAACTAAGATAAATATCGCAATAATCCAAACTTGGCTCGGTGTCGCGGGAAATATCAAGCCGATAAACGTTGACAAGATACGGACTGTCACTGCGCCGATAAATATGAAGTACACCATATATAAAAGTGAGATCGCAGATCCGAGCCATTTGCCCCATGCCCTTTGAGACAGTTCCACGAGCGTATAGTCAGGGCTAGACTTCGCAGATCCTAAGTGCACATATGCTATGATGCCACCGAAGAGCACTGCGGCAAAAAGCGAGATCCAGCTATCCCGGCCTGCATACAGCATGACCAGGTGAACGTACACAAAGTGGCCGAACGCGACAATTGACGCGATCATAACCAAGTAAAATTGAAGATTGGATATGGTTCTTGTCCCTGCCGTTTTGCTCACTGTATAAACACCCACCTAATCGCCGGTCGTATGAGCCTTTCGATCGGCTGGTAAGTATCGATCATGTCAACACCAAATACAAACAGCACGAGCGTCGCGATACATAATCCCAAAATACTCACATAGATAACCCACTGCTTTACGTTTTTATCGCTCACCAGTACCCGGACATCAAACAAGGCGCTCCAAAAGAGGACCA
>JAKACY010000147.1 GCA_021821025.1 Bacillota bacterium | reverse complement strand
CTGCTGCCCGTGATTTCCCGTTCGAAACAGTGCTTTGACTTTACCCATCTCGCGTTTATATAGGACGCCTGCCTTTGTAACAGCGACGCCATTTACAAATGTATAAGATAAAAATCGCATCATATCTCGCAAGAAGTGACCCCGATGCTGTGAGTACACCTGCACAGAAGCGTCAGAGATATCCTTGTCAGGCAACGTCATCTCGCGCACGATCTCTTCATAGATTAATGGCGCCAACTCTTCTGGAATTTCATACCCATCTCCGATATACCACACTTCCGTGTGACCGAGTAGCGATAGCGCTGAAAGTTTGCGCAAGATGTCATTGGTACCTGATGGCGCGTCATAGTAGACCTCCATCAGTTGCAAAAGGCGTGATTTTGCAATGCCGAGCGTATATCCGTCACTGTGCATCTCGCACACCGCAATGCACAGCACTTGGTGCTCATCATCCGTCAGGTGCTGCCACACCCTTGCAAACCCGTCCGCGCTTGTAAACGCCTGAAACACCGCCTCAAGCGCCTTTTCTCGCGCTAACGGCAGACGAACGATCTCGAGTATATCCGCCAGGTGCGACAACTGCTTGGCCTTCAAAGACATCAGCAAATACATCAGTTTCATGGCACGTTCACCCCAGCTTCGGTCAGTTCCTCAAGATCCACGATCTCGTATTGGTACCCCTGCTCAGTCAGGAACCTTTGCCGACTCAGCGCAAACTCCTGATCCTTCGTCTCCTTTGTCACGATGGTGTAAAAATGCGCCAGCACACCATCTTCTTTCGGCCTCATGATCCGCCCTAGCCGCTGCGCCTCCTCCTGCCGCGATCCAAACGCACCTGACACCTGAATGGCCACGCTCGCATCCGGCAAGTCGATCGAAAAGTTCGCAACTTTCGAGACCACGAGCACCGGTAAACTACCAGACCGAAAATCCGCATAAAGTCGATCGCGCTCTTTTTGTTTCAAAGAACCTGTGATGAGCGGCGCTCCTAAGCGATCTGCGAGATGTTCGAGTTGGTCGATGTATTGACCGATCACTAGGATTGATTCCCCATGGTGCATATTCACAATCTTCAAGGCGGCGTCTGCCTTTTCTGCTGCTTCAGCCGCCACGCGCGCCTTTTCACGCTGCTCGGAGACTGCGTAGTGCTGCCGTTCTGCGTCATTTAACCCAACTCTCACTTCGGTGCACACGGCGGTTGCAATCCAGCCCTGTGCTTCGAGTTCTTTCCACGGCACATCAAACTTTTTCGGGCCAATGAGGGAAAACACCTCGTCTTCGCGCCCATCTTCACGAATCAACGTCGCGGTCAACCCGAGCCGACGGCGCGCCTGAATCTCTGCCGTCACGCGAAATACCGGTGCGGGCAAAAGGTGCACCTCATCGTAGATGATGAGCCCCCAGTTATGCGACGAGAGCAGTGACAGGTGTGGAAACTCATCTTTGCCGCGCGGACGATAGCTCAGAATCTGGTAGGTTGCAACCGTCACCGGAGCGGTATCCTTGTGATCCCCGCTATACTCAGCCACCTGATCAGGAGTGAGAGATGTCTTCTCCAGGCACTCTCTCATCCACTGCCTGGCTGCGGTGATATTGGCAGTAAGGATGAGCGTCGATGTCTGCAAAAGCTCCATGGCCTTTAGGCCGATGATGGTTTTGCCCGCCCCACAAGGGAGCGTGAGCACACCACTTCCTCCGGAGATGCCCCCGCCTTCGTGAAACGCCTCGGCAGCCTGGATCTGATAATCGCGAAGTCGAAATAGATCGCCATTGACCAAATGATCACACAAAGAGAAAACGAGCGGCTCACCCGGAGCATACCCCGCAAGGTCGCGAACAGGATACCCGAGCTTCGTCAAGGCCACCTTGATAGTGCCTCGCGACAACAGCGGAACTTCCACCTCAAAATCAGACAACATGCGCCGCACCAAAGGTGCAATCGTCTTGTGGCGCACGATCTCAGTCAGCACCCACTCATCGCGAGAGGATAAGATCAGCCCATCTTCGCCCTTTTTCAGCTCCAAGATGCCGTAGCGATCCATCGTATCGGCAATAAATCTCGCCACGACCGGCGGCACGTCGTAGCGACTGATGCTGCATAGCGCCGCCAGGATATCGGTGGAGATATGCCCTGCCGATGCAGCATTCCACAACGACAATGCCGTGACACGATAGGTGTGAAAATGCTCTGGGCTCTTTTCGAGCTCAGCGAACATCCCAAGAACCGAACGCGCGGCCTCTGCATCCGGGTGGTGAACATCAAGCAAAATTGAACCGTCCATCTGGACGATCACGGGGTGACCCATACCTCTCAATCCCTCCCACTCCAAGCAAACCGAATTGGTCGCACAAAAGCTTCGATATTACAGCTAGCAAACATCCTTCTTATGTAGTTTCATCTTTGGACAATCATCAACATAGTTTATGAAGAGGCGGCATGAAAGTCTATTCAGGAGGCAGCACAGTGGATGATCAGATTCTCGTGGGACTGTGCCTGATCGTGACAGGGGTTTACCTTGTCTTGTTCTGGCATGCACCGAGCATTGCATTTCATGGCGTGCAGTCCGCCTGGTTGATGTTTGTCAAAGCTCTACCTTGGATCGCCGTCTCCATGCTGATCGCAGGACTGTTAGAGCGATCATTTGACCGCAATCTACTTTACAAGTGGTTTGGTCCAGGCGCAGGAATAAAAGGCGTCATCCTTGCTACATTGATCGGAAGCATCGGCACCGGATCGCGCTGGGGAGCTTATCCCTTAGCCGCAGCCATGTTAGCTGCGGGCGCCAGCGCACCATCCGTGATGGCATTTACAACCTCGTGGATGCTCATCAGCATCCCGCGCCTCGCGTCTGAATTTCCCTTTTTGGGCGTCAAGCTGACGATCACCCGCATGCTCTTAAGCTATGTCGCCGCCTTTGTTGCAGGCGGACTGATCATGCTCGTCACAGGAAAATAAGCATGCATCAAATCAAGAAAGAGCCTATCGGTAGTATACACTACACGACAGGCCCATTCATCCATAGCAAACAGCACTAGATCAGGTGCGCGATCACAGCGTCGGTCATCTGCGTCGTCGTCACGAATGGCTCATCTTTGCCAGCAAGATCTTTCGTGCGCAATCCCTCTTCTTGCACCACATATTCAACCGCTTGCTCAATGCGCGCGGCCTCTTCATCCATGCCAAATGAGTAGCGCAGCATCAAAGCCGCCGATAAGATCGTGCCGAGAGGATTGGCAATCCCAAGCCCTGCGATATCCGGCGCAGAACCGTGAATCGGCTCATACAGCCCTGCTCCTTCGCCGAGGCTCGCAGATGGCAAAAGTCCGATTGAACCAGTCAACACGGCTGCTTCGTCGCTCAAAATATCCCCGAACAGGTTCTCCGTCACGATCACGTCAAACGTGTGCGGACGCGTCACAAGGTGCATCGCACACGAGTCCACAAGCACATGGTTCACGGTTACATCCGGGAAATCACCTTTCATCGACTCCACCACTTCACGCCACAGGCGCGAGCTGTCCAGCACATTCGCTTTATCCACCGATGTCAGTTGCTTTCTGCGAAGTTGCGCGGCTTCAAAGCCCTTTTTGACAACACGGCGAATTTCCGACTCGGTGTAGTACATCGTATCTTTGGCGTACTTCTCACCAGACGCAAGGGCTGATCTTTCGCGTTCGCCGAAATAAATTCCTCCCGTTAACTCGCGAATGATCATGACATCCACGTCTTTTGCTACTTCTTGGCGCAAGGGAGATGCGCCAAGAAGCTTTGAATACGCCTTGACGGGTCGCAGGTTCGCGTAGACTCCGAGCAATTTACGCATCCCGAGCAGTCCTGCTTCAGGTCGCAAATGGCCTGGCCCTACATCCCACTTTGGTCCCCCTACCGCGCCAAGCAGCACCGCATCTGCGGCGAGTAGCGCATCTTTTGTTTCATCTGGAAGTGGCAAGCCTGTCTGATCGATGGCAGTGCCACCGATCAGATGATGTGAAAACATAAATTGTGACTCTTTTTCTTTGAGCACGGCGCGCAGAACACGAACAGCTGACGCGACGATATCTGGCCCGATGCCGTCTCCAGGTAATAAGACGATTTTATGCACAGTGTCAACCCGCTTTCCAATCTTACGGCAGATGCAAGCCTTATTATTTCTTGATAAAGGTCATCATTTCGCGAAGCTGGCTGCCTACTTGCTCCAGTTGATGGTCTGCGTCAATCCGCCTCATCGCGCCAAAAGATGGCCAGCCTGCTTGGTTTTCAAGGATCCAGTTGCGCGCGAATACGCCTTTTTGAATATCTGTCAAGATGCCCTTCATGGCTTTGCGCGTTTCGTCCGTTACAATGCGCGGACCCGCGGTGTAATCGCCGTACTCAGCCGTATTGCTGATCGAATGCCGCATGCGCGCAAGGCCGCCTTCGTAGATCAAATCGACGATGAGCTTGAGTTCATGGCAGCACTCAAAAAATGCGATTTCCGGCTGATATCCGGCATCGACGAGCGTTTCAAAGCCCGCTTTGACGAGCGCACTCACGCCGCCGCAAAGCACGGCCTGCTCACCAAAAAGGTCGGTCTCTGTCTCTTCTTTAAATGTGGTCTCAAGCACGCCAGCGCGCGTCGCTCCGATGCCTTTTGCATACGCAAGCGCTGTCTCTTTCGCTTGCCCGCTTGCATCTTGGTAGATCGCGATCAGCGCAGGCACACCCGCGCCGCCTTCGTAAACCCTGCGGACAAGGTGTCCTGGGCCCTTTGGCGCAACCATGATAACGTCGACAAAAGATGGCGGAACGATTTGTTGAAAATGGATGTTAAAGCCGTGGGAGAACATCAAAGTTTGACCTTCGCGCAGATAAGGGAGGATCTCCTCGTTATACACGCGAGCCTGTGTTTCGTCCGGCAGCAACAGTTGCAGAACATCGGCGGTCTGCGCCGCTTCTCTTACAGACACCACGGAAAACCCGTTTTCGCTAGCAGAATCCGCCGAACGACCTGGGCGTTGCCCGATGATCACATTGACCCCGCTATCGCGCAGGTTTTGCGCTTGCGCGTGGCCCTGGCTACCGTAACCAATCACAGCTACTGTTTTACCGCTAAGAACATGTAGATTTGCATCATTTTCGTAGTACATCTGAATCAAAGTCAACCGCTCCTTTTATTTATGCGTTTTTTTCATCCGACAAATGATTTTGACCATCCAGTGCGGCCCCTGAGCGCACCAAGGCCGTAACCCCAGTCCGGGCGATTTGAACCACGCCATATGGGTGCAACAGTGCGATCAGCGCATCGATTTTCTCCGTGTCGCCAGTCACTTCGACAGTGATGGAATAGTGTCCCACGTCGACGATCGAGACGCGAAATGGATCTAAGATATGCGTGATCTCAAGACGTGTGGTGGGCGTCGTCTTTACTTTGACAAGCGCGAGTTCACGTCGCACCACTTTCTCTTTGGAGATGTCTCGCACTTCGATCACATCCACCAATTTAAGAAGCTGTGCCACCATCTGGCTCGCAACCACATCGTCGCCAGCGCTGACGATCGTCATGCGGCTAAAACCCGGTTCTTCAGCCGCACCCACGGTGATGCTGGCGATGTTGTAACCCCGCCTTGAGAACAATCCAGCTACGCGAGCCAGAACACCAGGGCGGTCATTGACTAAAGCTGTCAGTGTTCGCTCCATCGTCATGCCTCCTCCCACTCTAAGGTCATCTCATCATTTCCTTTGCCAGCCGGAACCATCGGAAAGACGTTTTCCTCTTCTTTGACCACAAAGTCGATGATGACAGGCCCGTCATGGTCCAGCGCCGCGCGCACCGCCTCTCTTGCTTCATCAAGTGTTGTCGCACGGAGACCCAGAGCCCCAAAAGCGCGGGCAAGAAGGACATAATCTGGAGAAGATATGCGGCTATTAGCGTACCGCTTCTCGTGAAAAAATTGCTGCCATTGCCGAACCATGCCTAGAAAACCGTTATTGATGATGGCTACTTTCACTGGTAAGCGGTTTTCGACAATGGTCTGGATTTCCTGCATGTTCATCTGCACACTGCCATCTCCCGTGATGCATAAAACCGTCTCTAAGGGTGCCGCGACCTGTGCGCCCATTGCAGCAGGAAGTCCGTAACCCATCGTGCCAAGGCCGCCTGATGTGGCCCATTGCCGCGGGCGTGAGAACGGATAAAAGAGAGCCGCCCACATCTGGTGTTGCCCGACATCTGTAGCCACGATCGCTTCACCGGATGTTTCTCTTGCGAACAGTTCGATGACCTGCTGTGGTTTCAGATCCCCATCTTCAGCTTTATATTGAACTGGCCACTCCTCTTTCCACGCCGCGATCTCTTCGTGCCACAATGACACCTCAGGCGTCACGTCATGCTGTAATAGAGCCTCAAGTGTTTGACCGATGTCTGCAACGAGCGAGATGTCCACCTGCACCGTCTTACCGATCTCTGCCGGATCGATATCCACGTG
>JAKACY010000146.1 GCA_021821025.1 Bacillota bacterium | reverse complement strand
ATGCGCCCTTTGTGCGCCTTTTGCAAGGCCTCATGCAAGATCTCACGCGTAATGCCCTGGATCTTGATGTCCATCTGCAGTGCAGTGACACCCTCTGTGGTACCTGCGACTTTAAAGTCCATATCCCCTAAGTGGTCTTCCATGCCCTGAATATCGGTCAAGATCGCAACTTGATTACCCTCTTTGACAAGACCCATCGCGACGCCTGCCACTGGAGCTTTGATCGGAACACCAGCATCCATCAACGCAAGCACGGAACCGCAGATACTCGCTTGGGAGCTTGACCCGTTCGATTCGAGAACCTCGGATACGAGACGAATCGTATAAGGAAACTCCTCTTCAGATGGGATGATCGGTTCGATCGCCCGCTCACCTAGCGCACCATGACCAATGTCGCGCCTGCTAGGTGGACGTAAAGCCCTTGCTTCACCCGTCGAAAACGGCGGAAAATTGTAGTGATGCATAAAACGCTTACTCTCCTCAAGGCTGATGCCATCAAGGATTTGCACATCGCCTAATGCACCGAGCGTGCAGATCGAAAGCGCCTGCGTCTGCCCGCGCGTGAAAAGTCCCGATCCGTGCGTCCTTGGCAGAATGCCAACTGCCGTGCTCACAGGACGAATCTCGTCTAAAGTGCGACCGTCTGGACGCAGACCGTCATTTAAAATCGCGTGGCGAACCTGCTCTTTCACAATGTCATGCAATACCTCACCGATCGCAGCTTCTTGCCCAAGAAACTGTTCTGCAAAAGCTGTCTGCGTTTCCAATACAACGCGGTCGATCTCAGCTTCGCGCGCATGCTTTTCTTCGGTGTAAATAGCTTCACGAAGCTTGTCCGTAGCAAACGCTCGAACCTGTCGATCAATCTCTGCAACCACGGTATGCAGAGTCACTTGCATCTTGGGCTTTCCAGCTTTTGCTGTGAAGTCCTCGATCGCCGCAACCATGCGTTTGATCTCTTCATGACCGAACATAATCGCTTCGAGCATGTCCGCTTCAGGAATCTCTCTTGCCCCCGCCTCGACCATCATGATCGCATCTTTTGTTCCCGCCACTACGAGGTGCAAATCGCTTTGTTCTGCCTGTTTTGTCGTAGGGTTGATGATGAACTGCCCATCGATACGACCGACGATCACACCCGCAATCGGTTTTTCAAACGGCACATCAGACACGCAAAGAGCCGCAGACACCCCAATCATTCCGGCTATCTCTGGCGTACAATCCTGATCCACGGACAAAACCATCACAACAACCTGTACTTCATTGCGAAAACCTTCAGCAAAGAGCGGACGAATCGGCCGATCGATCAAACGACTGGCAAGAATTGCTTTCTCGCTTGGCCTTCCCTCACGCTTGATAAACCCACCAGGAATTTTTCCAACCGCATAGAGGCGTTCCTCATAGTTGACGGTTAAGGGAAAAAAGTCCAGGTCTTTTGCTTCCTTTGAAGCTGTAACAGTGGCGAGCACCACAGTATCGCCGTAGCGAACTAGAACAGCACCGTTTGCCTGCTTGGCAAGTTGGCCAGTCTCCATGCGAAACGCGCGACCGCCGAGCGTAGTTTCTTGTATATGTATATTGGTGTTCAGACCAACACCAGGCGTTGAACCACTGACACCAGATGCTCCAGTTTCAGTCACGGGATAACCCCCTCTCATTGAAATCAATTGATAAGACGCTCGCGAATGAAAGAAGAAGCGGGTTGCCCCGCTCCTCTTATTTACGAAGTCCTAACCGCGTGATGAGTGCCCGGTAGCGGTTTATATCATGCTCACGCAGATACCGCAGCAAATGGGCCCTTTTATAAACCATTTTAAACAACCCACGACGGGAATGATGATCCTTTTTATGCGTACGAAAGTGTTCATTTAAGTAGTTGATGCGCTCTGTCAAAAGCGCTACTTGTACTTCCGGAGATCCGGTGTCGTTTTCATGCACTGCAAACGACTCAATCAGTTCTGCTTTACGTTCTTGCGTCAAGGCCACGATAAATCCCCCTATAATTTTCAGTATCACTAACAGCGCAGAGTTCGGCGGAGCACCGACAAACCGAGCCGCAGCTTAGTTCGCAAAAGCGAACTCACCATACTTCTGCTCGTGTGGACATATTCCTAGTATGGCACAATAAACTAAAGTATACACGTATCAAAACTCATAGTAAAGCGCTCGTATGGTTTGGCGCTGAACGATAGTTCCTTGCGACTTGCGAATCCTCCACAAGTTTTTGCTTCAAATGATCGAGTGTCTCAAATTTTCTTTCTGCCCGAATGTAGTAAAGCAGCTCAACGCGAAGCGTATCGCCATACAAATCCCCTTCAAAGTCGAGCAGATGCACTTCAATCGCCAACTGGCCTTGCTCATACACCGTCGGTCGGCGACCGATGTTCATCACCGCGCGGTACGTGCGATCTAACACATGGCAATCTGCCACGTAAACGCCCTGGCGCGGCACGACGAATGGCTCGTTCAAGGACAGATTCGCTGTAGGAAAGCCGATCTTGCGTCCACGCTGGTCACCTTTCACAACTGTGCCCAAAAGCGTATAATGGCGATCCAATAGCCGCGTCACCGTCACCATGTCCCCGGCATCAAGGAGTGAGCGAATGCGGGAACTGCTAACCAAAACGCCGTCATCATCAATGGGTGAAAACATGTCAACCGATAGATTATAACGCGAAGCTACCTGCTTCAGGTCAGCAGTCGTATAGGCGCCGCATTTGCCAAAGCGAAAATTATCGCCGACTACCAGGTGCTGTGCTCCCAAAGGCAATAAGTAATCACGCACGAATTCTTCGGCACTCTGACTCCGAAATGCCTCATCAAAGACAGCCGCATACATCTCTGAGATACCGAATGCACCCGCCAGTTGTGCCTGAAACTTCGGGGGCGTGAGCCACTTCTCATACGCAGGATCATGAGTCAGGGCATATCGCGGATGAGGCGTAAACGAAAACATACACGGTACGCTGCCTGTGTTTGCCGCTTTTAAAACGGCCCGGCGTAAAATTGCTTGGTGCGCCACGTGCAGGCCATCGAATTTCCCGATCGCGAACGTGCGCTTTACATGAACGTTGGACTTTTGGAAGTCTTCATATGGGGGAGCTGATAAATAATACACTGCCGCGCTCTGTTTCATCTATACTCCCCTCGCCTGCCCGATCACCTTTTTAGCTCTCAATGATACCTGATCTGCACAAGATGGTGACCATTCATAGATTGCACTCAACTGCCCTGTTTCGTCATGCATGCGAACCAAGCCTCCGTTCTCGCTTGGGGCATGTACAGCGCTTAAATTGAGCCGCGACCTATCCACCACAATCGCGGCGCCGTGTAAAACACGCTGACTCTCCGCAAGTGTTAAATCGATCCTTGGCATCCGCGTCACCGCCGATGCTGGTGGGAGAACAAGCGCATTGCCATACTCTCTTAATTCTTCTAAAGTATGCGCGTCATCCAGGGTAAACGGACCAGACCGCGTCCGCACAAGCGCCGACATCAGGGCCGGCACCCCTAACGATTGACCCAAATCATGACAGATCGTCCGCACATAAGTTCCTTTACTGCACTCGATCGAAAAGGTTATAGCATACTCGTCGGATTCTAACTTATAGTCTAGCAGTTGCAAGTCATATACATGTACATACCGCTTAGGAAGTCGAACATTTTGTCCCGCACGCGCCAGTTGATACGCGCGAATACCATCGATCTTAATCGCCGAATAAAGAGGCGGCTCCTGCTCTATATCTCCTGTGAAAGATTGCAATTGGCGGCGGATGTCGTCGATTGCAAGCCTTGTCGGATCACCTGTTGACACAACCGTACCTGAGGCGTCTTGCGTATCTGTGGCGGCGCCGAACTTTGCGGTGGCCGTATAACACTTTTTTTCTTCTGTCACATACTCAGCAAGCCTTGTTGCACTACCCAAAAACACCGGGAGTACGCCTGTTACGGAAGGGTCAAGTGTCCCACTGTGACCTGCCTTTCGACAACCGAGGGCCCTCTTCACAGCAGTCACCGCCTGTTGGGATGTCATCCCAGCTGGCTTGTTCAAAATGAAAATCCCTGAATCTGCTGCACTCAACTGTCATCCCTCGCTGATTCACCGAATGCATCATGGACCTCAGAAACCACCGCTTCGACCACACGTTTCACGGCCTGCGACAAAGGACCATCCACCGTGCATCCGGCCGCGCGAATGTGCCCACCACCCGAAAAGTGTACTGCAACGACAGCCACATCTACTCTTTCTCGCGACCGCAAACTCACCTTCACCGTTCCATCCGAACGCTCACGAAAGACGATGCCAACTTCCACGCCGACGAGAGACCTTGTGTAAGGTAAAAGCACGTCCGTATCCTCATCATCAGCTCCAGACATATGAAACATCTCTCGGGAGATCGCAACATATGCCACCCGCCCATCCGGGGTCACCGCCAACGACTCAAGCCCTAATTTGACCAATTGAGCTTGGCTAGGCGTGATCGCCTCCAGTAAGCGGTCTGCGACGTAAAACGGCTGAACACCGCGTTCTAGTAAAAATCCTGCCGCACGATGGATCTCCGGTGTCGTATTTTCGTATCGAAACCCACCCGTGTCAAACACGATACCGCTGTAAATCGCCAAAGCCATCGCTTCATCAAACTCTGCATTCGCTCTTTGAAACAAGCGATATAAGACCAGACAAGTGGCAGCCGCCTTTGGGTCCACCAAGTTCATATCGCCAAACCCACGATTGGTATCATGATGATCGATATTGATCAGTAATCGGTCTGGTGCAGCTAAAGATATGGTTTGCCCCATGCGCCGTTCGTCGGCACAATCCACCGCTACTACCGTATGAAATTGCTCCGTAATTTGTGATGTACGAAGAAACTGATCAGCCTTTGGTAAATACCAGTACCGTGGCAGAATCGGGTCATCGTTGACCAAGATGGCCCGACGCCCGATTCTCTCACAGTAGAGCGCCACGGATACGGCTGCACCGATGGCATCACCATCAGGGCTGATATGACACACCACTAAAAGCGGATCAGAAGATCCGTTCAACGCTGCGATCACGTCGTCATACGCACGGTCATTCATCGGCGCGAATCTCCTGCTTTTCAATATCTGAAGGCGACTCTTGAGAAGTAATCTCCCCGAGCATGTGCCCAATGCGAATGCTATAGTCGACCGATTCATCGAGCTTAAAGTGAAGTTCTGGGGTTACGCGCAACCGGATGCGCCGTCCAAGCTCACTGCGAATAAACCCTTTTGCACGCTCTAGTGCCCCCATGGTCTCCGTACGCTGTTCAGATGATCCAAGTACCGAAACAAATACCTTAGCATGAGTCATATCATTGGACACCTCACACCCGGTCACCGTCACAAAACCGACATGAGGATCTTTCACCTGCATCCGAATGATATCGCTGATTTCCTTTTGAACCTGCAGCGCAACGCGTTCAATGCGAACTCTCAAACCATTCACCTTGCTCTCATGACAATAGTGATCAACAGCTTACTCGGCATTGACAGCCTCCATCTTGAACACTTCAACGATATCTCCCTCTTTAAGATCGTTGAACTTTTCAAGCGTAAATCCACACTCATAGCCGGCGGCTACTTCGCGGGCATCCTCCTTAAAGCGTTTCAGCGAGTCGATCTTTCCTTCATACACCACAACTCCGTTGCGGATCACGCGCGCGTCACTGTCGCGGACGATCTTACCATCTTGAACCATCCCACCTGCGATCGTGCCGACCTTCGAGACCTTAAACAGCTGCCGAACCTCTGCGCGACCGACGATGACTTCCTTGAAGACGGGATCGAGGAGGCCCTTTAAAGCTGATTCGATATCCTCGATAAGGTTGTAAATGACTCGATACACTCTAATCTCTACTTTATCCGACTCGGCAATACGAGTTGCATGCGGCTCCGGTCGAACATTAAAGCCAATCACGATCGCATTAGACGCCGACGCAAGCAATATGTCCGACTCCGTGATGGCCCCGACCCCACTGTGAATTACGCGCACGCGCACACCGCTGATGTCGATATTGGCGAGCGCACCCAACACAGCCTCTGCAGACCCGTGAACGTCAGCCTTTAAGATGATGTTCAGATCCTTAATCTGCCCTTCTTGAATCTGCTTATATAGATCATCAAGCGTAACTCTTGATGTCGCCCCGAGCTCTTCAGCGCGCTGACGCATCGTCCTGCGTTCTGATACCAACCGAGCCTGTCTCTCGTCGTCATACATGACAAACAGGTCGCCAGCGTTTGGCACGTCGGACAAACCTACGATCTCAACAGGGGTAGATGGATACGCCTCTTTAACGCGACGGCCCCGATCATTTACCATGGCCCGAATGCGTCCAAACGTATTGCCGACCACCACCATATCGCCGACTCGAAGCACACCATTTTGCACCAACACAGTAGCAACAGGCCCTCGACCTTTATCGAGCTCTGCCTCGATGACAGTGCCGCGAGAGCGCATAGAAGGACTGGCCTTTAAGTCGGCCACTTCC
>JAKACY010000006.1 GCA_021821025.1 Bacillota bacterium | reverse complement strand
AAATAAAACCCCAGCAGAACTTTGCTGGGGATGTGATCTCCTGTTGCGCGTCAGCACCACAAGGTATTATAGGCTACCTGTCTTTCGTCGTCGCCAAGACTGCTGCCAGTGTCGCAGGTGAAATCGCATCTGCTGAAAATGGACGCAGCCGCACGGAAAACGAGAACTTCTCACACATTAACCGATGCTGTGGCAACACATCCGGACCGCAACTGGCAGTGCCAAGGCCATGAACAGCATGATCAAGATGCACTGTAATGAACTGATTTTCGATCAATTCATGGCGATGCGTTGCTTTCGTCAAGTCTTCAGCCGTATATCGATGCGCACTAAAATTAATGTCTGACATCGCCTTCGTAAAGAGTCCCACACCTCGCAGATCAGTGAATGACACCCACGACACAAAAGATCTGTTCCCATTTTCTTGCGGATAAATGTAGGGCGTATAGAGTTCACTGACGGTTGCGTCATAAAATCCGAAAGCGGTCGCCTGCATGCTGTCATTGTAAGATTCTCCCGGCCCTCGCCCAAACCAGGACACGCGGTCGAGACGGTCTAGTAGCACAAGTTCCAGTCCGATACGAGGCAACGTGGACGGCGCATCGCCTTGGGGATCACCTTCGACGCGAAGCTCGATATAGCCGCTTTCATCAATGATATACTGATACGTCGCAGCAATACCCCACGATAGAACAGGCGGCGCGATTCTAGACGCGACAGTGACAACCACCTGATTGCTCTCTAGCTGCCATGAAAAGTTTGTGATGCGATGCCTTAAAAGGTGCAGCCCGGCATCCTTCCACTGTCTGACCGATTGCACATCGTTGTCCGTGGGAGCCCGCCAGAAAGACAAGCGCGGACCTTTTTCTAAAACCTCGCAGCCATTAAAGCGAATAGAATTCATCACGCCATATACTTTGTCAAATGACACCGAAAAGTCCTCACCGGTCACAATCAGGCTTAATGTATCATCCGATACATGAAGCGGCGCATAGTCTTGTCTCTTTACAAGACCAGGGTATAGGCTGCCCACACGTTTGTCTGCGCGCTGGGCTAACGGAAACTGTGCCCATGCGACAACATGTCCCTGCGCCGCCCAAACCGTTTCGTGAGCCAGCTTAAAGTGCAGATTCAGATACATCACTGACTCCGATTCCAGCGCTGCCAATTCGGATATCACCGATTCTGGAATGGCCACGACCGTACTATCTCTTGCAGACACATGTGGCAGTTCGATCAAGCCCGAGTGGATGGGCGCTCCGTCTCGCTCGATGCTCCAAGACAACATCAGGTGATCTAGCGACAAAAAATCATAGCGGTTGATGATGCGAACATAGCCCTTGTCTACGTCTATCGGCTCGACCTTAACAGGCTCGATCACCTTCTTGTATTCGATGAGCCCTGGCGATGGCGTGTGGTCCGGAAAAACCAGACCGTCGATGACGAAGTTGCCGTCATTTGGGACATCGCCAAAGTCTCCGCCATATAGATATCGCGAGTGCCCAGTTTCGTCTTTTTGTAAGATCCCATGATCTAACCACTCCCACACGAAACCACCCTGAAGGCGTGGATAGCGATAAAACGCATCCCAGTATTCCGTTAACCCGCCGGGGCCATTTCCCATCGCGTGTGCATACTCGCACATGATGTGCGGCTTTGGCAGGTCCGTTCGTTGACCTTTTTCGATCATGTCTTCCACTTTCGTATACATCGTGCTAAAGACATCCGCTACTTTCGCTTCTCGATCCCCTTCATAGTGAACAAGACGCGTAGGATCGCTCTGATGGATATAAGCTGCCATGGCCTCGTGATTTTGCCCAAACCCTGATTCATTGCCGAGGGACCACAGGATCACAGATGGGTGATTTTTGTCTCGCTGCACCATCCTTTGTGCCCGATCGAGATAGGCCATCTGCCACGATGGGTCATCGCTGATTTGATTGAGATTGCCTGCCGGTTCAAACCCATGGCATTCAAGGTCTGTCTCATCGATCACATAGAGTCCATACACGTCGCAAAGATCTAAAAATCTCGGGTCATTCGGATAATGCGAGGTCCTGACGGCATTGATATTGTGGCGTTTCATCAGCAACACATCATCGATCATCCACTGCAGTGGCACAGCCTTGCCGAGCACTGGATGATGGTCATGGCGATTGACCCCTTTGAATTTGATCGCCACACCATTTACCAACAGTAGCCCGCCTTTTAGTTCGATCGAGCGAAATCCCACACGCTGACTGACCACTTCTAGAACCTGTTCGTCTTTGTCAGCGATCGCGATCACCAAGTGGTATAGATAAGGGTCTTCAGCAGACCATTTGCGCGGATTTTTTACGCTCTCTATAAATGAAATCGCATTGCTCGCACCCGGTCGCAAACTACCTAGCTCGCGTACGACCTCCACCACAGGTTCGCGTCTGTCGTCAAGTAGGCGCAAATGTACGCTATAGCTCGCTGACGCTTCCTTTAACGCGCTTGCGATCACAGTTTGCACGGATAACTGCGCATCCCGATAATCCTCATCAAGATTTGTCGCTACCGTAAAATCCGACACGCACAGTTTGGGTCGAGCCAATAAATACACGTCGCGAAAGATCCCACTCAACCACCACATATCCTGATCCTCGATATAGCTGCCATCAGAGAACTGATACACGCGCACAGCGACCTGGTTTTTACCCTTGCGAATAAAAGGCGAGATATCAAACTCCGATGGTAGTCGACTACCTTGGCTGTACCCCACTTCCTGGCCATTGACAAAGACATAAAATGCACTATCGACACCTTCAAACCGCAAAAACACAGAGCGCTCCAACCAAGCCTCAGCGATCTCGAAATCTCGGCGATAACAGCCCGTCGGGTTTTCAGTTGGCACATACGGCGGATCTACGGGAAATGGATACACGACATTGGTATAATGTGGATGACCATACCCATGCATCTGCCAACTCGATGGAACTTGCAATTCATCCCATCCGCTAACGTCGAAGTCGTCTTCAAAAAATTTGGCAGGAGCTTTTGCCGGATTCTCGGCGCAGTAAAATCGCCACATTCCGTTTAACAACTTGAACTCGGGCGATAAACCTCTTTCGTATGTAAGGGCCGCCATTTCATCTGCATACCCAAAAAAATAGGCCCGGTTCTGCGCGCGATTGTACTGCAATACCTGCTGATTTTCCCAGTCATGTTGCATGCTAATCCCCCTCAATAATGTCCTCCAGACAGCCAATTTCCTAAATCCACCCTCCCCCCGAAGATTACATAAATATTACGCATTGATTTCGAACAGATTGCATTCGAGATGTGGTATATTTGAACCATAGGGGTGGTTCAAATGAGAAGAAAGTACGCAATACTTGCGGCAGTTTTATCGACAGTTATGATTGCGGTTTCACTGTCCGTTTTCCTCGGACACCACACTGTCTCATCTGTTGTCCACCCACGACTATCCCAGGTTCAAATAGCCCCTGACAATGTGCAAAGCCAAGTTCCGACTGAGCGTGTACTGGTGATCGGTTCCTCGGTCGCGGCCGGATGGGGGGATACACCAGGAAAAGGCGGATATCTTGCACGCGCCTTTCGCTCCCTATCTGATACGACAAAGACGCCCTACCAAGTGATCAGTTGGGCAATCGCCGGTATGACGACAACACAAGCGGCCCAGCACTTCTCACATTGGCTCGACTATGTACATCCGAAGGTCGTGGTTCTATCGTGGGGCGGCTTGGACGATGAAGTTCAGCACACGCCGATCTCCGTTTTCACACAAGAAGTTGAACAAGAGATCAACCTTTCTCTTCAGGCTCGCGCGGTGGTCTTGATCGTGACACCCCCAGTAACTGATGCTGCTTATAAAAATGGATATCAGGCCTTGCCTTATGAATACTTTGCTAGCGAGATGGCGGCAGCGAAAGCTTTGGACAACAAAAATGTGTACGTGTTCGACGTGTACGATCAGATGATGACCGTTCTAAACGATAACCACCAGACCTACGTGCCGTACAGTGCGGATGGCTGGCACCCAAACGCAAAAGGGCACAAGTTAGCTGGCGAATTGCTTTACCACGATATGCTGAATCAGTTCAAAGAACAACCCATCACTTTTCAACCGTGATGGGATTTGGGAAAGGGTGCTGGCGAGGCATTATTGCCAAGCCAGCACTCTTTCAATAGCATCCAATTCGTCGCTGCTAAACGTCATGTGATCTATTGCCTTTAAGCTGTCTTCCAGTTGCTCCATGCGAGACACCCCAGTCAATACCGACGTCACCTCAGGCAAGCGAAGGATCCATGACAAGGCCATCTGCGCCAATGATTGTCCCCGCTCTTGCGCGATCTCATTTAGCCCCTTGATCTTAGCCCAATCCAGTTCCGTCAAAACCTTGTCTTTGCCTTGAACGCCAAAGCGTGAATCTGCTGGTGTACTATTTAAATAACGATCTGATAAAAGACCTTGAGCAAGTGGGCTAAAAGCGATGATCCCATAGCCATTTTTCGCGGCGTTTTGAACTAGGCCGCTTTCGATCCAGCGATTGAGCAAATTGTATACCGGCTGATGGATGGTAATCGGAAACCAGTTCTTTTTCTCACGCAGCTTGACCGCATCTTCAGTCATCTCCGGGGAGTAGCTGGAAACGCCAGCATAAAGCACCTTGCCTTGCTGGATCAACGTCTCAAGCGCGCCGTGGGTCTCTTCAAGTGGTGTGTTGTTGTCTGGTCGATGATGATAAAAGATATCGAAGTAGTCCACGCCCATGCGCTTTAAACTCTGATCGCACGACGCGATGATGTACTTTCTGCTTCCCCATTCTCCATACGGCCCCGGCCACATATAGTAACCAGCTTTACTGGAGATGATGATCTCGTCGCGAGGTAAATCTTGTAGGATCTTACCCCCTTCAATCTCACCGTTGCCCGCAGGACGACCGTAGTTATTTGCAAAGTCAAAGTGCGTGATACCGGCATCAAAAGCTGCATAAAAGACCTTCCTGGCTTCACCGGCGTTCTCGTATCCACCCACCGTCTGCCAACCACCAAGAGAGATCACAGGCAGCTTCAATCCCCATTTGCCACACTGTCTATACTGCATATTCTGATAACTATTTGGATTAAATTCCAACCAAGCCCCTCCTTGTCCAATACAACCGCTTTATTAGCAATTATACTCTAAAATAGCAACGTAACCATATTATAAATCTTCAATTCTCGTCTATACTTGAATATCATAGGAGGTTTTATGCAAAAGGCATACTTTCATGATGCTGCAAACCAGCCAGCGCACATTGTGACAAGAGAACTGCTCATGATTTTAAACGCCATCGCCTTTGCCTTGCAAAGAGGCGCCCTCGTGTTCACAATGCCCACTCACTGCCATCTGCCCTCGCCAGTTAGTCACCAAGCAGTTCGAATGTAGGTGCAGGATTCTGCAATTCTTCAACGCTTTTTAACTTGCGATTGATCGCTTTAGTCCTCGTCTCAACCTGGTTAAATTCCTGTCCGGCCGCTTCAATTTTCTTGCGCACCTTTTCGATCGTATCGCCAAACTTTGCAAATTCGGTCTTGACGGCCCCAAGCGTCGCCCAGACTTCAGACGAGCGCTGTTCAATCGCAAGTGTTCTAAACCCCATTTGCAAGCTGTTTAAAATCGCCCCAAGTGTTGTGGGCCCAGTCAGGATCACGCGATAATCCTTTTGTAGCCGCTCTAACAACATGGGGCGCCGAATTAGCTCCGCGTACAGCCCCTCAGTCGGCACGAACATGAGCGCAAAGTCTGTGGTAAATGGCGGCACGATGTATTTTTTCGCGATCGTATCTGCCTCGTCTCGAATTCGGCGCTCCAAGCTTTTTGCGGCCTCTTCCACCTGTACTACATCGGCCGCCTCCTGCGCATCAAGCAAGCGCTGAAAATCTTCGAGTGGAAACTTCGCATCGATCGGCAACCATACCGGTTTGTCATCGTGTCCTTTCCCGGGCAATGTTATGGCAAATTCGACACGGTCCGCAGAGTCAGGGTTGACAGCGACATTTTGCGCATACTGTTCACGCGTAAGGATCTGATCGAGCAAATTGCCAAGCTGCACTTCTCCCCACGTGCCGCGGACTTTGACATTGGCCATAATTCGCTTTAAATCCCCTACTCCTCCAGCCAATGCTTGCATCTCGCCGAGACCCTTATGCACCTCTTCGAGGCGTTTTGACACGAGTTCAAATGAGCTTCCAAGGCGTGCCTCAAGTGTCGCGTGCAGCTTTTCATCAACGGTAATCCGCATCTGTTCAAGCTTTTCTGCGTTCGTGGCCTCGATTTGAGTCAAATGTCGCACGACCGTTTCTCTTAGTTGCCGCAACTGCTCTTCGTTGGCACTCGCTTGGCGCGTGAGCTCTTGCGCGATTTCCACACGCAGATTGTGTAGCGAGCGATTCAAGGTGTTGCTGACGCTCTCATACCCTACACGAAGCGACTCTGACTGCTTTTGCGACTGATCGCTCACAGCGCGCGCATAAGACTGCAGCGCGTAGGTGCTCTCTTCGCGATGGCGCTTGAACTGATCAGCCATCTCCGAACGGTTGCGTGCGAATTCATCTTCGATACCTCGCTCAAGTCGCTCCAGATCGCCGCGCGCTCCGCGTTCGTTGCGCATTTGTAACAACAAAAAGACGCTCGCAATCTGCAGCGCGATCACTATAACAGATAAAACTGCCCCGGTCATACGAACCTCTCCCTACTTGACACCTGGTAAAAAGACGGAAAATGTGGTGCCCTTGCCGACTTCGCTGTGCACGCTAATGCGCCCTTTATGTCCATCGACGATCCACTTGGCGATTGCAAGACCAAGCCCCGTTCCGCCGGACGCTCGGTTGCGCGCCTCATCCCCACGGTAAAACCGTTCAAACACTTGACTGACTTCTGATTTATCCATGCCGATGCCTGTGTCTGAGACCTGCAGGCGCACCTGTTGTCTCATCTTCGTCCACTCCACTCGCACCTCTCCACCCGATTCAGTGTACTTGATCGCGTTATCCAACAAAATGTACACCAGTTGGTGCAAACGCGCGCCATCCCCACTGACTAACCAATCATCTGTGTGGGTAACATCAGGATAGAGCAGAACAATATCCTTTGCCTGTGCAAAAATCCCTAACGAATCGATCACGTCTTGGCAGATCGCGTCGAGGCGAACCGGCTCTAACTGCAACACTCTCACGTTGGCATCCGCTCTCGCTAGCGTCAGCAAATCCTCTGTAAGGCGAGACAGTCTCCTCGCTTCGGACTTGGCATGGTTCAACCACTCCAAGTTATCTGCCACACCTTCTTGCGCATGCCCTAACACGATATCGAGATTAGTCTGGATCACCGCCAGTGGCGTGCGCAGCTCATGCGATGCATCCGCTACAAACTGTTGCTGTCTTCGCCAAGACCGCTTGATAGGCAACAAGGCGCGATTCGACGCATAAAATGCAGCCACCCCCGCCAATAGTAGGCCGCTTCCGCCTACAAATAGCAGGATTCTTTCTAATCTGCGCAATACCGTGAGCTCTGGCGCGATGTTGCGGGCAAGCTGTAGATAGCCCAATAGCTGACCAAATGGGGAGATCAAGGGCATCGTGACCACGCGTAACGAAGCGCTTGGTCTATGTATCGAAACGGTGAAGAATGTGGCGTTTGCGTTAGCGAGTGAGACGCTAAATGGGATCTGATTACCAGCCGCTTGATCGGTTGTCGCAATCACACGACCCGTGGGATCCCGTAAAATCAAGAGCGTTTGCCCGACAAACAGCGCACTTATAGGCGGTGGAGAGTGAAATGGACTGATATCTTGACCCATGAATAAGGACGTAGCGATGTGGTGTGCAACAGGACTGGCTTCAGATCCCAAAATTGCATCCACTTCGCCCAAGGTGATACGCGCCATCCATGCATAGACGGCCGCCGCGCTGATCCCATACAACACAAAGAACACCGCAACCAAAAGCAGCGTCAATTTGAGCCGTACGCGTCCAAACATGGCGCTAGATCCCCCTTAAGACATATCCAACGCCGCGCACGGTCTCGATGAATGGGATCGTTTCCGCGTCCTCGATACTCGTTTTATGTGCGTCGATCTTCTTGCGCAAAAAATGAACGTAGATTTCAACTGCATTCGTATCAACCGGCGCCTCAAATCCCCAGACTCGATCAAGGATTAACTCTTTAGGCAAGATCTGCCCCGGATGCCGCAAGAAAAGTTCCAACAGTTGAAACTCCTTTGCCGTCAGCACCAGCGGCTCACCACCTAATGTGACGGATCGCGAAGTGAGGTCAAGCTCAAAGGGTCCGAGTTCGAACGACTTCGTCCCCATGACTTCGCCCGTTCGCCGAGTGAGCGCTCTAACGCGCGCCAAGAGTTCTTTAGTGGCAAATGGCTTCACGAGGTAGTCATCCGCCCCACTGTCAAGACCTTCTACCCGGTCATCTACCGCATCTTTTGCCGTCAAGAGCAAGATCGGCGTAGAGTCTCCATCTTTTCGCAAACTTTTTACCAAATCATAGCCGGACAGCTTAGGTAGCATCACATCGATCAACAGCAAATCGTATGTACCCTCTCTAGCGCGATCTAACCCATCAGCGCCATCCGTGGCGGTGTCCACTAAGTAGTTGTGCTCTTTAAAGAGTTGCTCGAGCGCTTTTAACAGCTTGACTTCATCATCTACGATCAGCACACGCATCTGATCCACCTACTCAATCTCATTTATCCAATTCAAGTTAATTTCAATCTTGCCGAGTAAACTGACATACATAGGCCAAGCGCCTCTTCACCATACCGTATCTTAGGAGGAGCATGCAAATGAAAAGTTTCAAGTTTAAAAACGGGATCATGACGGGAGCGGCAATGGTCGTGTTGCTGGGAGCGGGGTTCAGCGTGACCGCGTTTAGACCTGCATTTGCGGCATCGCAACCGCAGTCAAATTCAACTCAACCTGCAGTCGGATCACATGCTCACGCATGGGGTCGACACCACCGTGGCTTCGCAATGTTTGGAATTCTAAAGGATGTGGCAGCGTACATCGGTGTAACGCCTAAAGAATTGGGGCAGGACCTTCATGCTGGACAATCTCTGGCACAAATCGCGGCTGCACACAATATCTCCGCGTCCGCGCTCAGCACTAAAATCGAGTCTTTGATCCAAGCACGGCTGTCTACCGCGGTCTCAAAGGGCCGCATGACACAGGCACAAGCCACCGCGAGAGAGCAAAAGATCGCGGCGAAACTCCCATCTTTCCTCGATAAAACCGGTTGGAAGCTGAGAATGGATCTGCCACATCATTCCGCAGAACCGATGAGACCCATGTTTGGCGTATTAAAAGACGCGGCCACGGCTCTCAATATATCTGCACAACAACTCAAGACAGATCTATTGGCGGGACAAACTCTCAGCCAGATCGCTACATCTAAAGGCGTGGCAGCAAGCACCGTCGAGCAAAATATCGAAGCCGCGATGACCAAGCAAATCGATACGCTCGTACCCAAACTCATGACGAAGGCCTGGCACCCAGGTCACCCAGGAGCACCTGCAGATACTACGACAACCAGTACGGATTCGACAACTAGCCAGGCAAACAGCGCAGCAGGCAACTGATTGGCCCCATGGCAGGTTCCTCTATAGGAACCTGCCATGGGCTTTTCAGCTTAACTATGGACCTGCTGCGCGAACAATCCACGTTCAATCCAATAACTCTCATAGGCGCAGTCCCTTACTTCGGCCTCGATTTGCTGTCTATCCCAGCCACACATATCACCCATTTGACGCGCGATCGTCTCTATCGCCAAGACAGTCTGTGCACCGCCAAACCACGCTAGGCCGGTCCTTCGCACGATCACATCGGATAAGTGAACCACTGATTCATGCTCAAGCATGTAAGACAGTTCCCCAAGCAAGAGGGGAACATCCGGAACGATACGCCTAAGCCCATTTTCTCCGGCATGACGGATCACCAGTTCTGCCTCATCACCGTACCGCAAAGCCAAATGCAGCGCATCATCATGCTCGATCGACGCGAATTTTTGCAATCTCTGTGCCTCGCGCACGGCCCAATCCTGCACCCCTTTAGGTGGTATGGAGTTACCCCCAGGAAGCACCGCGATGGGAGACAACAACTTGGCGCGTTCACGAAACCAAGCATTTACGGGAATACCGAGCGATTGGAATACGGTGAAAACCGTCTCCATGACATCTTCAGCCATCTTGCGCCAGGCCGTCAGCTTGCCGCCTGCAACCGTCACCAGTTTTGAATCCAAAACCCATACCTGATCTTTGCGCGATACATCTTTGGTCGCTTTACCCGACTCATGGATAAGCGGGCGCACCCCAGACCACTGCCCCTGTATGTCCGTTTTATTGACTTTTATATCTGGGAAAATGCCGTTCACCAAATCGAGCAGATACTCGACATCACGCTCTTCGATCCCTGGATGGTATAGATCCCCTTCATACGCCTCATCTGTCGTCCCTACGAACGTTTTATCACCACGTGGAATTGTAAACATCAGCCGCCCATCTGGTGTCTGCACCGCTAATGCGTTCGTCAATGGCAGACGCGCTCTTGGCACCACGATATGTACACCGCGGCTGTGAATGATCCGGGATGAGAGTGACCGATTAACCTCTTCATCACCTTGGTGTAAGATATCTTCAATCCACGGCCCGGCAGCGTTGACTACAACATGGGCGCGAACAACGAATGTGCGTCCAGTCAGCCGATCGGTCGCCTCGACGCCGACAGCTCGGCCATCCTCGTAAATCACGCGTCTTACGGGCGAATAGTTTTGCGTCAGCGCCCCCAACCGTTCGGCGGCTTTGATCACGGTGATCACCAAACGAGCGTCATCGGTCAGGTACTCATGGTACAGCACGCCGCCTGTCAGCCCATCCGGGTTCATTCCGGGTTCGCGCGCGAGCACCTCATCTCGGGTTAAAACGACACGCTGTTCATCCGGATCAACTTGTGCAAGCCGATCATACAGCCAAACAGCAGTACCCATCGCAAAGCGCCCATACTTCATCGTCTTATAGATCGGAAGCAAAAATGGCAACGGATGCACCAAGTGCGGCGCCAAACGCTGCATACCTTCTCTCTCCCGCCCGCCTTCACGCACCAACAAAAATTCTGCCTGCTCTAGATAGCGCAGCCCACCATGAAACAGCTTGGTCGAGCGGCTACTCGTACCGGAGGCAAAGTCGTGCGCCTCCAGCAAGGCCACAGACAGTCCAGCCAAACTAGCCTCGCGCGCGATGCCGGCCCCCGTGATGCCACCGCCGATGATTACGATATCAAAATGGAGCGAGGACAGGGACGCCATGCGCTCTAGTCTGCTGCTGTCCGACATCGGTATAGCGTGCATTCTAATAACCTCCGCAAACATCGAAATCTTTCTAAAAGTTATTATATCACGCTATGATCGCGTCGCTTAAAATCCAGCACATCTTCAATCAGGGATTTGGCAAAACGATTAACATTCCAGTCATCGGACCATGTTCCTGAATGGTTTTATGAATCTGGCATACAATGGGGAAATATCCAGGTTTGTCGACACGAAACTTTACCGTGGACACTGATCCACGCTGTACGACGACGCGAATCCCATAAGCGGCTATTGTTGTAGGATGTATCGAGCCTTTCACTCCGTAAAAATGCAGCGTCACATCGTCGCCTACATGAGCGATCACTACGCTCGGATCGAATCGATAGACTTCAAGCTCTTTCATCCCCTTTGGCGCCGACTTAATCTCGTTGGTCACGATGGTGTATTCGACTGAATTTCCGGCAGCTTGCGCATGATCCGCAGCACCCGTAAACGACAACAAGATACTTAAAGAAAGCACACAGAGCAGCCCCGACCATATTTTTGTCAACACATGACTCACCTCGATAAAGAGTGATCAACAACATCGTTGTCAACCCTATAATGTCCAAATCCCATGTTTTATCTAAAATTTCGCGAGGGCGTGTCGTTGTTTTAACATATATGAGAAGAAACTGCACAAATCGTATGTTAAAATGAACACACGAACGTATCTCTGCGTCTATAAGATTGAAAGCCATAAAACACACAGAGAATGGATGGGAATCATGAACGTACATGTCGTCCTTTCGCATTACGGATACCTCGGTGTGGCGGTGGCACTGATTCTGGAGTTCTTGTTCATACCGTTTCCCGCTGAAACGATTTTAGTTGTCTCTGGTGTGATGTGGCACAGGGGGTTATTTCACCTGCTCCCGCTGCTTGCAACTGCAATAGTTGGATCTTGGTCGGGATCTTTGATCGCATATTTCATCGGAGGTCGACTAGGCAGGCCGGTCTTGGTTCGCTACGGGAAGTATATTCGCCTTGACGAAGCCAATCTGCTTCGCGCTGAGGTGGCATTTCGAAAGTACTCGATCGCGATCTTGGGCGTCGGGAGATTTATCGCAGGCATTCGCGTGTTAATCGCCTACGTTGCTGGGATTAATGAGATGGGGCTCGGATTATACGCCTTGATCTCGTTCGTATCTGCCGCACTTTGGGCCAGCGCATTTATCATGATCGGTGGTACGATCGGTACGTATTGGCACACGATCCGATTATGGGTCATGACGCATCCGTGGCTTTCTGGTATTATCGGGCTCGTTATTCTACTGGCTCTTTACTACTTGTGGAGGCGCAGACGGCAAAAACAGCGCCAAAAAGTGAAAGTCGTCGAGCCTAACCTGCTGTAGGTTCGGTGAACAAAAGGGAACCCGAAAAGGGTTCCCTTTTTACTATCCTGATTAGCGACACCCCTTTATCATCTCCTGTCTTAGTGGCTCGCTGCCTCCGTGAGAGTCTAATTGATATGGACTGAGCGAACACCCTGTTCAATCGTTAGGAGTCTGGCAAAGATATCAGGACTTCTGCCCCAATACGTAACTATAGGATCTCCCGACTTATTTGTGCGCGTAATATCAAACTCTTGACCGATTTTGTACATATAAACTTTTTCCCCGGAGCGCATCAGGAGTTCGATATATGCCGCAGGCCTGGTGGCATGCGGACGGTCCCTTTGTTGCACAAATTTTACCGTGTTGTAATCCGATAATATTTTTAGAGCTGCCTCTTGATTGGAAATATCATTCGCCTGCCCGTTAACGATAATGCGAACACCCGCTAGGTATTTACTTTTGTACCGCCGATGCGTCTCAAACAGTCGAATAATGCGGTCGAGCACAAGCGATGGCAGACTGATGAGTACGACCAGGAAAAAGGCGATGGTTTGAAACAAATTTTCCGACGAAAATTGACCGGCAATCCAAGAACCAAAGGCCGACAAGTACATCACTCCTTCGTCACCATCTATAAAACATCATACCCCCACAGAATTTGAATAATCCGTGAAACGCGATAATTTTCTGTGTGTTATAATGTACACATATTGGCAACCACACACGATGGAGGCGAACACATATGGCGTATGATTCTCCTATGTTTGATGAAATCATCGAACCGATGAGGGCAGAATTGACGAATATCGGTTTCGAAGAACTGCACACCCCTGAAGATGTAATTTCCGCATTTGAAAACAACTCTGGGACAACTCTGGTCGTAGTCAATTCGATCTGCGGATGTGCATCTGGCATCGCCCGCCCTGCAGTTCGCCAGGCCTTAGAATCAGGACCAAAACCAGATCACCTTGTGACAGTATTCGCAGGACGAGACGTTGAGGCAACAGCCAAAGCTCGCGAGTACTTTACCGGTTATCCACCTTCTTCACCCTCTATCGGTTTGTTGAAAGACGGTAAGTTTCTGTATCTTATAGAACGCCGACAGATTGAAGGTCACAAGGTGCAAGATGTTAAGAACGAACTTAGTGAAGCTTTGGAAAAGTACTTCGGTTAAAGCAGAGCAACTGAGCGCGACTGATCATTTCAGTTGCGCTTTTTCTTTTGCATCGGTAAATCCAGCATCGATCAATCGCTGCCACCTCCGATTTTCCAGAACATATATACGCAGTGAAGTTACCCTAAAGTTCGGTAATTCCTCAACGAGATCGTTTGCATCCTGTTCCAGTCTTCGCATATCTTCTAGAGAAGTCCCAAACGATTGCATCGCAAGGGTCAGATGTGGATGAAAGTCTTCTCTTCTAGTTTCATCCACTTTTAGATGATCCCTCACATAGGCCTGCGCACGCTCCCGCAATCGGTACAGAGCCTGCTCATGAACCGCAATACCAGACTCTCCCGTCACATCGTGAACGCTTAAAAACAGCACTCGGCGTCCAAAATATGCAGGCTGCCCTAATTGTATGGAAAATGACGAAAGTTCGCCCATCTGGTCGATTTGCTGCTGCCACCATCCTTTGTTCTCGACAGGATCCGCCAAGTCAAACGGCGGCACAATAGTAATATGCGGCTCGACACGATCCACTAGACGCCCTCTGTAACGCCTTCGCAACACATCGATTTTTTCCTGTATTACAGAGGGCGGACAAATCCCTATGAAAATTCTCAACCGGTCCACCTCACGACACAGAATCTGCCTCCGTTATCGCCATCCAATCGCCTGCCTACGCCTTTTGCCCAGGCGAATAAACCACTGTCTATCTTCTTCAATGTAAAATCTTATTCCCACCCATTTTAAGGGTGACCACACTTCCATGCAACGCCCGATTTTCAAGTGTTTTCCCCTCCATACTTACACCGTATCAGCGTGGGACAGAAAACACTGTCGAACCCTGTCCCGCATCCAAAAAGTGTTTTCGACCCCAAGTGACACCAGACGATTGCCCTTGCAAGCGTGTGTCAAATGGTGAAAAAAAACCAGGCGTCACATGGATTTAATCAAGTTTTCCAGTAAATACAGGTAGTCCCGCTTCTTGATCCCATGTTAAGGTGAAAACGCAGGCATGATCACAAAATCCAATTTCCGAGGAGGTCCTATGCGACAGAGTACAAAGAAATGGATCGCAACATGGATTACAGCAGCATGCAGCGCATTTGCGCTGACAGGCCCTGCACTGGCAGCACAGGCGAATTACACAGTACAAGCTGGTGATACGCTGTGGAAAATCAGCCAAAAAGAAGGCGTTACGATCGCAGCACTTGAGTCTGCAAACCCGAGCGCTTCGATCAATAATCTTCAAATCGGTCAGACACTTACCTTGCCTGAATCATCGCAGCCGAACACATATACTGTGCAAGCGGGCGATACAGAGTGGCTTATCGCGCACCGCTTGGGCGTTTCCTGGTCAGCCCTGCAAGCGGCGAACCCGAACATCAATCCGAACGATTTACAAGCTGGTCAAGTTCTGACACTGCCTACGGTCGGGAAAAGCAGCACTAACACATACACCGCTCCAGCCGCATCATCGACGGATCTTTACTGGATGACGCGAGTCATTGCAGCGGAGGCTGCAGGCCAACCAATGGCAGCTAAACTCGGCGTCGGCGCAGTGGTAGAAAATCGGATGCATAGTTCTTACTATGCAAATTCGGTGCAAGGCGTTATTTTTCAGACCATTCAAGGCCATGCGCAATTCACGTGCGTTGCAAACGGATGGATCTATCAAGTTCAGCCGACCGCACAAGACACGCTTGCTGCCCAAGAAGTTTTATCTGGTATGGATATTTTGCCTTCTGCCATGGTGTTTTATAACCCTGCGCAAACCCCTGCCAGCAGTTGGGTGCGTACACAACCCGTGCTCGCAACATATGGCAATTTGACATTTGCGTCATAAGCGAACATGTTTTTTACCGGGGGCCACGGCCCCCGCCTGACATCGCGTGCTCCCTTTACGCATATCCATAGGAGATGACATCATCAAATCAGCAGGTTTTGGCCTGTTCCTATGGAGAGATGCGACACCATGAAAATCTCCTCTCAAATTGCCGCCGCCATACTATGTAGCAGCATAGGCATCATTCCCTTGAATTCCGCGCTAGCTGCCGTTACCACGACACATCACCTTACCAGTACAAGCAAAGCTAGAACACTTCCTACTCTGAACCTGTCTTCACACGGTAAAGCAGTTCTCACACTGCAAAAAGAACTTCAACAGTTAGGCTATTACGCGTATCCAACCAAGACAGGGTACTATGGGGCCTACACGCAAGGCGCCGTCATGACGTACCAGGTGCTACACCAGCTTGCTCCAACCGGCATTGCAACCAAAGCGATACAGATTGCCTTAGCAAAAGACGTGGCCCATCACCGCAGAAACCCAGATGGGGCAGCCTATCACATCGTGGTGAAAGAAACCGTCCCAGAGCGCCTATATCTTTATAAAAATCAACGTCTCATATTCACAACGCTCTGTAACACAGGCATCGCTGGCGGACGAACCCCTATCGGGTCATTCCCTATTTACGAGAAATTTGTATCCCAAACGATGACCGGAAAAAATCCAAACGGCACCTACTACGATGATCCTGGCGTGCCGTGGATCATGTATTTTTACTCAGGTGGCTATGCCGTTCACGGCTATGTTCGTAGGCATTACGGCTTCCCTGAGAGCGCCGGATGCGTCGAGCTACCACCTTACATCGCCAAGCAGGTATACGAAAAAGTTCCAGTCGGCACTATAGTGACGGTCGACTCAGGACCTGCTACGGCATGAAAATGACGAATAACAGTCAAGAATACGCAAGGATCCACGGTGGGGCTTGTGTTACAATGCAAGCAACTGAGAATTGACGGAGGGTTTGTATGGATTCACGCGAGAAGATGTGGGCTGGCTTGATCGTTCTAGCAGCTATAGTCGTTACCGCAGTCACCATTTCTATCCTATAAGGTTATTTTAAAACAAGGCTGGCGCCATTTTCCGAACGCCAGCCTTGTTTTACCCGATTCGATTTGTAGCGCATTATCCCTCATCCCTGTGCTCAAGGTTGGATAGGACAGCGTTTTTAAGCGCCTGTATCAAGTGCTCGTCCGCGTTTAGAGACGGGGCGCGCTCGAAGTGAATCCCAAGCTCTTCTGCGACTTTTTTGGCTTCAATGTCCAGATCGTACAAGACTTCTAAGTGGTCCGACACAAACCCGATCGGACAAGATAGTACACTGCGATACCCATCCTCGTAAAGACTTCGCAGCACTTGCAGGATGTCTGGCCCTAACCACGCTTCCGATGTGCGTCCTGCACTCTGCCATGCAAACTGCCAATCTGTCACACCGCCTCGCTCAGCTATAATCCGACTGTTTTCAAGCAACTCATCAAAGTATGGATCCCCTTGTTGGATGATTCTTTCCGGCAAACTATGGGCAGAAAACACGACTTTCAAGCGTTCCTGTTCATCTTGCGTGAAGCGATTACGGGTGTTAGTCAGGCGGTCAACCCACGCATTTAAAAAGGGGTCTTCCAGATACCAATCATGAACAAACGAAATATCTTTTAGCGCGATCTCTCGCGCGGCATCCTGTGCCTCATGAATATAAACTCCGACGCTCATCGAGGAATAATGTGGGGCAAGCACGATACCAACCACTTTTCTTATCCCGTCGTCATACATCTGTTTGAGGACGTCAGAGATAAATGGTGCACAGTGCTTCATTCCCGTATAAATTGCAAATGACGCCCCATACCCACTGTGATTCAGCGTCTCCTCTAGGAGTTCAGCCTGCGTCCTGGTGATATCATTAAGAGGCGACAGGCCGCCTATCGCACGGTAGCGCGTCAAGAGGTTATCGAGTTGCTCTGCCGTCGGCGGATGACCGTGACGAATGTGCGTATAATACGCGCTCACCTCATCTAGTGATGCTGGCGTGCCATACGCCAGCACTAAAACGCCGATCCGATCTATCACGCGTGCACCTCCAGAACTTTTTCACTGTAGTCATGTACAAACGCCGTAAGTTTCGAAAGTGTATCTACATCAACCCCGGGTGTCACGCCATGCCCCAGATTAAAAATAAAGCCAGGTACCTGCGTAGCCCCGTCGATGATCTCTTTCGCGCGACGCTCGATCTCACTCCATGGCGCCCCTAACACCGCAGGGTCTAGATTGCCTTGCAGCGCTACAGTGCCGCCAAGGCGACGATTGGCCTCTGCGATCGACACGCGCCAGTCAACCCCAACCACATCCGCTCCCACTTCTCTCCACGCCGGGAGCAGTTCGCCCGTACCCACACCAAAGTAGATCCGCGGTACTTTTACACCCTGTAGCTCAGAAAATATCTTTTGCATCACTGGAAGGACATACTCGCGAAAATCGGCGGGTGACAAGCTGCCCACCCAGCTGTCGAAAATCTGTATGGCCGCAGCGCCAGCATCGACTTGCGCACTCATGTAACGAATGATCATATCCGCAAGCTTGTCCATCAACGCCATCCACAATGTGCGATCGCCATACATCAGTTGCTTTGTTCGCAGATATTGACGAGACGGTCCGCCTTCTATCATATAGCTGGCGAGCGTAAATGGGCCGCCAGCAAACCCGATCAAAGGAACCGAGAGGTCCCTTTTTAAGATGCGAATCGTTTCTAACACATAAGGAAGTGCTTGCTCAGGATCGAAATCCTGAAGCGCCACCACGTCATCCATCGTACGAATGGGATTAGCGATCACTGGCCCCACATCCTTTTGCAAAGACACAGAGACGCCCATGGCCGCGACGGGCACCATGATATCCGAAAATAAGATAGCCGCATCGACGCCAAGCTGTTGGATCGGTAAGGTAGTCACCTCTGCACAAACATCTGGATGAAGGCATATCTCCATAAGTGAATACTGTTTGCGTATCTCGCGGTACTCCGGCTGATAGCGGCCCGCCTGACGCATATACCAGACAGGAAACCTCTCTACCGCTTCTTTGCGGCATGCCCTCAGAAACAAATCATTATAATCAGTCATCATATAAACCTCTTTTCAATCCATCAAGTTCTTCGAAGTAAATCATATCACGATCACAGGGCGATTGGAAAATACGGCAAACATATGCCACACAGTGACATTGCAGTCAATCCTACAGATACGTTATGATAGTTTTCATACTGGATATTTACTATGGTCTCTTTGTGCCATTGACATGTTTGTCAAGGGGGTGTACCAATGTCTTCATCGACGCTGGAAGTGCTCAGCACCGTCGTCATTGTAGTTGGCGCGCTTGCAGTCATTGTAATACGCTTGCAGGCCGCAAAAAAACCCACATCTATAAAAAAAATTATCATGCCGCCCATCGGCATGAGCACAGGGTTTTTGATGTTTATTTCGCCACTTTTCCGGATGCCGTGGACCTACGCGCTAATGGCATTTTTGGCCGGATGCGTACTATCTCTACCGCTCATTGCAACATCGCACATGCAAAGCCAGGATGGCGACATTTATTTGAAGCGTTCCCCTGCCTTCATCCTTGTGTTGTTGGGCTTGCTGATCGTGCGGCTGTTCCTGCACACGTACTTGCAACGGTTTATCACAATACCCCAAACAGGTGGGCTCTTTTTCATCTTAGCTTTCGGCATGATTCTCCCGTGGCGAGTCGCCATGTTGTTGCGCTACAGAGCCTTTACCCAAAAAGTTGAGGTACTGCGCTTATCAAAATCTAACGGTTAATGTGTTCACATAACGATCCCCGCCGCTGCGTATCCTACGGTTGCGATACCTCCAGCGATGAGGGTCGTTTTTAATAGCGACCGAGCAAATCCCATCACAGGCAACTTCATCACAGTCGCCATCGCCACCGTATTGTCACTGAGTGGCGACGCGAATCCCCCAAGCGTTCCGCTGGCAAACACGGCAGCCGCAGTAAGCAGCAGTGAGGCGTGTGTCGAAACGGCGAGCGAAAACCCCAGTGGCATCAAGATCCCCCATGTACCAAACGACGATCCAATAAAATACGAAATTACCGATCCGAGTAAGAATAGCGCTGGCGGAACCAACAGGCGTGGTACGAAGCTCCCTAGAGAATGGCTGATGTACTGAGAAAAACCGAGATCAGCTGATACCCCGGATACCGCCCACACCAATACAAGCAATACGATCACCGGCATCATCTCATTACCACCTGCGACTACCCCATACATCAAGCGACTGATAGGCACTCGCCGCACCATATAGAGCACCGAGGACAGCAGGAGCGTGATCATAATCGCCTGCAGCATGGCGCGTGCCGCATCTGCCTTGATGAAGGCCTGAAAGACGGACGTTGCCGTGAAGTGTCCATTCCACCATGTCAACACGAGCGTCAAGGTGATGAGCAAGATGATCGGGATCACCAAGTGAAGCGCTTGAGGCAAAGCCTTTTGACTCATGGATTCAAGCGGGTCCTGCACATGATCTGTTGTGTCCGACTGATGCTCTATCTCCCCTGCCTCTACGCCAAACTGCGGGTGTCTGTGCACAGATGATATGAATGTACGATCAACTTTCTGCCCATTTTTCTCACCGCTCCACCTAAAGAAGCTAAGATAAGCACCGATCAGCAAGATTGCAATCGAAAAGAAATTCAAAGGAATCGTTTGCAGAAAAAGTGGAAACGCCCCAATGTTGACCCCGATGTGCTTCGTCGTGATGGCGATCAGTCCTACCATATAGCCGACGAAAGCTGTCCCAACTGGAATGAGGCTGATGAGCGGCGTAGACGTCACGTCAATGGCATAGGCGATCTGGTCTTGACGCAGGTTTAATCGGCTGATCATCGATCGCATGATGGGCGCGACCGTGATGATTCGAAAGTCAGGCGCCATAAAGGTTGCAATCGCGGATGCCCACGTCACTGCATATGCACCCCTTTTCGATTGAATGCGCGGTTTTAGCCATTCGGAAAACCCGCTTACACCACCTGTGATGCGAACAAGGCCCACGAACGAGCCGAAGAGATACAAAAACACGACTAGATGAAGATTTCCGGCTACAGATAGCTCCTTATACAGGTATTGTAAAGACACATCAATTCCGCCGATTAGTGAGTGCGAGATCAGATACGCGCCGGTCAACAATCCCACAACCAAGCCTGGAATCACCTGGCGCGTCATGATTGAAATCGGTATAACCAGCGCAAACGGCAACAACGCCCATATCGTTGGGTGCATCGTGAAAATCCCTCCTCTTCACCTAGTTTCCCAACCATAGCAAAAGACATTCTGAGGCGCTTTAGTATACTCTCGCAAAGATCGAGGAAGCCTTTTGATGTACGATCTTACGTGGGGGGATATTTCGTGCAGGATGTCAAAGACGAACATAAGCATGGCAAGTTTCGCACCATGTTGTGGATGGGACTTACTGTCCTGATCGGCGTCGCTGCACTGTGGCTTTATTTTCGATACGAACATGATGCATCTTCATTTATTCGGCGAATGGGGCCGTTTGGCATTATCACTGCGATTGTGTTGATGGCGCTTCTCTGCGTGATACCGTTTCCAGCAGAATTTTTAATGGTTGTAGATATGCAGATCTTTGGCGTGTGGAAGGGAATTTTATATGTATGGGTCGGGGCGATGCTCGGGTCATATGTGACCTTTCTATTTGGCAAAAAGTTCGGCCAACGGACGGTCAAGCGCTTTGTGTCCGACGAGCATCTGAAAAAACTGAACGAGGTCATCACGAGACATGGTGCATGGGGACTTTTTATGTCCCGCCTGATTCCCTTTATACCATTTGTTGTGCTCAACTATGCGTGCTCTTTATTACCGAATGTCACCACATTTACATACCTTTGGACGACAGGGCTTGGCATTATGCCGTATGACCTCGGCGCTGCGCTCATCTTTTTAGGGTTCTCCAGGCGCCTTATGGTGTGGCTAATCGCAGGAGGAATTGCGATCGTAGTGATTTGGCTCGCCACTTTATGGTTAAGGAGAAAGCATGCCAAAGCGGTGCAACCCGCTGTGGCTTTGTCGAGCGCCATAATGACGGATAGAGCGACGTCACGCGTGAGACGTACCCGCAGTAGCCGCAAATCACCGATTTAGCGGAACTCTGGCGCGAGGAGCCGTTTAAACTTTGCAACCGCATCCAATAATTTTTGCTCTTCAGGACGTATTTCAATTGGTGGATCATTTAAATCCACCCACACTATGTCGTCAATTTCCGCATTCGGCCTAAAAGGTTCGAAACTGATTAGACGGCAGTAAACAGCAATATCCATAATATGGGCGAACTCATGCGTCGAAACGATTGCGATCGGTGTGACCTGCACATTGGCCTCTTCCCACATTTCCCTAACCGCTGTCGCAAAGGGTGTTTCGAACTTTTCCTTTAAGCCGCCAGGAATGCGCCAGGGATTTCTCTTTCGATAGGTATGATGCAAAAATAAATATCGACCGCGGTCGTCTTCAACGATTGCGGCCACACCGATCACCAATTTCTTCTTGAGAATGAAAATAACCCACTGGGCCAGCCATCCGGGCAATCGCTTAAATATCTTCACAACTATCCAGGGCGGTATCAATTTCACCCATTTCCCACCTATCTTTCATCCTGCTGATGGAACACCTCATAAGTCAATCGCTCTAGGTAAAAGATATTGATGTACTCGCACAGTATTGTGAAGAAAGGAATCAAAATGATCGCACTATCTGCCCTGATTGCAGCGCTCGCAACATATGGATTCACGTATAATTCGCCGCCTCATGCCCAGTTTGAAACGATATGCGCATCAAGCAATCCCGTCAACACACAGATCATGATCGACATCTATCGCAAGCGCCTCACGCTGACACGGCCTCTAAAACCGCCACTGGTGTTTCATATTGCACCCGGAAAGGACGAAACGCCGAGCCCGATTGGACAGTGGACAATCGCCACGAAGCACAAAGATTGGGGCGGCGGATTCGGAACGAGGTGGCTCGGACTCAACGTCCCGTGGGGAGTGTACGGCATACACGGCACCAACAAACCCCATTTGATCGGGCGACGCGTAAGTTCAGGCTGTATTCGCATGAACAACCGCAGCGTAGAGAAACTCTACCCACTTGTACCGGTTGGCACTAAGGTTTTGATCGAAGGCAATCCGCTTGGCACGCCGTATGCAGATCCACGATCCCTGTCGGAAGGAAGCCGAGGTTCGGACGTGCTCTTGATCCAAACGTATCTATGGTACCTAGGACGATACCAGGGTACATGTAACGGCATCTTCGACGATGCGACTGAGTATGCTCTTTTACGGTTCGAACAGAAAGCTAATATTCCCGTGGACGGCATAGTGGATATGACCGATTACCGTGCCTTAGGACTGATCGAATGATGCCCTTTACTGCGATCACGCATTGCCCGCCAGTACTGATTTTGTACTGACGGGCAATTCATTACATACCAATATGCAGGTTCGCATGCGCAGACACGAGTTCTAGACGATCCACGGCGACCTGACGGAAGTGCGCTTCACGCAGGCGAGATGCGTTCGATTCATAGTGATGAATTTTAACCTGTTGCAAAAGCGTCTGTGGAATCTCTACCACTGCGGCGTTGCCTGTGGCCAGTTCCATGAGCTTTTGCCGCATCTCATCCGTCAAAACGATCTCGACTCTTACATGGCCAATGCGAGTTTTATGCACGCGTAGGTCTCCCCTTCCAGGTTCTACTGCTACCTCGTCAGTAACCTACGCAAATGCCCCTTGGCATGTGCCCGATTTAGCGCCCAATTATGTCATGAAACCATGGATTATGCATGCGTTCATCACTGATCGTAGAGTCATCCCCATGGCCAGGATAGACGATCGTGTCATCCGGCAGTACCCATAGTTTTTCGCGCAGGGACCGCAGCAGTTGCTCTTTATTGCCACCGGCTAGATCAGTACGACCGACAGTGCCAGCAAATAGTGTATCACCAGTAAATACTATTCGTTCGTGCGCTTCATATAAGCATATCCCCCCGGGCGTGTGTCCTGGGGTCTCAAGTACTGAAAAGCGCAAACTTCCGACTGGTACCTCTTCGCCTTCACGAAGGTATCGATCTGCCTTTTGAACGGATATCTCCTCGCCCAACACGCGTCGCGCCGTATTCGGCGCGTTCATCAAGATCGGCTCGTCCAACACATGAGCGAAAAGCGGTACATCAAGCGCTGTTCTGAGAAATTCGTTACCAAGAACGTGATCGAAGTGACAGTGCGTATTGATGATCGCTTTAATTTGCAAACACTTGTCTTTAACGAAATTTAATACCTCTGTCAAATCAGTCGAGCTTGGGTCGATGATGATCGCTTCACCACCGTCGGCCCCAACTACATACGTGTTTGTCGAAATGTCATTGATGACAAACCGCTCAATCAACATAAGGTGTCTCCTCTACAGATGGTCTGTGTCAAGCCAGATGGTGACGGGCCCGTCGTTGATCAGTTCTACATCCATCATGGCGCCAAAAAGCCCAGTTTGAACATACATGCCTGTATCTCTTAAGAGGCTGGTCAAACGGTCATATAGCGGTTTGGCGATCTCTGGACGAGCCGCATCCATAAAGTTGGGTCGTCGGCCCTTTCGCGCATCGCCATAGAGTGTGAACTGAGAAACACATAGAATCCCACCACCGACATCGAGTAGTGATAGATTCATTTTTCCGTCATCATCTTCAAAGATCCGAAGATTGACGATCTTATCTACCATATAAGTCAAATCAGGCTCGGCGTCCCCTTGTGCGATACCGACGAGCACCAAGAGCCCTCGTTCGATCTCCCCGACTACCTCGCCGGAGACTCTTACCTTCGCACTGCGCACACGCTGTACTACTGCTCTCATGTCGTAGAAGGCCCTCCTACTGAATCAACCGCCTGACTGCATAGATGTCCTTGACCCTCTTGATCCGTTCGACTACAGTTCGCAAATGATCGAGATTGCGAATCAAGATCGTCAGGTGAATCGTCGCCATTTTACGCTTATCCGACCGACCAGTGACGGCTGTGATGTCCGTCTTGGTCTCGACGACCGCATTCATCACTTCGTTGATCAAGCCGCGCCGGTCGAGCGCCGTGACTTCGATGTCCACGTTATACGACTGATTTTCGGTGTCTTCCCACTCGACTTCTATCATGCGATTACCCTCAGTGATCATCGCAAGCACGTTGGGGCAGTCCTTGCGATGTACGGACACGCCTCTGCCACGCGTCACAAAACCGATGATTTCGTCACCAGGAACAGGATTGCAACACTTCGAAAAACGTATCAGCAGGTTGTCGACTTCCTTGACTCGAACGCCAAGTCCGCCTTTCGGGCCCATTGTCCTTCTTTTTTGCTCGCGGTCCCGCTCACGCAAAGGTACTGTGGGAAGTGCGGAAAGAGCATCGACCTGGGGATCATCCCTTTTCATCCGTTCGAAAATTCGGGTCATGACCTGCTGGGCCGATAATGCACCATAACCAACCGCTGCCAACAAATCATCAGGCTTGGCAAAGTTAAACTTCGCGAGTGTATCCGGCAGATAAGTCGCAATCATGGTATGCGGGTCCAGTTTATGCTTAGCGATCTCTTTCTCGATCAGATCTCGGCCTTTTTCGACATTTTCATCCCGCCGCTCGCGCTTAAACCACATCCGAATCTTCGCTCTAGCCGCAGACGTCTGAGCGATTTTTAGCCAGTCCTGGCTTGGACCATAAGACAGCTTCGATGTGAGAATCTCGATAATGTCCCCCGTACGAAGCCGCGTGTCGAGCGTCACAATACGACCATTCACTTTCGCCCCAACGCAGCGATTTCCGATATCCGTGTGGATGCGGTAGGCAAAATCGATTGGGCAAGACCCTGCCGGAAGTTCAATTACCTGACCTTTTGGCGTGAAGACAAACACTTCATCGGAAAAAAAGTCCACCTTGAGCGTTTCCATGAATTCTTGTGCATCGCGATAGTCCTGCTGCCACTCAAGCACCTCTCGGAACCAAGACAATTTCTGCGCGAACGACGATTGAGCGGTTTGATCTTGCTTTTCACTGGACGTTCTTAAAGCGTCGCTCTTGTCCCCTGATTCCTTACGGGTGTTACCTTGTTCCTTATAGATCCAGTGCGCCGCGATACCGTACTCTGCTGTTCGATGCATCTCCCATGTGCGAATCTGAATCTCAAGCGGCTCACCACTTGGACCGACCACCGTGGTATGCAAACTCTGGTACATATTCGCTTTTGGCATCGCGATATAATCCTTAAAACGTCCAGGAACGGGCTTCCACATCGTATGGACAATGCCAAGTACTGCGTAGCAATCCTTCACAGACTCCACGATCACACGAACAGCAAAGAGGTCATAAATCTCGTTAAACTCTTTATGCAATTCCGTCATTTTTCTGTAAATGCTGTATATATGCTTTGCGCGCCCTGACAACTCGGCGCGCACACTGAGTTCCGAAAACTTGATCCTCAGGTCATCGATAACCTTCTGAATATAAGTCTCTCGTTCTTCGCGCTTTTTTGCCATCAAATTCACGATGCGATAATACTGCTGCGAATCCAAATAGCGCAAGGACAAATCTTCAAGTTCCCATTTGATCGTAGACATCCCTAGGCGATGAGCGAGCGGCGCGAAGATCTCTATCGTTTCTTCCGCAGTCTTACGCTGCTTTTCGGGCGGTCGATAGCGAAGTGTACGCATGTTATGCAGCCTATCTGCCAGTCGAATGAGCGCCACGCGAACATCTTTAGCCATCGCCAAAAACATCTTTCTTAAATTCTCTGCCTGTTGTTGCTCACGAGACTCAAACTTCAGCCGCTTTAATTTTGTGACGCCGTCCACGAGGCTGGCGATCTCCGTACCAAACTGGCGCGCTACCTCTTCATCCGTGACCTTTGTATCCTCAACGACATCATGCAGTAAGGCAGCTGCCAGCGTTTTTGCATCTAAATGCAAATCTGCCAAAATCTCTGCTACTGCCAATGGGTGCGTGATGTAATCATGGCCTGAACTGCGCTTTTGCCCACGATGGTGAAGTTCCGCGTAGGCATATGCTCGGCGCAATAGCTCCTTGTCATTTTCAATAACGTAGGGTGCTTTAACAAACAGTCGTTCTAATTCGGGGTGTTGCTCATGTTCGTGATCTCCCTGCACCTTTTCGAGTTCCGCATCCATGTTCAATCACCCCCTCCTCTAAACCACTGATCTCAGTCATACTGAATCACTGTATGAACATCATATGAAGAAAGTTTGCTGCGACCATTTAAAGATGATATCTCGATTAAAAAGCAGATCCCAGCGACTACTCCACCTAACTGTTCTACAAGATCAACCGATGAGCGAATCGTCCCTCCGGTTGCAAGTAGGTCATCTACGATCAGTACTCGCTCGCCGGGCTGAATCGCATCTCGATGCATCTCCAGGGCGTCTTTTCCGTATTCTAAGGAGTACTCTTTGCGCATCGTTTCCGCCGGTAGTTTCCCAGGTTTCCTAATTGGGACGAACCCAACACCGAGGGCATAAGCAAGTGGAGCTCCAATCACAAAGCCGCGCGCTTCAGGGCCCACCACAAGATCCACCTGACGCATTTTTCCATAATCAACTAATTGGTCAATCGCAACGCGAAACCCCTCAGCATCTCGCAGAAGTGTCGTGATGTCTTTAAAACTGATACCAGGTTCAGGGAAGTCATTGATTACACGAATCAAATTGCGCAGGTCCATCATAATATCTCCTCTACTATTGAACCGATAACGTGGTATATAGTCTCATTATACGTACACAAAACAAAGGCCGCAATCAAATATACATTTTTAACCATGGTCATGAAACGGATTGATATGGACCAGAACATCATAAATTTGCCCGAAGTCTTTTGTTAAACTGGCTTTGACCGCTTTGCCGATTGCATGACCTTGCAGGACTGTGATCTCTGGGTCCACACTGACCTTGACGTCGACCACCCAGTAAGACCCGTTACTGCGCACACGCAAATCATCTACCCTTTGAACACCCCTGACGCTTTGGATGCGCTGAGATATCTCCTCCGTGGTTGCCGCATCGAGCACCTGATCCATCAAGGTGGTAAATGATTCCTTAGCCAAGCGGTATCCGACCCGTACAACGACAATGGCGACGATTAAGCCCGCGAGTGGGTCCGCGTACAAAAATAAGGGTCGATGGGTCCGAAATCCAAAAATAGCAAGACCTATTCCGACAGCTGCTGCAATCGACGCGTAGACATCGGATCGGTGGTCCTGTGCGCCTGCGATTAGTGCGGGTGAATTAATTATCTTCCCGATGTGAATTTGATAGCGATAGATGATTTCCTTTACGACGATCGCAAATAGTGCGGTATAGAATGCTGCAGTATCCGGAGGCTGAAGCGCGCTAAAAAACTGGCGAATGGATGAGAATACGACTTCCAAGCCAGCTAGTACAAGCAGAATCGCGACTAAGCTGGCTGCAATCACTTCTGCCTTGCCATGCCCATATGGGTGATTGGCATCAGGGGGCCGCCGAGCGACGCGAAGGCCGATCATGACGGCAATCGAACCTGCCACATCCGCCAGACTGTGAGCCGCGTCAGCCAAGAGGGCATCACTATGCGCCACTATGCCGACGATAGATTTCAAAACCGTGAGCACGATGTTGATGCCAATACTGATATTTGATAGGCGAGATTTCTTGCGCTCTACCTGTTCATCGGACATCGACTCCCCCACCTGCCCACCAACTTCCATAAAAATAAATAGTCCCGGCTCACAAATAAAGCCGGGCCAATATCATACTGAAACGATATGTTGCCATTCAGTGATCAGGCAGTACTTACCCCAGACTTTTTCTTAGTCTTGCTCAAGCTACGTCCGCGCCATACCACCCAGATCGGACTCGCAATGAATATAGATGAATACGCCCCGCTAATCAGTCCCACCAAGAGCGCGAAGCAAAAGTTGTGAATCGGGTCTCCACCAAAAAAATAGAGAGTAGTAGCCGCAAACAAAACGGTCAGTACCGTGTTGATCGAACGCGCCATCGTTTGCCAGAGAGATCCATCCACGAGCGCCTCTAGCTCATGCTGTGTCTTGACTTTTTCCGCTTTAAGGTTTTCCCGGATGCGATCGAAAATGACGATCGTATCATTGATCGAGTACCCCACGATCGTCAGGACGGCAGCAATAAACGGCAAGTCGACTTGTATCCGCAACAGGGCAAAAACCGAAATGACGATAAATGCATCGTGCAAAAGTGCGATGATACCAGCGACTGCAAAGCGGTACTCAAAACGAATCGCCACATAGATCACGATGCCGACCGACGCGAAAATAACCGCCCAGACCGCGGTCTGAGACTGTTGCTGCGCGATCACAGGGCTGACCGAGTTCACTTCGGATCCCTTAGCCTTCGGGAAGTAGTGTTTAATCGCTTGATCCAGTTGTAATTCCTGAAGCGCCGTAAGAGGGTATGCGAGCCGCACGACCGCCATCTCGTTTGTCGTGCCAGCGGCCGTGATGGCATCCGGGCCAAGCCCAAGCTTTGCCCTAGCGAAAGCTTTTGCAACCTGTGCCGAATGAAAGTGCTGATTGAGTTCGATCTGCACGCGCGAACCCGGCTTAAAATCCGTACCTAGATTAAGACCAAATAACAGCACGACGATGAGTCCAGCGACCGTGATAGTCCCGGACAGTAAGAAAAACCACTTGCGGCGCGACACAATAGCAAATCTCATCGAGCTGCCTCCGCCTTTCTTTTAGCTCCGAATAGCCACGGATTCTTCACGATACTCGATTTTGTCAACAAGATGAGTAGTGACCGGCTAAGCAGCACTGCGGTCAGGAGACTGACGATGATACTCGCGATCAGTGCTACCGCAAACCCACGCACATCGCCCGTACCATACGCATACATCACGCAACCGGCGATAAATGTCGTCACATTCGAGTCAAGAATGGTGCGCAGCGCTTTACGTTGACCTGCAACTACGGACGACTGCAGCGATTTACCGTTTCGCAATTCATCTTTAATCCGCTCATATGTAATGATATTCGCGTCAACCGCCATACCGATTCCGAGCACCAGCGCCGCAAGCCCAGTAAGCGTCAGCGTGATCGGGAACCCTGCAAAGACAGCGATAAGCACGTAGCTATATGCAACCAATGCCAAAACTGCAATTAATCCAGGCAATCGATACATCAAGATCATGAAGATGAAAATCAAAATCACCGCGAGCGCACCTGCGAACAGCGTTGCGTGTAGTGCTGCCTGCCCCAACGTGGGTCCGACACTCATCGAAGACAGCTCATGCAGCGGAAATGGCAATGCTCCGGCTTTCAGTAGATTGGCCAAGTTGGTCGCGCTTTGCAGCGTAAAATTTCCCGAGATGACAGCCTGTCCGTTCGGGATCACCGAATCGATCGTGGGATCCTGCAACATGTGGCCGTTTAGCCAGATCGACACACGCTGATTCAAATACTTTTGTGTGATCGCCGCGAACTTCGCGGGGTCCTTAAACTGCACGGCAACTGTCGCGGCTCCGGTATTCGGGTCCGCCGCATAATGAGCGCCGACCAGGTCGCGGCCTGTGAGCAGAACTTGTCCCGTAGGCGACTTGAACTGAAGATTCGCTTCAGCAGACAGAAATTTGCGAGCTTGGTACTGATTGAATTTGCCCGCTAAATCCACGCGCACACGGTTGGTGCCCTCCACTTCAATCAAGGGCTCCGAAACACCAAGCGTATTGACGCGATTTTCCAAAGCTGCGACC
>JAKACY010000145.1 GCA_021821025.1 Bacillota bacterium | reverse complement strand
AGATCTATACGGACGCGCTCGGATCGCTCATCGTGGAAACTAACATGCACAAAAAGGGCCCGAAGGTGATGCTTGCGGCGCACATGGATGAGGTAGGGCTGATGATCGTCGGCATCGAAGACAGCGGTCTGCTTCGTTTTCGTCCAATCGGCGGTGTGGACTTGCGCATCCTGGTGGCTAAAACTGTGTACGTTGGCGACAAAAGGCTCCCTGGCGTGATTGGTTCGAAGGCCGTGCACCTGCAAAAGCCAGATGAAAGAAAACACCCACTAGAGCTCGAACAGCTTTTCATCGATATCGGTGCAAGCTCTAAGGAAGAAGCATCGCGGCACGTCGCGATCGGGGATATCGCGGTATTTACGACAACCTATGAAGAAATCGGCGACCGCCGCGCTAAAGCCAAATCGTTCGATGACCGCGTCGGTTGTGCGGTCTTGCTCGAAGTAATGAAAAAGTCATTTGATCTGCCGGTGGTATTCGTATTCACCGTACAAGAGGAAATCGGACTGCGAGGCGCTGGTCCTGTGGCCTATCGGGTGAAGCCTGACATCGCACTCGTCATAGAAGGAACGGTTTGTTTTGATGTAGTGGACACGCCTTCCTTTGGACAATCCACACTCTTAGGAGCAGGTCCGGCTCTTTCCGTGATAGACCGCAGAACCATCGCGCATCCGAAACTTTCACGCCACATCTTAAAAGTGGCAGAGGATCATGAAATTCCGATTCAACTTCGGCGCGTCGTCGGCGGGTCTAACGACGTCGGAGCCATTCACTTGACGGGTGAGGGGATCGTCAGTGCAGCAATCAGCATTCCGACACGCTACATCCACGCGCCTGCGCAAATCATCAGCCTCGACGATTTTGCACATGCGATCGAGCTTGTGTCTGCGGTCATAAAAAGTATAGAAGACAGGGAATTTTCCCTTTAAGGAAGGTCTGTGATGGATGAAAGAGCTTATATCGAAGTTAAATGCAGCACCGTCTGGCCCGGGACAAGAAGATCGCATCCGTGAGATGATCCAGGAACTCGTAACGCCTTATGTAACAGAGGTGTCTACCGATGTCCTTGGCAATCTAATTGCTGTAAAAAAGCCGAAAACAGCCGGCGACGGCAAGACGATCATGCTCGTAACGCACATGGATGAACCAGGCGTCGTCGTCGTAGATAAAGATGAGCAGGGGTGGTTGCGCGTCGAACCACTGGGCAATCTCAAAGCATCGGATATGATTGGCGCCAGAGTTGTTTTTGGACGTACGGGTATCAAGGGTGTCATCGGTGTTGAGTCGCACGTAGAAGATAAGGATATCGCATTTCGCCACCTGTTTGTGGATGTCGGCTGCGCAGCGGAACACAAGGTTCAAGGCGTTGCGATCGGGGATGTAGCCACGTGGTCCGGTCCTTTTGAGGATCTTGACGATGATATCATCGTCGGTCATGCGCTTGATGCGCGTGCGGCGTGTGCAGTTCTGATCGAAGCGCTCAAGGCAGCGAAGTCTACGCATACGATTATAGCTGTATTTACCGCGCAACATCAGGTCGGATCAAGGGGCGCGAAAGTGGCTGCTTACCGCATCAAACCCGATCTTGCCATCGCTGTCGATGTGACGCCTGCGGGAGACACGCCAAAGGCTGAGCACATCTCGGTTGAATTGGGGAAAGGACCTGCGATCAAAGCGCTTGATGGCAATGTGGTCGTGGCGCCGACTCTCGTTCGAAAGATAGCGGCCATCGCCGAGAAGCATGGGATTGCTTATCAGATCGAGGTGGCGCCAAAAGCAAAAAGCGAAGCTGGGACTACACTGATCAGCGGCGAAGGTGTCCCGACATGCGGCGTATCGATTGGCGCACGCTATATCGGCACACCATCTTGCATGGTTTCTTTATCAGACGTGACGAATACCCTGACTTTAATCGTCGGTGCGCTGACAGACGGGGCGATCCTGTGATATCTTGTAACAAACTATGTAAAGCGAACAAGATGTACGAGGAGGGATGGCATGTTAAGGTATTTGACCTCAGGGGAATCCCATGGTCCATCATTGGCAGGAATCATCGAGGGGTTACCTGCGCAGTTGCCGATTGACGTCGCTGCCGTGAACCATCAGTTGTGGCGCAGGCAACAGGGGCACGGTCGCGGTTACCGGATGAAAATCGAATCCGATCAAATCGACATTCTGTCTGGCGTAAGGTTTAAAAAAACGCTTGGGACTCCGCTCGCATTTACCATCGCAAATCGTGATTACAAAAACTGGACAGCGCGGATGTCTCCTTATGACGACGCACCCGAAGATTTGGCAGTGATCACGAAACCGCGCCCAGGTCACGCGGATCTACCCGGGAGTTTAAAATACGACTTGAGTGATGTCCGAGATGCGCTCGAACGGGCGAGTGCGCGCAATACCGCTACGTTGGTGGCAGTCGGCGCCATCGTGCGGCAACTTTTGTCGCAGTTTGGGATTTCGCTTTCTTCACACATCGTGCAAATTGGCCCGCACAAAGTATCACAAGATGCGTTGGCGACCTTGTCATATGAAGAGATAGCCCGCCGCGCAGAGGCGTCTCCCGTTCGAACAGCAGATCCAGATGCTGAAAAGGCGATGATCCAGGCGATCGATCAAGCTAAGGAAGATGGTAATACGCTCGGTGGAATTTTTGAGATCATCATCACGGGAGTGCCCGTCGGATTAGGGAGTTATGCCATGCCGGATCGGCGTCTGGACAGCCGTCTGGCCGGTATGTTGATGGGCGTACAGGCGATCAAAGGAGTGGAAATCGGGCTCGGTTTTGAGGCAGCTTTTCGCAACGGATCCGATGTACACGATGCGATCTACTATGCGAAAGAAAAGGGATTTTATCGCAATACGAACGGGGCCGGTGGGGTTGAAGGTGGCATCTCAAACGGCGAACCGATCGTCGTACGCGCGGCGATGAAACCTATCCCCACGCTTTATCATCCGTTGCCAAGCGTCGATATGGTCACCAAAGAGACCTACCTGGCTGCGATTGAAAGATCTGATGCGTGTGCAGCGCCGGCAGCAGCTGTTGTCGGGGAAAATGCCGTGGCATGGGTGCTCGCGGAAGCATTCGTGGAGAAATTCGGCGGAGATTCTTTAGGTGAAATGAAGCACAATTTTGACAGCTATATGGCTCGCATAAAGGAGCGATCCTGATGGCAGGTGATTCGATCCCACATGGCTTGATGCCAGGCGACTTTGTCTCAGAAGACGTTGCGGTCACTTCCAGGCAGGATGACGTAAAGATCCTCGACGTGCCGTCAGCCACTCATTCGTACCAGGTCGTCATCGGCAGCGATCTACTACAAAGAGCAGGGAAGTATGTGGCTGATGCGATCGGGTCCACCGCCGTGCCCGTATTTGTCGTATACGATGAGGTTTTAGCACAGTTTGGCTACCCCAATGTGGTAATTGAGTCGCTCACTGAAGTGTTCGGAGCAGTCGGAAGCATCTCGGTTCCATCCGGGGAATCATCCAAGTCGATAGAACAGGCCATGCGCCTTTATTCGGCATTTATCGAGCACGGATTAGACCGAAACGCCGTAGTTATCGCTTTAGGCGGTGGAGTGGTCGGCGATCTGACGGGGTTTGCCGCCGCGACCTATATGCGTGGTGTGCGGTTTATTCAAATTCCGACGACGCTTCTGGCGCATGATGCGAGCATCGGCGGCAAAGTCGCTATTGACATCCCAGAAGGGAAAAATCTGGTAGGCGCATTTCATGCGCCAAGCCTCGTTTTGTACGATGCATTTACGCTTCGCTCATTACCACTAAGAGAACGCTCAGGTGGATTGGCTGAGGCGATCAAACATGGTGTGATTCAAAACGTCGCGTTGTTTGCGTTTTTGGAGCAGCATGTGGATGAACTCTTATACAACTCTTCCGATCTTCTATCCGAACTCTTATATCGTTCGTGCAGCGTGAAGACGCAAATCGTCAGTGTGGATGAGCGGGAGCACGGTTTGCGTGCCATCTTAAACTTTGGGCACACCATCGGCCATGCTGTGGAAGCATTGATGGATGGAGAGGTATCGCATGGCGAAGCGGTCGCGATTGGCATGGTGTTTGAAACTCGTCTGGCAATTGCATTAGGGCTCGCCAAACCTGACACTGAGTCTAGACTTATCACTCTACTGGAACGAGCCAAGCTTCCGACCAAGCTTCCAACCAAGCTGCGAAACGACGATCAGATCGAGCGGGTGATCGAATGGATGCGCCATGATAAAAAAGCGGTGCGGCGCAGTCTTTCCTTTGTATTGCCAACGCAAATCGGTCAGGTTCAAATCATGAAAGATGTGGATGAAGCGGACGTTTTTCGCATATTGACCATCTGATCAAGTCATGTTAGGATGCATGTAACGAAGTTTACTATGTGCATATGTTGCGACATATTGCACATGGGATTGCGCGTAGCCCAAGAGTGGGCGCGGCATGCTTTGTGAGAGATGGGCGCAGGCCCTGGTCGTGAGCGTAGCTGAGTTGAGCTGAGTCACTAAGCATATGAAGCCATCGAACGATGTTCGATGCCAGGTGAACTCTTACCTTAAAAACAGCGGCGTTTGTGGGAACCAGGGGATGAAAACCCTGGTTCCTTTGTTTTGTGCGGCACATATTAAGGGGGAGATAAGAGATGAAAGATATATTACTCGCACTTTCGCGCAAAGAGAATCTAACGGAGCAGATGGCAGAAGATGCGATGCACGCCATGATGGAAGGCAGCGCAAGCCCTGCACAAATCGCTGCTTATCTGACTTTGCTTCAGAGTAAAGGCGAAACCATCGAAGAATTGACAGGCAGTGCTCGGGCTATGCGTTCACATGCGTTATCTCTCGGTGTTGCAGACGACAAACTCATTGACACTTGTGGTACTGGCGGGGATCACTCGGGAACATTCAACATCTCGACTGCCGCGGCTTTTGTGCTCGCAGCGGGTGGCATTAAAGTTGCTAAGCACGGCAATCGCGCAGCATCTAGTCTGACAGGCAGCGCCGATGTGCTTGCCGCACTTGGCATAGACATCGAGTTGACACCAGAACAAGCTGTACGGTGCCTTGAGGAAACTGGATTCTGTTTCCTGTTTGCGCAAGTCTATCACCCCGCGATGAGGTATGTGGCGCCGATTCGAAAGGAACTCGGCTTTCGAACCATGTTTAACATCTTAGGCCCGCTAACCAATCCTGCGGCACCCAAACGCCAAGTGCTTGGCACATCTAGTATCGTGGTTGCAGAAAAGATGGCCAGTGTATTGGCGTCGCTCGGATGCGCCCGGGCGTTGGTCATTCATTCAGCGGACGGATTAGACGAGATATCGATCGCAGACGCCACACATGCATTTGAAGTAAAAGATGGCCAAGTGCAGAGATATACCATCACGCCACAAGACTTCGGACTGAGTCCAGCGCCGCTTACAGCCATCAAGGGTGCAGAGGCGGATGTCAACGCGCAGATCATTCGCGCCATCGTTGCAGGCGAAAAAGGTCCGCGACGTGATGTCGTCGTGATGAATGCGGCCGCAGGTTTCTATGTGGCGGGCATGGTACAATCTTTAGCAGAAGGGGCACGCTTGGCCGAAAAGCTGATCGACGATGGAACGGTTATGAGAAAGTTGCAATCCATCATAGAGTTTAGCCGTGAATCTTCGGAAGGAGAGAGCGCGTGACCATCCTAGATCAGATTATCGCAACGAAGCGTGAGGAAGTGGCGCGCCTAACGTCGGAAGAGCGTTCCCGTTTTATAGATGAGATCGCGGCCTTGCCGCAGCCACGCCCTTTTATAAGGTCCTTGATCGATCACGGCCCTATCGGGTTGATCGCGGAAATCAAAAAGGCGTCCCCGTCAAAAGGTGTGATCGAGCCTGATTTTCGGCCAAGAGAAATGGCGGCTTTATATGAACGGGCAGGAGCGGCCGCGATATCCGTTCTCACGGATCAAACGTATTTTCAGGGATCTACGTATGTACTGAAAAGTGTGGCGGCACAGACATCCTTGCCAATCCTGCGCAAGGATTTTATCATAGATGAGATACAAGTATACGAAGCGAGGGCGATCGGAGCGGACGCCATTCTTTTGATCGCAGCGGCGCTATCTGACGATATGCTCTCGCATCTCTACCATACGGCTAGCAGTCTGTCACTAGATGTCCTGATCGAAGTGCATTCTGTAGAAGAGTGGCGGCGAGTCGAACCGTTGCGACCTACTTTGATCGGTGTCAACAATCGCAATTTGCACACGTTTGCGGTCGATTTGTCAGTCACAGAACAAGTCGCGAAAGCCGTGCCGCAAGATGTGGTGTTAGTCAGTGAAAGCGGCATCGCGTCGCATACCGATGTGCTCCGCGTAAAAAAAGCAGGAGCGCGCGCAATATTGGTCGGAGAAACGCTGATGAGATTCGGGTTGCAGCGTGTCGAATCAGGCATCCGATCACTTTTAACGGGTGTTGAGTCGTGATGACGAAAATAAAACTATGTGGATTGATGTCTACGCAAGATGTACGCGTTGCAATGGAGCTTGGGGCGGACTACATCGGGTTTGTGCTAGCTTCGAGCAAGCGGCAGGTCAGCGTAGAAGCCGTGTGCCAGATGCTCGCCGATGCTGGAACTTTGGGAACTTTAAAGACTCAGCCCAAAGTTGTTTTAGT
>JAKACY010000144.1 GCA_021821025.1 Bacillota bacterium | reverse complement strand
ACCCCTCGGCTGCAGGAAAATACTGCGCACGTGCTAGGCCCCGCGGATTGCTGTAGCCATGTCTCAAGTCCCTTCGATACCCCAGATGTCCCCGACGCCGATATTGTGAATGATAGCGATACAGACGATGCTAACTGCTGCGCCTCATAGAAAATCCCGTGCGATCCGACCGGCACAATATCAAACACCTCAGGATGGTTCCGCAGTATGATGAGATCTCGGAGGTCCAAAATCTCTGGGTCACCAGGCATAACCTGATCATTGGGCGCACTTTTGGGCGTTCCAGCTACCGCTAACACCTGCCCAGCCGATGACACGCCTACTTTCAGTTGACCTCCGCGTGCATGGCCGAGCACGGTGACGCCAAGTCCCGTTTGCACAGTTTGCACATTGTCCTCCGTGCTTCCGTTAAAATGGATCTGCTCCAAAAGCCTCAGGCTCTGCAGCAAGTCTTTCATACCTTGAAGAATCTTGTGGCTGACTTCTCCTGATTCGATGCTCAGCGTGTCGATCACTAAAAATGGTGAAGCGCCGCTCGCCAAGACCTCCATCAGCGGCACACGAAGTGCAAAATGTCCTACGACATTGGGCTCCGCTTTATGCGAATCATAAATTTTCGGCCCGATTCCACCCAGTGAATCGCAGGCGACAATCAACCAGTCATCGCCGGATATCTGCACAATCGACAAATCGCGACAACTTTTAACATGAACCCCAAGCGGTGTCGCGCGGATCACCCCCTCTTTCACAGCACTTAAAAATACATTCAGCCGATTATCTCTGAACATTGGGCTGAGCCTTCCACTGCGCCAAGTGCATGGCAACGATCACGCGGAACCATCACCTTCAGGCTATCGCCGACATACCACTCTTCATTATGTCGCACCTCGAGCGTAAGATGTGGATTATTTTTCATCACCATGTAATACTGCCAAACGGAGCCCAAAAATGCACGACGCTTAATATACGCGGGCGAAATTAATCCGCTCACCATGCGGCCACCGGCACCATATCCAAACCTGGAAGTCCCCCAGCCACTTACCGCATCGACGCCAAACCCATCTCTCAGGGTACCACTCGTTGTGCCATGCCAGTCAAGCCCATGGTGGTTACTTTCGGTCCCACTGGCCTCACACTTCCAGGCTACGATGTCAGTCGGTCGAATCATCACCGTCACATGCGTATGTATAGCTGCATGCGAGACAATTTCCACAGCCACGCCACCGCAGTCCACTGTCGCCACATCGCCACTTTGGGCAACTACCACGCCCGGCCACAAGTTGGACGCACCTAAGAAATCTGCCGCGAACACGCTCGCAGGCTCGTGGTACAACTGCGGTGCACTGCCCTCTTGTTCCACCTTGCCTTGATTCATCACCACGATGTGATCTGCCATGCTGAGCGCTTCCATCTGGTCATGCGTCACATAGATGGTCGTGATGTCCGCCTCATGCACGATGCGCAGGATCTCCCAGCGCATCTCCTCACGTAGTTTTGCGTCAAGGCTCGACAACGGCTCATCCATCAGCAGCACCTCCGGCGATGGGGCAAGCGCACGAGCGATCGCGATCCGCTGCTTTTGACCACCCGACAATTGATGCGGAAAATAACGCTCGTAACCGGTCATATGTACCGTCTCTAATACCTCACCTACGCGCCGCAGGATGTCTGCCTTGATGACGCGTTGCATTTTGAGGCCAAATGCGACGTTATCAAACACAGTCATATGCGGCCATAACGCAAAGTCCTGAAAGACCATCCCGATCCGCCGCTCTTCAGGTGGCATGGTGTATCCTTTAGCGGAGATCACTACGCTGTCGCGCTCAATTTTCCCATCATCCAGATCCACAAACCCCGCCAGAGCCTGCAGCAGAGTCGTTTTCCCGCAGCCAGATGGTCCAAGTAGCGCGACGAATTGCCCCTTTTGTACGGAAAATGAGATGTCATCCAGCGCACGGCGTGCCGCGTATTTTTTAACCACATTCGTTACACGAATATACATTTCTTCCCTCCATGGACTGCAAAACTGCACCCACATCAGGCACCTGCCTGTGAATCGACAGACCCCTTCGCAGCAACATCGTTCCAAAACCATACGAACCTAGCACAACGATTAGCCCCATGATGGTCATCGCAGCACCTTGTGACCACAAGAAGGCGTTAAACTTCGATGCAATATCCACGGCAAATGGTGGTGCGCCAGCCGGATAAAGCAGTGACGCCGCCGGCAATTCAAAGATCGTTCCGGTAAACGTCATGAGAAAGGTCGAGATGGCCGTTTCCCGGACCAAAGGCAACACGATCCGCCAAATTACCGTCAATCGTTTAGCGCCAAGTGTACGCGCCGCCATCAAGAGGTTCGGCGAAAGCTGACTCATCGCGCCGAGTTGCAGCCGAATCGCATACGGCAAAGACCCCGCGATGAAGGCCAGCGCCAAACAGATCGGCGTCCCGTACAGCACAAGATGAAGTGGAATCAACCAAATCGCATTCCAGGCAAATACAAAGCCAGCAGCGAGCACCACACCCGGGACCGCAATCGTTGCCATCGTCAGAAGGTTCGCGAATTTTGCGGCTGGCGTCTTATTAAATGTCATCTGCGACGCGATAAAAAGTGCCAACAAAGACGTAAAGACCGCAGCCACAAGCGCATATAAAAACGATCGCACGAGCGAACTAAGCCCATCTCCCCTGGGCGAAAGGATAGACTGGTATGCATCAAGTGAAAAATTCGATAAGGCCATCCCGCCCGTTTGCGTCTTCCACAGTGATTGCATCAAAGTGGCGCCGACAGGCATCACAAAGGCAAGGCCCGCCAAGATAAGGCTCACCCATCCGGACGGTCCGACATGCCGTGGCGACTCCTGCTCGACTCTGGTCGCACTGCTGACAGTCGCGTAAGATCTGCGACTTAGCAAGAAAAATTGCAGCCACAAGGCGAGCGCGGTCACCAGGATCACCAGCAAAGACAGTCCGGCGGCCGTAGCGTAACTGACCGGCGCTTCATTTAGCGCAGAATAGATCTGATATGAGACAAGTGGAAGCTGCATCTGCGGCGTGATGGCCGCAGCGAAACCGAAGTCCCCAAAGCCCTCCGCAAATGCGATGGAAGCACCCGCCATCCAAGCGGGCGCGAGCAGCGGGAACCAGATCGATACAAATCGACGGATGCGTTTAGCGCCGGCCAGCCTCGCAGCGCGGATGAGTTCCGGTCCCACATGGCCAATCGCCTGAACCATCGCAAAGTGGACGAATGGAAAATAGCGCAATCCCATCACCATAACCAACCCCATGGGCGTGAAAAACCACTGGGACCATCCCATCGGAAGATTCAACAGTTGCGACAAAATCCCACCATCTTGCAACAAGATCAGCCAACCCTGCGCGATCACGTAAGACGGCGTGAAAAAGATCACCCATGTCAAGGCGTGAATCAAGCGAGCCAGGCCTTTAGGCGAAAACACTGTACCGAACGCTGTGATCGTACCAAGTATCGTTGCGAAAATTGCCGCCATAACGCCGATCCACAAAGAGTTGAATACCGCAGCGAGATTGCCAGAATTCTGAAAGACTTCCTGCAGCGGCCTAAAGCTCAGTCGCCAGCTCATATGATAATCAAAAATATGCGGGAAGACCGTCTGAATGAGGAGCGTGCCCAACGGATAAACGATGAGCACGCAGAGAATCACCACACTCACAAGGCCTTCGAACCCACGCGTCAGCGTAAGAAACGGGCGTTTAGTGAGTGATATTTTCATTGAACCACTGTTTGATCGAATTTTCTTGGTGCGCGGCTGTCAGCGGATTGACGCGATACCAGTGAATGCCCGTTTGCTGCCTCGCAGCGTCAGGTTTCATACCCTTGATCACTGGATTGAAGTACGAATCCCCACCGCCGTTTGCCGGGTTCAGCATCACACGCTGTCCTTCTTGCGACAGGACGAATTCGACGAATTCTTTGGCTGCCGCCATATCCGGGGCGTGCTTATCGATCGCAATCACGCCTGGCAGCGTATAAACGCCACTTTTCGGGTACACGATCTTGATCGGCTCACCTTTTACTTTAGCGTTTGTCAGCGCGGAATCTTGAATCATGATGACCTTTTCTTGACCTGCTAAGAGTGCACTTAGCGTATTATCGTTAGTTTGGAAGATACGGAGCCCGTTCGCTTTTAGCTTTTGGAAGTAGTTTTGGCCGTTTTTGCGGCCCATTTGTTGCATGATGCCCGCCACGAATGGAAATGTGGGGCCAGAGATGCTCGGGTCGTTCATCGCAACCGCATGGCGAAACTCTGGTTTAAGAAGGTCTGCCCATGTCTTAGGCGCATCCTTTGCCGGAACCTGCCTCGTGTTGTACGCCATGGCAGCGGCTGCGGTCACGCCAGTCGGATAGTAGGAGCGATCCGGTGCGATCAGGCTGCGACCGAGCGGGATATAGTTAGACACGTCATTCGGGACAAACCCGCGCAGCAGCATACCCTCGTTGTCTAAGGCCTGCATCGTCGAGTCGCCGTCAAACCACGCCACGTCCCAGTGCGGGTTCGAACGCTCGGCCTCCATGCGCGCGACGATGTTGCCAGTCGAGTCGTCATCGAGTTTGACGATGATACCCGTTTTCTTTTGAAATGCGGTTGCCATCGCCTGATCGTATCCTTGCGCAGAATAGAAAATAAGTTGTCGCGGCTTTGCTGCAGCCTGAGCCGCCGGCAAGCCATTTAGTGATGTCACAGCCACAGCCGCAATTCCAGCTAAGCCCAAACCAGCTAACATGCGCTTACTGATAGACATATTTCCTAATTCCTCCCCATGATTGACCCGCTACCGCTATATTACCGATCAATTGTGAATGGATTGTAGCGAATCGGTAATCATTGGATGAGGAAAAGTTAGTAAATTGTAAAATTGAATAGATTTTATCGAGATAATCGAAATGGGACCGTGATGACCTTCACAGATTTATTGAAAACTAGCCATCCCAAGAGTAAGCTGCCTGTCTTGTTGTGAAGCAGAGAATGCCACCAGTGGCTCGTCAAAAATTGTGGAATCACGATCGTAAGGTGTGACGAGTCATACTGAGTAAGCTCATATTCGACGAAGCGCTGCAGGCGCTTGGCCACCGAGCGGTATTGGGAGTGCATGATCACGAGCCGGATGCCTGAGTTCAGCTTTTCCCAGTCGCTCTCAATCTTTAAGGTAGCCTTCTTCATGCCCTCTTCACTGTCGGCTGTTACCACATGCACCGCGATCACATTGTCAAAATGAGCGACGGCATACTGCAACGCTGCGACAGACGCCTTATTGACAGACGCGATGGGAACGATCGTCAGTCCAGGATCATCCTTATAAAATGGTTCATCAAAATTGTACTTCAGATCAACCTTGATCTTATCGTAGTGGTTTTTAATCTTATTAAATGTAAACACCATCAGTGGCACGCTGACTAGCACCACCCAAGCGCCATCGAAAAACCGCGTCAGCCCAAAAATCACACACGCTGCCGCAGTGAGAACGAGCCCTATGACGCTGCCGACGGCAGAAGGCACCCAATTGCGACCACGCTCTCGAAACAGGCGCACAACCATGCCAAGCTGAGATACTGTGAACGTATAAAACACCGACACGCCGTACAGCGCGATCAAGCTCCCGATCTTCGCGTCAAAGATCAGCGTCAACAAAAGCGAGATGAACGTTAAAAAGAAAATTCCGTTACTATATACCAACCGATCACCTTTATGTAGGATCCACCTGGGCATAAATCCGTCGTAAGCCATCGATGACCACAGCGCAGGGCATCCGGTAAATGCAGTGTTGGCCGCGATGATCAGAATCGCCATGGTAGCAAGCGATATGATGAAACTCAGCACATATCCCAGCCCATCAAGACCAAAAACCATGATGGATTCTTGTTGAATGAGAGGAAGGTCAGGATTATAGCGAAGCCCGTGAATCAACGCTAGGCTTGATACGATAAAAAACAGTACGCTAAGTGTCCCGACTAGCGTGAGCAGCAATCTTTGCGCTCGCTTGGCAGAGGGTTCCTTAAAGATCGGAACCGAGTTGGATACCGCCTCAATACCGGTCAGCGCGCTGCAACCGTTGGCGAACATGCGCAAGAATAAAAACATCGACATCCCACTAACTGCTTGCATACCGGAAAAGCTCGGCACATGGATGCGGTTTGGATGAAGTAGGCCATTAATAACGCCGGCTCCTCCGAGAACGAGGATGCTGAGGATAAAGAGATACGTAAAAGGGACAAAGATGGCGGCCGATTCACCCGTACCGCGCAAGTTGATCACCATAATAAACAGTGTCAAGATCACATTAAACAGAAGTTTGTGCTGCATGACAAACGGAATAAAAGGCGCGATAGCATCCACACCGGAGGCGATCGACACGGCCACGGTGAGTGTATAACCCACGATCAATGTAGAGGCTGCAGACAAGCCCCAAAAGCGCCCAAGATCGTGCAGTCCGATGGCGTACGCACCTCCACCCATCGGGTAGTGCCTGATGATGTTTTGATAAGCTAAAAACAGCAGAAACGCGAGCGCCGCGACAATTCCTGTCCCCACCAGCGAAAACCCAAGCACATTGGAAACATAAGTGGCCGAAGCGCCAACTCCGATGATGGAGGCTAAAATAAACTCCATCTGGTCCGTCGCATAAGCGACGCTTGATAAAGCATCAGGCG
>JAKACY010000143.1 GCA_021821025.1 Bacillota bacterium | reverse complement strand
ATGTTGTCGATGGTGATACGGGTGAGCGATCCAAAATCCATTGCACGTTCAAGCGCAGAGCCAGGATGCAACGTATGCACGTGCACTTTTACCAAATCAATCGCTCGAACCACCAGCAATGAATCGCCCAACTCGCCCATAGCCTCTTTGATCGCTTGTTCGAGCGTATCTGAAGGTTGATCTACCCGAATGATGAATTCCGTGCAGTACCCATACTCCCCTTCTCCATGGTCCTCTTTAGAGACAAAGGTAAAGGGAAGTGATACGGGGCTTGAATCGCTGACCATAGGCTCAATCTCAAACTCCACTCCTGAAACCACGCGCAAAAAGCCTTGATATATGTAAATAAGTCCTTGTCCGCCAGAGTCAACTACTCCTGCCTGACGTAATATTGGCAGTTGTTCCGGCGTGTGCAAAAGCGCCTGTTCACCGCGCGATAACGCCGCACGCATTACAGACTCAAAGGTAGCTTCTTTTAACTTCGCCGCGGCTTCAGCCGCATGGGCAGCCTCTCTAGCGACAGTTAGAATCGTGCCTTCTACAGGCCTTGCTACGGCCTTATAAGCAATTTCTACGCCGCTCTTTAAGGCATTCGCAAACAATTTCGGATCGACTTTCGGCACTGTAGAAAAAACCACTTGAAACCCACGAAACAACTGGGACAAGATCACACCTGAATTTCCACGCGCGCCCATCAGCAGGCCGGAGGAAAATGCAGCGGTCAACTTGGCTAAGTCAGTTTCGTCCTCCATAGAAGAAAGTTGCGCGAGACCTGCATTGTACGACGAAAACATATTGGTCCCAGTATCGCCGTCTGGCACAGGAAAAACGTTGAGCGCGTTAACTTCTTCCTTACGCTTTTTAAGCTCCTCATATCCCCCCTTGATCATGCGTAAAAAACCCTGACTATCCATTAAATCCATTCGCCGCACCAGGAAGTGCCTCCTTACCGTTCTCCAACCACTCTGACACCTTGGACGCTGATGTTAACCTTATCGGCTACTATACCGAACGTTTCCTTTAGCGTATAGCGCACTTTTTCCCGAAGGTTCTCTGCGACTTCCGGAATTCTCGTCCCATAGCTGACGATGATAGACAGATCTACTTCCACACGCTCATCAAGCGTTCGAACGTCCACCCCGCGCGCGGGGTGTTCGCGTCCAAGCAACCCTGATAGGCTATCGCGCATGCCCTTTCGTGGCGCCATGTCAGCCAAACCATAGCAGTCCAGGGCCGCCAGGCCGGCGACAGTAGCGATTACTTCATCAGCGATATGGACTTGACCAAGATCCGTTGTCATCACGGTTGGCATATTATCCCACCTCCACACTTACCCATCATTCCTGAGCTTAGTTTACTACAGGAGTGTGCTCAAAGAAAGGGATCACATGCCTAGCTGCAGCTGTACATGTAGTTGCCAATGATGCAGCTGTGTGGTATGATTCCTAAGTTAATCCTGCTAAAAGGGGGTGCACAGCATGGCGAAACGTTGTGAAGTGTGCGGAAAAGGGCCACAGACCGGAAACGCTGTTAGTCATTCCCACGTCCTCACTAAGCGGCGCTGGCTCCCGAATCTGCAATCCGTCCGAGCGAACGTAAACGGTACGGTGAAAAAGATCCGCGTTTGCACGCGCTGCCTAAAAGGTGGAAAGATTCAACGCGCTATCTGATGATGTGCCAGTGCTGACCCGCATCGGAAACGTTGCCTTTCACCCTTTGATCCTAAGGGATAAAAAAAGCACCCAACGGGTGCTTTTTGCGCTTATCGGGCGCGTCGGCGTGGTTACCGATGCTTCACCCCGAGCAGCGCCTTCACAATACCCCCAAGAAAACGCGGTAATTTGATGGTGTAAAACCGCATTCGCGATCCCCTCCCATAGGTCTCAAGCACGACATCATAGGCGCGCGACATACGACCACGAATCAACTAAGACGATGCAGTCTATCATGATTACCGGCATAGCCGTATAATCTTCAAGAGTTCGCTTCTATGGCTTTAATATATTCACAAAGCTTATATTATGTGCCTACTTCCCGCGCAAAGTGCTGATCGCATCTGCCATGCTTGGACTCTCGAACAAGTACGACCCGGAGACAAGGACCGATGCGCCAGCCGAGACACAGTTTGCAGCTGTATGAGGATGAATTCCACCATCAACCTCAATCGGTACTGAAGCATATCCAGCATCGGACAGCTTTTTTCGTACTGCAGATATCTTATGCAGCATGCTAGGGAGAAATGACTGACCTCCGAACCCTGGATTCACAGTCATAATGAGCACCATATCCAGGTCGGACAATACGTAATCAAGAATATGCGGCGGGGTCGCTGGACTCAGTGCCAACCCGGCCCGTGCACCGCTCTCCCGAATCGCATAGAGCGTGCGCTGTAAGTGAAGAGTCGCTTCAGCATGTACCGTGATAATATCTGCGCCAGCATCCCTATAAAGGTCTATGGAGCGATCTGGATCTTCAATCATCAGATGCACATCAAACGGTAGCGTTGTGTGCTTTCTCAGCGCTGCGATAACGGGTGGACCGATGGTCAAATTCGGTACAAACCGTCCATCCATCACGTCGATATGGATCAGGTCAGCTCCAGATTGGGTTAGCTTTTCGACCGCGTGGCCGAGCGCCGCAAAATCCGCAGATAAAATGGATGGCGCGACCTGTACAAACATCAGTATCGTCTCGCTTTCGCTTCTTGAAGTTCTGCTAATAGCTGTAAATAGCTGTCATATCGCGATTTAACAATCTCACCATCAAGCACACCTTTGACCACGGAACACCCTGCATCCTTGTCATGTAAACATCCACGATATTCACACTTCGATTCATAGGAGCGAAACTCGATGAAGCATGATGCTAAGTCATTGACTTCGACACCTGCCAAGTCAAATTGTGAAAATCCAGGTGTATCCGCGACAAACCCTGTGCCAAACGGAAATAATTCTACATGCGTGGTCGTCTGCCTTCCCCTGTGACCCTTCTGACTAACGGACCCTGTGACCGCGTTCGTATCCGGGATCAGATAGCGAAGTATAGTCGATTTTCCAACTCCAGAAAGACCTGCCAGCACGGTAATCTTGGCGGCGAGCGTTGCTCTCAATTCCGGCAACCCCCTGCCCTGGCGAACGTTCAACCCTAAGACCGGATACCCGATTCCAGAATAGACGCGGCTCACACTCTCAAACACGTCTAAGGCACCCGGAAGGTCAATCTTGGTAAAACACAACGCTGCAGGTAACCCCGCGCTTTCAATCATAGCCAGCGTCTTGTCAAACTGAAATGAAGAGAAGGTTGGCTGAACTAGCGCCGAGACTAATAGAACCTGATCAACATTTGCAATCGCTGGTCGAATCAAGTGATTTACTCGGCTACGTACATCTGTTACCACACCCTCGTCGCCTTGCGACAATTCAACTTCTACGAGGTCTCCCACCAAAGGTTTGATGCCACGTTTTTTGAAAACTCCCCTAGCCTTACAGGAGATGATCCGACCATCGGCCAGTACTGTGTAAAATCCTCCGACCGCCTTGATAATGCGTCCTGCTACGATCGCCCGCCACCACCTCAGGTGCATATTACATGTCACACTTCTAATTGCCGCTACTACCCACAGCGCCGGTGCCCTGCGGCGTGCCTGAAGGCGGTGTTGCAGGTTGCGGCGCACCCCCGGTCACGGTTCCCGCTGAAGCAGTGCCAGAGGGTGAATTGCCTGTCCCAGTGCCACCAGCAGGTGCATTTCCTGTCGTTGAACCAGTACCACTACTTCCTGTACCACTGCCTCCCGTACCACTGCCTCCTGAGGGAGCAGCGCCTGATGGGTTACTCCCACTCGTTGTGCTCGCACTAGATGGCACCACCTGGCTTGAAACAAGCTGCCCATTTTCGTATACATCGATCTCTCCGGTATTGCTGCCAACCGTTGTCACACTCACCGAATAAGTCGCCGCCGGAACTGTCTGAGACGCATCGATTGCTGTCCGCGTTCCAAGCGCATCAACGACCACGATCTTCACGTTTGAAGGAAGGGGGGTGTTCGGCGGAAGCGAAACATCGACACTTTCCTTTGTCACGACCGTATTAGTAGGTTGCCCCGAACTCACAGTCAAGTCTACCGTCGACCCTGACGCAGCCTGTTGTCCGGGTGAAGGCGTCTGAGTCATAACCTGGCCACTCGGGATGCCAAATGAAGACGAGCGCGTTACATGCCCTACGGTAAACCCGTCAGACGTCAAAATCGACGTGGCGACTTTGAGGGTCTTTCCAGTCACATCAGGCACTGCAGCCGACTGTGCCCCAGAACTGATCACGAGCGTCACAGGTGTAGTCGTCGTATCAAACGGCGTCCCTGCCGCCGGTGTGGATGATATTACCTCGTTGACAGGCACAGTATTGCTTGGTTGCTGAGTCGTGGTGATATTGCCACTTGGGACCCCTTTATCAATCAACTGCGCCGATGCTGAGCTTTGCAGTTCTCCGGCCAGGCTCGGCATCACGAGTTGCGCGCTCCCCGCTTTAACGACTAACGTGATGTCCTGATCAACGAGCACTGGTCCTGCGGCAGGAATCTGATTTTCCACCTGGCCGATTTGCACACCAGAAGTAGAATTTTGATCGAACGACTCATTGATCTTAGACGCGGAGAAACCCTTCGCGATCAGTTTACTGCGCGCCTCAGCGTAGGTCATGCCGACGACTCTCGGCATCGCGACTGATGGCACATGAAAAAACGTGATAAAGATATAAAATGCCGCAACTGCCGCCACCCCAACCAAGACCAAGGGACCGAATACCCATGCGAGTATTACTAACAATCTGCGCCACCAAGGACGCCTTTCATCCTCAAGAGGCTTTTCAACCTGCTGCGGCGCCAATTCCACATCTGGTGTCTTCACGGCCGACGCCGCCGTCGGCTGCGAGAAAATGACCGGGATCTGAATCGTCGGGCTTTCTTCCTCAGATCTGGTACTCGAAACGAACTTTGGAACATCTGGCAGCAAAAGTGCGCCGTCCAAGTCATCTTCCATCTGGCGCACAGATTGATAGCGTTCCCTTGGGTCTTTCATGAGTGCGCGCAGCACAATATTTTCTACGCTTTGCGGGATGCGAGGTGCCAAGGCCCGCGGTTCAACGAAAGGCTCTTGCAAGTGCTGAAGCGCGATGCTAATGGGCGATTCCCCGGAAAAAGGTAGCCGTCCTGTCAACATTTCGTATAAAACAACACCGAGGGAATAAACGTCAGACTTTTCATCCGCGACGCTTCCCCGGGCTTGCTCAGGTGAAAAATAATGCACAGATCCCAGGACGGATGAGCTGTGATGCGTGATCGTATTGGTAGAAATCGCCCGGGCAATGCCAAAATCCGTCACTTTCACTCGACCCGTTTTGCTGATCAAAATATTGTGTGGCTTCACATCGCGGTGGATAATTTTGTGCTCATGCGCATGAGCGAGCGCATCGCAGATCTGATGCGCGATATTCACCGCTTCGTCAACCTCAAGCGGTGCTCGCTCCTGAATGATTTGCTTAAGCGTTTTGCCATCTACATATTCCATCACGATATAGTGTGCTTCTTGGTCCTGACCCACATCATAAATATTGACTACATTTGGATGCGATAAACTTGCCGCCGCCTGCGCTTCACGCTTGAACCTTCGGACAAAGTCGGCGTCACCCACAAACTCAGGCCGAAGCGTCTTGATAGAAACGGGGCGGTGCAGCAAGACGTCTAGCCCCCGGTATACGATTGCCATACCGCCGCCACCGATGCGTTCGAGGATTTGATAGCGACCGCCTAAAATACTCCCGATCACTCAGAAACCCTCCATTTCGAATCACCGTCATGCAACAGTGCAACCACAGTAATATTATCCGGTCCACCTTGATCGAGCGCGGCATCTACCAGCGCATCTACTTTTTGTGAAAGCTCACCCGTTCCCGTGAGCACGCCCGCAATCTCTTCATCCCGCACAGTGCTCGTCAAGCCATCAGAACAAATGAGCAACAGGTCTTCCTCGCGCCACGAAAAACGATGATACTCTATAACGACATCAGGAAGCGTTCCGAGCGTCCGCATCAGAAGGTGCCTTTGCGGATGGGCTGCGGCCTCATGCGGTTGAATCTGGCCTCGTCGCACCAATTCATTGACGTAGCTGTGATCCTCCGTGAGTTGTACGAGCCCGTCCCCTTGGCTCCATTTGTATGCTCTGCTATCACCCACATGGGCAATATGCATCATCTGCGCGTCCACAATCGCCGCGACGATCGTAGTACCCATGCCTGCGTAAGTCTCACACGTGGCGCTTTGAGAAAAGATCTGCGCATTCGCCTCCGAAATGGCCGTCTGTAATCGCTTCTCAGGGTCGTCAGCAGGGAGCTTACTCAGCGTGTCCCATGCTGTCTCTATGGCTAAGGCGCTTGCTACCTCGCCCGCGACATGCCCACCCATTCCGTCAGCCACGATAATTACACATTCACCCGCGTCAAACTGCCGCACGAGAAACCCGTCTTCGTTGACTTGGCGAACGAGTCCCACATGGGATCTACCCACATATTGCATCTCCCTCACCCGAACCTTTCCACGCCCTGTCACGGCCACGCCACCTATTGTTGTACACCCGTAGTGGCATGTTCCGCTCGCAATTGCCCACATGCAGCCGCGATATCTCCGCCCATCTCACGACGGACCGTCGCATTGATCCCTAATCGCTCTAATTCGCTTA
>JAKACY010000142.1 GCA_021821025.1 Bacillota bacterium | reverse complement strand
TTCCGATCGTGTGCTTTATGATAACGGTTACCGACGCATTGGTTTTGCGCATGGCCCTTTAGCTTTCCCTGTCGCAATGGAGCGCTTGCAGGGGTACTATTCTGGGATGGCAGCGGTTGGATTAGTTCCGGATCCTAGATGGATCGTTGACGGAGCTTTTAATGTAGAGGGGGGCCGACTAGCTGCATCCCAGATACTCCGTTCTGGAGGATTGCCGGAGATTTTAATTTGTTCTAGTGACTTTACGGCTATTGGCGCCCTGCAAGTTCTTCAAGGTGCAGGTGTATCGATTCCCGATGATATTGGTATCATCGGCTTTGATGATGTGGATGGGGCATCTTATGTTTATCCCCAATTGACCACGATCAGCCAGAAAAAGACAGAGATCGGTCGAAGAGCTGGCGAGATTATGGTGTCATTAATTGACAGAAAAAATAGTCTGACACCGATGCATTACGTCTTGCCTACAGAGCTGGTTGTGCGCCAGAGCACGAGGCCACTTTCTGTCCGGATTTAGAAAGGGTGATCATCATGAGTCGACAATTTAGTGATGAGTTTTATCGAACACTTCCGAAGGATTTCCTATGGGGCGTGGCATCTGCCGCTTATCAGATCGAGGGTGCCGTAAATGAGGATGGACGTGGGCAATCTATCTGGGATGTGTTCAGTCATACAAAAGGTAAAACATTTGGCGGCGATACCGGAGACCTTGCGTGTGATCACTACCATCGTTACCCTGAAGATTTTCGCATGATGAAGCAACTTGGACTTAAAAACTATCGTTTATCCATCGCCTGGCCGCGCCTATTGCCCGAGGGACACGGAACTGTGAATCAAAAGGGATTGGACTTTTATGATCGACTGATCGAGGAACTGCTGGAAAATGGCATCGACCCGTCCGTCACCCTGTACCATTGGGATCTGCCTAATGCGCTGCAAGAAAAGGGGGGATGGGCAAATCGTGATACAGCCTACCGGTTTGAGGACTACGCGGGTCTGATCTATAGGCATTTTGGGGACCGCGTAAAGAGGTTTATTACCCACAACGAACCTTGGTGTACAGCGGTCTTAGGACATTTTATCGGTGAACATGCGCCGGGGCTTCATGATGAGAAACTGACTGCACTTGCAGCGCACCATGTGCTGGTGTCTCACGGATTGGCTGTCCAGGCATATCGAGATTTGAATCTGGATGGGGAAGTTGGAATTACGCTGAATCTGAATCCAGTATATGCCGCGAGCCATCATGATAAAGACAACTTTGCAGCAAACATCCAAGACGTTTTCTCTAATCGCTGGTTTCTCGATCCTATTTTTAAAGGCCAATATCCGGCTGAATTGGAGCAGGTTGTCGGCTCCTTAAAAGAACTGCACCAGGCAGAGGATTTGGCGATCATCAGCCGCCCGATCGACTTTTTAGGGATCAATTTCTACTCTTATTCGATCGTGGAGTACGACGATGGTTCGCCTTTGCACGTAAAGAACGTGACGCCTAAGGATCGCGTGACTGACATGGGTTGGCCTGTTCTGGGTTCAAGCTTGACGGATCTGTTAATGCGTTTGAAAAACGATTATGGCTCGTTGCCACTTTATATCACGGAAAATGGCGCTGCGTACGTGGATGTATTGGAAGATGGCAAAGTCCATGATCCAGATCGGATCGATTATTTAGCGGATCACTTTGAGGCGATGGCTGAAGCAATTCGCAGGGGCGTAGACTTACGCGGATATTATCTGTGGACGTTTATGGATAACTTTGAATGGGCATACGGCTACTCAAAACGCTTTGGCATCGTTTATACGGATTACGCAACACAGCAGCGCATTCCTAAAGATAGTGCCCTGTGGTACGCCGATGTGATCAGTAGGGCCGCGAATAAAATGTGATGATTTTTGCTGCATCATTGCGATACAAAGGTTGGGCTACGTACTGGCACTTGCGAATCATGCGCGAGGTGGACTTAGACGATGCGGAGGCGCTAGATTTTGCAAGGACGCACTCGGGCGTTGTAGTACCGTCGCGCACATCGATCAACCCGTACGTGCTGGGTCTAAAGATGTGGGAAGACATCGAGAAGCGGTATGATCATCCGACAAGAGAAGAACAACAACGCATGGGAAGATCTCTGGGGCAGGGCAGAAAGCAAATGTTTGACGTGCGGGAAGTAGACTCTGACACGTCGTTTATTCGCAACTATCTGACTCGGGATTTAGTTGAGGAAATGGACCTTTACCTCTACCAGAAGATCGGCAATGAGTGGCGTATCGTCGAACAGGACTGGGAGAAGGTGCGCGACAAGCTCTGCGCTTCACGCGTCAATGGGGGTTACCCCGTGATCTATGTGAAAGACGGAGACTATCAGTTAAGTGGTGAGATGTACTTGTTACACGCCTATGAAGGCGTAGAGCTCGACGTGAAGTATGCGGAAAAGACATTGCCGCACGTCTTTCGCATGTGGGGTAGGCCTGTGCACCTCGAGACGGTGTTGGAAGGGCGACCAGTCTTGTTCACATATGATGGCAAAAAGGTGAGCAGAAAACTGCTGTAGTGTTGAGACTTTTGAAGGGAGCTTCTTTAGGAAGCTCCCTTTTCCTGTTTCATTCCTTAAGAATGATCCGGCATGTGATTTGATTTGTACGAGAAGGTGTCACAGAGCGTTCCGCGGCTTGTTCCCACGGTATCATTGCCGAAGGACTTGATCATGATTGCATCCGCCGAACAGTGCAAGCCTGCATTGTATACACACTGCTGTACCATACACTTTACAGCGCTAGGCATAGAAAACCACCTCCTAGACGCTAGGCTGTGCATGTTATATCGCCGGTATACTGGAAAGGTGCGGCAACATAAACGCGCACCGCGTCAAGTTTAGTGAAACGGTCACAACCTGAATCAAGCGGATCGGTTTAGGTCAAGGTAAACTTGCTGTATAATAACTTGTATTAGATGATGGATTTCTGTGGGGGCGAACGTGTTAAAGTGCGTCATCGAACTGCAGCCTTTGTTGTAATTGTTATCGCGGTTGCAGTTACCCTTACTGTGACCTTGCGCCTGACGTTTCTTGGTCCTGCGTCGCCTGAGGCGACGATGTGGCAGATTGCTTCGCAGCTGCATGCCCCAGGGGATACGACGACAGAAACGGCAGCCGCGTCTCCAGTGCCGGCCGCTTGGCAAATCCGTCAGCAGATATTATCTCTATTGCAAAAGGGCGAGACACAGCAGCAAATTCTTTCGCAGCTGCAAGACGAGTATGGACCAACTATTTTGGCGAATCCTTCGCTTGCAGGATTCGGTGCGTGGGTCTGGATCTTGCCGCCTGTTGCAGTTATGCTGCTCTTTGTCATCATCGCTGGTATCTTGATCTCGCGCCTAAAGCGGGATGGTCGACCAATGCGTGCGATTCAAACATTCCATCAAGATGACCCAATTGTTCAGGAGATAGACGAAGATGAGTTAAGTACATTTCGAACTTATTTGTAAGTAGAGTCGTAACGAGGAGGCTGCGTGTGAGCGTAAGAGTACGGCTTTGGAGCGCGTTTGCAATAGTGATTGTCGTCATTGTATCGCTGATTACAGTTGGTGTGGTGAAATCTGCCACGTATGATTTGACGGTTACGCAGGCTTTAGCGGATCATCTTTCTGCAGATGTCCCGATAACGGTTCGGGGACAAGTAGTAGGCAATAGTGTAGCGTGGGAACCATCGCACGAGTACCTGCAGTTTTCTATCGCAAATACACAGGGCTCGAGTACGCTGCGTGTCCGTTACCATGGCTTGCGCCCAGATGATTTTACGAACGGCTGGCCGGTCGTAGTTACAGGCAAAATCGGCAGTGACGGTGTGCTTACAGCAACACAACTGCTGATTAAGTGCCCTTCCAAATATGAGGCTAAGTCGTAGGAGGCGTAGGCATGTTGATCGGTGAAATCGGCCGCAGCGCCATGCTGATGCTGATCCTAGTCGTACCCTACGTCTGGATCAGTTCGATTTGGTCGGCGATGACGCGCAACCCTCGCGTCACGCTTTCTTCAAAAATGGCGGTGGTGGCACAGTTTTTACTTGTAGGACTAGCTTCTGCATGCTTGATCGATTTACTTATCACGAATAACTTTCATTACGCATATGTGGTCTCTTATACGAGTCGAAGTCTTGAGCTTATATACCGCATCGCGGCGTTCTGGGGCGGTGATGCAGGATCTCTTTTATTTTGGCTTCTAATTATGTCTCTTTATACGCTGGTGGTGCGTTTTACCAGGCATGAAGACAGCGAGCGCATGCTCCCGGTGGTAACAGCGATCATGTCTTTTGTAACCATGTTTTTTGTATTGGTTCTGAATCTGGCAGCCAATCCGTTCACCGTTTTGTCGGCGGCGCCAGCAGACGGTAATGGACTGAACGCTCTCCTGCAAAACCCCGGGATGACCGTGCACCCAGTGAATTTATACTTGGGGTACGTCGGTTTTCTGGTGCCGTTTGCATATGGGATGACTGCTCTGATTCTAAAGCGCGCCGACGCCACTTGGCTGAAGGTGACACGCAAGTGGACACTGATCTCTTGGCTGTTTTTGAGTTGTGGCATCATCTATGGCGCGCATTGGTCCTACGAAGAACTCGGCTGGGGCGGTTATTGGTCCTGGGATCCCATTGAAAATGCAGCTTTGATGCCATGGCTAGCGGCGACTGCGTTTTTGCACTCGGCGATCATACAGGAGAGAAAAGGCATGCTGAAGGCATGGAATGTGATCTTGGTGAGCCTGACATTCTTGTTGACGCTCTTTGGAACCGCTCTAACTCGCGGCGGACTGCTGTGGTCGATCCATGCTTTTGCCAACGGACCGATGGGATTTTGGTTTATGTCATTCGTCGGTCTCATGACAACCCTCACGATCTTCGTGATCGTATGGAGGTGGGGCGTCTTTAAGATGATGACTGCAAAGTTCGAGGCGGTTGTTTCAAAAGAAGGGAGCTTTTTGTTAAACAATGTCCTATTTCTGGGCGCTTTGTTTGCCGTTTTCTGGGGTACGGTATTCCCACTGGTTTCCGAAGCAGTTACTGGTACACAGATGCTTGTGAGCGGTCCCTTTTATAATTCTGTCGTTCTTCCGATTGGGGTTGCCTTGATCTTTCTGATGGGAGTTGGCCCTGTTTTAGCCTGGCGCAGAGCGAACATGAAAAGTCTTCGCTTTGCATTGATGATCCCTGCCGCGGTAGCTTTTGGAGTCGGCATAGCAGTATGGGTGGCTGGCTATCAGAACCTGTTGTCGCTTGCTTCATATATGGCAACCTCTTTTGTCGCTGCGTCGATCCTACTGGAATTTTATCGAGGGGCTTTGGCGCGCACCAAGATCACTGGTGAAAATATGCTCTTCTCTTTGGTGCGAATGATTTCGAAAAATCGCAGGCGATATTGTGGGTATGTGGTGCATCTTGCTGTTGTTGTCATGGTGATTGGCTTCGCCACTACTGGTGGATACTCGCAGCAGGTGACGGTAAACCTGACCACCGGGCAACAGGTTCAGATCGGGAACTATGTACTCACGTTTCATGGCTTGGAGACCAAAGATGAACCTGGTAAGGTGTTGCTGCAGGGGGACATGTTGGTGCAGGCTCTAAATCACAGTAAAAACCAAAGCACACTTGGGCCTGTGATCGGGGTACTAAAGCCGAACGTGACATTTTTTATTGACGGTAATCAGCCGACTACCAACATGGGCTTATATAGCATGCCGTTTGCTGACCTATATGTAGTACTAGACGGATCTGACTATAAGACTGGCCAGTCTCTCTTTGAAATACACCTGAATCCGCTGGTGAACTTCATATGGTTCGGTGGCTATTTGTACATCCTGGGGACTTTCCTCAGCTTATGGCCGGAGCGCAGAAGAAAAGCAAAACCGGAATCCCCAGCCGTAAGAAATCCACTGCCCGAACCGATCGCATAGTCCTGAAAACGGCATGAGATTCTATTCAACATTAGGGCACAAAGAGGGGTGGGTCTCCGTGTATCCTGCTTGGATCATTGTTCTTTTAGCTTTGATGGTGTTACTGCTCGTTACATGGCCGTTTTTTAGTAAATCTGAAGTACCTGACTCTGCGACAAACAGCGTGCCAGCAGTTTTGTCTGATCGCGACCAAGCGTACGTAGAATTGGCTGATTTAGAGTATGACTATCACATGGGCAAAGTATTGCCAGAGGCCTACGCGAATATTCGCCAAGATCTTTTGTCGCAGCTCATCGAGGTGAGAGACGCGGAGAAAAAAGCGAAGGATGCAATTGCTGCGAACCTTGAACTTGAGATTCGTAAGCGAACTGAGGGGGAGCTTAATGCAAGTGAGACGAAATCTTAACAAGTGGGCCCGTATGATGAGCACCCTCGCGTGGGTGTTCGCTGTGATTTGGCCTACGTCAGCACTTGCGGCATCTAACCTGCCTCTGGCGTCATCTGGGCTCATCTACATTTCCCAGGCGCAGTTCGTTGCGCTTCCCAACCGCACAGGTTCGTCAGCCCGCATGGTAGGTACAATTGTCTACCAAAACCAACTCAAACATCCAGTCATCGCGAGTTTTAACTTACCGCCAGAAGCAGCACATGTTGCGATTCTCGGTTCCACAGGGACCGGTTGGCGGCTGGATTCTGGCAATCATCGCTTGTATAATCCTCATCTCCCGGTGGGGGCGAGTGAAGTGGCGTATGAAGTAACGCTTTCTTTGGCTACACAGTCCAGTACGTTCACGTTGAACGAACCTTACGATATGCGGCAAATCCAGATGGTAGTCCCTGAAGGCGGGTTGTTCTTGTCTGCACAAGGAGGGTTTTTGCCCCAATCCACGCTGATTCAGACGCGCA
>JAKACY010000141.1 GCA_021821025.1 Bacillota bacterium | reverse complement strand
ACCGGGAACCACCTCAACCTCTGGCGGTTCTGACGGGTGCCAGCCGTACTCAACCAGCACCTCATAAATCAGCCCCGCCATGCCATACACCCCGGCATCGCCGCTTGAGACTACCGCTACCGTTTGGCCGCCGCGCGCCAGTTCCACCGCCTTTTGCGCCCGACTGACCTCTTCTGTCATACCTGTGCGGACAATCACTTGGTCGGTCAATAGTTCCTGGACCAGATCGACATAAGTGTTGTAGCCAAGGATGACGTCACTTTCGACAATGGCCGCACGCGCGCGTTCGGTGATATGCTCTCGACTGCCGGGGCCAAAACCCACGATAAAAATTTTTTGTGCCAATGAATTTCCTCCTCAAACTCGTTTGCTGGCTGCAGGTATCCGAGCCGGACGAAACCAAGCCAGGTCTAGCGCCTTATGGACGACTTCGCCAATCACAGTCACGACAGGCGGCGCAAGGCCGGCTTCCTTTGCCCTAACGACAATGTCCGACAGCGTGCCAAACACGGTTTCCTGGCTCTCGGTCGTGCCAAAGCGTATCAAAGCTACCGGCGTCTTGGGAGAGCGGCCGTGCTGCAGCAGATTCGCGACGATCTCAGGGAGATGAGACAATCCCATCAAAATCACCAAGGTCTGCGTTTCGGCCGCAAACAGCGGCCACGGCGTCTTTGGGGAAGCGACGCACTCGTGCCCCGTGACGACATGAAATCCGGTGGCCACTTCCCGGTACGTGATGGGAATGCCCGCATAGGCTGGTGCTGCAATGGCAGAGGACACCCCTGGCACCACTTCAAACTCAATGCCATGTTGGCGCAGCACCTCGGCCTCTTCACCACCGCGGCCAAACACAAACGGATCGCCGCCCTTGAGCCGAACCACGACCTGTCCCATAAGCGCGCGTTGCACCATCAGGTCGTTGATTTCATCCTGGCGAACCGCGTGATTCTCCCGTTCTTTACCCACGTAGAGTTTGTCCGCGCTAGGAGATGCCAGACTGAGTACGGCCGCAGACACCAGACGGTCGTAAAGTACGACATCCGCCGCCTCAAGGCACTCTTTGCCCTTGATGGTCAAAAGTCCTGGATCGCCAGGGCCGGCGCCAACCAAAAAGACACGCCCTTGCTGATTCATGCCAAGACCTCCCCAACTGTCTGATGTTGCGCGCGATAGGCGAGGTCGTCGTGATCGAAATGACGATGCTGGGCCAGCTGGCGGTGCTGACAGAAGTCGCAATTCATCCGCGACTTTGCCTGCTGTGCCTCTTGGATCCGATCTAACACCACTTCGTACAAGATGTCGTGAAGCCCGAAATACTTGGCCATCTGCAAGGAGACCTGCGGATACTCTTGCTGCAATTCTGGCATGCGATTTTTCATGCGCTTGATGAGAATCCCAGTGAACAAAAAGTAAGGAATCACGAAGATCCGCTTGGCACCTAAGCGAACCGCTCTGGACACGCCATCTTGAAGGCTTGGGTAGGTGATGCCCGTAAAGCAGGTTTCCACGGTACTCACCCCCGTTCGCTCCCAGAGCATCCGGGCAATTTTGTAGACGTCTCCATTGGCATCCGGATCACTGCTGCCACGCCCCATCAGGACAATCGCGGTATCTTCCATCGCGGTTTTTTGCGATGCAAGCGCTGTATCAGCTTCTTGAAAGCGTTCAACCAATAGGTCGAGCAGCCGTTCATGCAGACCGATGTTGCATCCATAGACAATATCAAGCGAAGGATAAAGTTTACGCGCTTCATCCAAAAATTCAGGAATTTCTAGTTTAACGTGAGAAGCTGCCAATAAAATCATGGGAACCGCCACGATGCGCGTCGCCCCGAGAGCCACACAGGTCGCTATGCCTGCGGCAATGTCAGGCTTAGCAAATTCAAGAAAACATCCTACCATCATTTGCCCTGCCATTCTCTCCCGCAATTCTTCCACAAATCTTAGAAATTCCGCATTTCCTTGCTCATCACGGCTGCCGTGTCCAATGAGTAACACCGCTGTCTTCACAAAACTATCTTCCCTTCTGATCCAATTCATTTCTGCGCAAATCCGTCTCAAGTAGAATTTGTCCAAAAGAAAAACTCCCTCGAAAGGGAGTTGTGGTCGGTAGACAAAAAACGTAAAAAGAGTCTGCCTCCACACCTCCCTATCGACCGTAGGTTCAATCAGTGTGCTAGAAAAAGGCAGGTCTCCTGGCTTGGGTTCAACACCGATGGTCTCCTTCCCAAGTCATCTGACTCAGTGGTTCTTGACCTCAGCTCACCCATACAGTGGCGGGACCGCACCGGACTTTCACCGGTTTCCCTATTAAGTTCACCATGTTACCAGATCTATGCTAAAAGCCTATAGACCTGTGGTGAACACCTTTCCCCTTGTATGCAATTTTCATGTTCTAATACGATTCAGACACTTTCATCATAAGCGAACAAAAACCGTAAAGCAACCCAAGACAAACGCAGACCTCGCGTACACCTTGACGACAACCCAGCATGCAATAGAATCAGGTCTATCGATAGATCTCGCTGCCAGCCTCACGAAATTCTTCGGCCTTTTCGCGCATACCATCTTTTACCGCACTCGCCGTATCCAATCCATGTTCCTCAGCATACTCACGGATGTCCTGCGTAATCCTCATGCTGCAAAACTTTGGTCCGCACATCGAACAAAAATGAGCCGTCTTGGCAGGTTCAGCCGGCAGCGTTTCATCGTGAAACGACATAGCTCGCTCGGGATCCAGCGACAGGTTGAACTGATCTTTCCAGCGAAACTCAAAGCGCGCCTTGGAAAGCGCATCGTCTCGCTGTTGCGCACCCGGATGGCCTTTGGCCAAATCTGCCGCGTGGGCGGCAATTTTATAGGTAACGACACCTTCTCGCACATCATCTTTATTGGGCAAACCCAAGTGTTCTTTGGGCGTAACGTAACACAGCATGGCGGTTCCAAACCAGCCGATCATAGCGGCGCCAATCGCTGAAGTAATATGATCGTATCCAGGGGCGATGTCCGTGGTGAGCGGTCCCAGTGTGTAAAAAGGCGCTTCATTGCACACTTCCAGCTGGCGGTCCATATTTTCTTTAATCTTGTGCATCGGGACGTGCCCAGGCCCTTCGATCATCACCTGAACATCGTGTTTCCACGCAATTTTGGTCAATTCACCCAACGTTTCGAGTTCGGCGAATTGGGCTTCATCATTGGCATCCGCAATGGAACCCGGGCGCAAACCATCACCCAGGGAAAACGCGATATCATACGCCTTCATAATTTCACATATTTCCTCAAAGTGTGTATAGAGGAAGTTTTCCTGATGGTGTGCCAGGCACCAAGCTGCCATAATAGAGCCCCCGCGAGAAACGATCCCTGTCACTCTCTTGGCGGTCAATTGGATATAGCGCAGCAGGACACCTGCATGAATAGTAAAGTAGTCAACCCCTTGCTCGGCTTGCTCAATCAAAGTATCGCGATATATCTCCCAGGTGAGCGCTTCTGCCTCTCCACCCACTTTTTCCAGTGCCTGATAAATGGGTACAGTTCCTATGGGAACAGGAGAATTACGGACAATCCATTCCCTTGTAGTATGGATGTTTTTGCCCGTCGACAAATCCATAATGGTGTCAGCACCCCAACGGGTGGCCCATGTCATTTTCTCGACTTCTTCATTGATGGAAGAAGACACCGCCGAATTCCCGATGTTCGCATTAATTTTAACTAAAAAATTGCGTCCGATGATCATCGGTTCACATTCTGGGTGATTGATGTTAGCGGGAATGATAGCCCGGCCGCTGGCAACTTCACTGCGCACAAATTCCGGATCCATTTGCTCGCGAATGGCGATAAACTCCATCTCTGGCGTAACGATTCCCTTTCTTGCATAATGCAGTTGAGTGACATTGCGACCCGCTTTTGCCCGCAGGGGTTGACGCCTCAGGCCAGGAAAAACAGCATCACTCGCTTCTTGGTCCACTCGCTTGCCGTTATCTTGTGGCTGTATGGAACGACCTTCATATGCCTCGGTATCGCCTCGCTCGAAAATCCAGGGAGTACGCAAAAGAGGCAAGCCTTTTGTAAAATCAGCCTCGTACGCATCATCCGTATACAGACCGCTTGTATCATACACACGAACAGGAGAATTCTCCTCTATCCCATGACGTCCCGTTGTTGGAGAAAGCTCAATTTCGCGAACAGGCACCGACAAGTCGGATCGGCTGCCAGGAATATAGACCTTTTTACTACCAGGCCATAACGATGATGGTTGATGTATTGCATCTTGCGGATTTGCCACTGTAATACTCCTCCTTCAATAAAAAATAAAAAACCACTTCATAATGAAGCGGTTGATGGGTTTACTCACACACCCACAGGTTTGATTCCTCCGCTGGCATTATCCAGATCAGGTCGACGGTCGGCAGTATTAGGACTGCCCTCTCAGCCTGGCTTAACCAAGCTCCCGAAAATATCAAGTTATGGACTATAGGATATCACGTAAGCTCGTGATTTGCCAACAAATACATCAGAAGGTCAGGGCTGATACCGCTTGAAACACACGTTCATTTTGCGTTTTCGATAAGAGCGCTATCCGGACATACTCATCGCCAAGTCCCTGAAAGTTTCCACATGGGCGCAAATAGATTCCTTCTTTCATCAACTCGCCTTGGATGCGCTGAGATTCCTTTGCGCAAGAAAAACGCAGCAAAAAGAAGTTGACAGAAGTCGGAAATACGTGCCACCTTGCATCGACTGCCCAGGAGTTTTGCCAATCGTGGTGAACTTGCTTAAGCCACACTGCCGTTGCCAAAGTAAATCGCAGATCCTCATAAGCGACACGAGCGGCAACCTGTGCCAGGTGATTGACACTCCACGGATCCCGATACGCCTTAAGTAATGCCATTTTTTCCGGTGTCCCGACGAGAAAGCCAAATCGCAACCCGGGAATGCTGAAGATTTTCGTCGCGGATCGAATTACGAATACGTTTTGCACACAAGCAGCATGTTGCATAACTGTCCTTGGATCTTCTTGCGGCAAAAAATCGGCGAATGACTCGTCGACTGCGATCGAAACGCCTCTTTTCGCCCATGTGAAAACAGCTTCTATCCACGACTGCAAAGGCCAGGATGTTCCGGAAGGATTATGCGGATGGTTGATGAAAAGAAGATCGCCTTGCAGCAACACTTGGTCCAATTGGGCAATAGGCAAAACAAATCGTTCACCATCAAACAGCGACAATCGCACAACCGGACACGAGAGTCTGTACGCGGCTGCGGCGTACTCGGAAAAAGCAGGTTCCAATACGACACATCGATTAGGGCGCAGGCCTTTGATCAATACCTCGATACACTCCGTAGCGCCATTTGCACACAAGATGGTATCCTGATCAATCGTAAACCGATCCGACAGCACCCTGCGAATTTCCTCATGATCACTGTCAGGATAATACCGGACCGCATCCAGCGCGGCGTCTAACGCGTCTCGCACACCAGGCGGCGGACCCAGTGGATTAATGTTTGCGCTGCAATCAATGACATCTTTGACCGCAAACTGCGACAGTTCCGCATAGTGATAGATTCTGCCGCCATGCTCCATCATGCACCCCACCCAATCATAAAGGCCAGACCCATCACGATCGTCCCGCTAATCAAGATGATTGTCACCCAGTTTACTAGACGCACCACTTTCATAATATCCTGTGCCGCAAGCTCTGCAGCAGGAGTTCCCAACAAACCGCGCTGATGCGCCACGCCGCCATAGTAATTGACACCCCCAAGTTGAACCCCCAAAGCCCCAGCCACCATACTTTCCGGTATGCCTCCATTTGGACTCGGATGGTTAGACCTGTCTCGCGCCATCACTTGCCATGCGCTGCGTACGTCGAAGCGGCATATCCTTATGGCCAAGAGCAAAATAAAAATCGTAAGCCTTGCCGGAATATAATTTGCCACATCATCCAACCGTGCAGCAGCCCAGCCAAAATTCTGATACCGCTCATTTTTATAGCCGATCATCGAATCGAGCGTATTGACCGCCCGATAAGCCAGCGCGAGAGCGGCGCCGCCGATTAACGCATAAAAGAGCGGTGAAATAATCCCATCGACCATATTTTCCGCCAGGGTTTCCACAACGGCTCTGATGACTTCCCTCTCGGACAATTCCCCGGTGTCCCGTCCCACATACATGGCCACTCGCTGACGAGCCAGCGCGATACCGTCTTCCATTAGCGCGCGATGTACATCCTGCCCGGCCTCGCGCAGACCGCGTGACGCCACGGTGGTCCAGATAATTGCAACCGCTGCAAGCCAACTGAGCCAAGGAGCAAGAAGGTAAAGCACTCGTACAATCACAAAAGAAGCAGCCCACGCGGTGCCAACGATGATAACCACCGTAACCACGCCGAAAATCCGTTGGATCCTGGCGGACTGCGACCTGTGATTGAACAAGCGATCACAAAGTGAGATCATACGCCCAAGACCGATCACAGGATGCGGCAGCCATGATGGATCGCCAAGCAATTGATCCACGATCAGCGCTAGACCTGCCAACAGCCAATCACTCATGTCATCGCCTCAAACCATTTCAAATTGACAGATTTTTCACGCCTCGCGCTTCGGCCCGATCAGAAAAGCCAAGCTCGCATACAACGTGCCGCTTACCAAAAAATCGATGAGTACCCCCAGGCTGTTATCAGAAAAGAACCCTTGCGCAAAAGGGCCATTCCAAAATGCTGACCCGGTAAAAAGAAGACCAACTGCCACACCGGTTCCCCAACTGATAAAAGCTGCCGATTGTAATCTATTTAGCCGTGAAATTGTCCGACTGGCAGCTCCGCTTTCGCTCTCGTGACCCACACTGTAGCCAAAACGGCGTCTTATCATCCACTGGTCAGCTATAAAAACTGCCTCCCATGCCGCAAGGCCAACGCCAAGCAGTGTCACAAACGCAATCAACGCACTC
>JAKACY010000140.1 GCA_021821025.1 Bacillota bacterium | reverse complement strand
GGTTTCGCCAGATTCGTAAAGACACTCGCAGACACGACCGCCTCTTGCGCACCGCAATGAGCTATATAGCCCCCTTCTTGACTCAAGCCTTCAATCTTCATGAAAGCGCGAATATGCATCCAACCAGGCCCTAGGATGTCCATCGTGGCGTCAGAAACGTTAACAGACACATTTAATAGTCCCGCAATCTGAGCATCCACAGGAACGCTGACATCAAACGGCATTCGGTGTTGAATTTGCTCAACCACTTCTGCACGATCTGGCACACTATCTTCAGGTGGTTCTAAGTATGCCGTAAAGAGGACATTTCCTTCAAGAAAGAGTTGTTCACCACGTTGTTCAAACGTCGTCACTTCGGTCAGCGCGGAATATTCTGATACACTTTCATTACCATGTACCACATCGATAAAAACCTCTTGGTCGATAAAAAGCTCAATCGCTTGTTGCCAGCTCAAATCAGCCACCAAAAACTCCCTCCCGGCCTGCGCAAGTGGCTTTCGCCCGCCCTCTAGTACCTCTCCCAATCCATACGTGACTCCTAGCCAGGATATGCATGCAGCCGGACATAGCAATACAAAATCGCATGACCAATGGGCCATGCGACGGGTGATTCTAATCTGATCAAATCATATTGCTAGGCGTTCGGTCGAGCAACAAGCGCTCGCTCCATACTCTTTTCCATCGCAGCGATGGTCAAGTCAACGTCCTCGTCGCTATGCACGAGGGACACAAACCCTGATTCTAACTGTGATGGCGCAAGGTACACACCTTGATCGAGCATGGCGTGAAAGTATGCTTTATACATCGAAAGATCCGCTTTGCTAGCCGATTCATAGTCTACCACAGGCCCCGGAGCAAAAAATGCGCCAAACATCGCGCCGATCGCCGACGCTTGGACGGGTATGCCGAGCTTGTCCCCAGACTTGATAAACGCATCAGCCAAACGCCTGCTGATCGTCTCTAAGCGTTCGTATGCACCAGGTTTTTGCAATAATTTTAGCGTCGCCAGGCCAGCCGCCATCGCCAATGGGTTCCCAGATAAAGTGCCTGCCTGATAGATCGGCCCATCCGGCGCCACTTGTTCCATGATCTCCTGCCGTCCACCGTACGCTCCGACGGGCAGGCCGCCACCGATCACTTTGCCAAGCGTAGTCAAATCCGGCTTGATGCCAAATCTCCCTTGTGCGCCCCCGTAACTGACACGAAAACCCGTCATCACTTCGTCAAAGATGAGCAGAGTGTCATAAGCTAGCGTAATATCCCGCAACGCCTGCAAAAAGCCGCCGCTCGGCAAAACCATACCCATGTTGCCTGCTACAGGCTCGACGATTACCGCTGCGATTTCATCACCATAACGCTCAAACACAAGCCGCACGCTGTCGATGTCGTTGTACGGCACCGTCAAAGTCAGCGCCGCCACCTGCGCTGGTACCCCTGGCGAATCGGGCAGCCCAAACGTAGCTACACCAGAACCTGCGCGAATCAACAGACTGTCCGCATGCCCGTGATAACACCCGGCAAACTTTAGTATGCGACTGCGGCCAGTGAATCCGCGCGCCAAGCGCAAAGCGCTCATTGTAGCCTCCGTACCAGAGTTGACCATGCGCACTAGATCGATCGACGGATAAGCGTCTTTCACGGCCTCAGCCAGCTGCGTCTCAATCTCAGTCGGCGCTCCAAAACTCGTGCCACGCTCTGCCTGTGAAGTGACTGCCGACACTACGTCAGGGTGCGCATGACCGGCGATGAGCGGGCCCCAGGACAGCATGTAGTCGATATAACGCCGTCCCCCAATATCGTATAGATAGGGACCCTGCCCATGATCTACGAATATCGGTTCACCACCTACGGCCCGAAATGCCCTCACAGGGCTGTTGACGCCCCCCGGAATCGATTTTCTCGCTCTGGCAAACACCTCGCGAGAACGTCCCGGCGGTGTCTGATCATTGTTGCCCGACTCGACAGTCATGTAAAGACCCCCATCCGACAGTTCCTAATTTTCAACCCAGGTACCGCGCGATATCTTTTGCAAAATAAGTGATCAGAATATCAGCTCCCGCGCGCTTTAAACCTGTCATCATCTCCATCACGACAGCTCGTTCGTCGATCCAGCCATTTTGTGCGGCGGCTTTAACCATAGCGTATTCGCCGCTAACGTTGTACGCTGCAAGCGGTGCGTCAAACTCCTCTTTAAGCGCGCGGATCACATCCATGTAAGCTAACGCTGGTTTAACCATCAGCATGTCCGCGCCTTCCGCGATATCCGAGCGGGCTTCTCGCAACGCCTCGCGGATGTTTGCTGGGTCCATCTGATAGGTGCGTCTGTCGCCAAACGCGGGTGCCGAATCCGCAGCTTCACGAAACGGACCATAGAACGCGGAAGCATATTTGACCGCATAAGACAAGATCGGCGTGTGCACGTGACCCGCATCATCAAGCTTCTGGCGAATAGCCGCGATCCGTCCATCCATCATATCAGACGGCGCCACGATGTCCGCCCCGGCCACTACGTGAGAAAGGGCAGTGGCGGCGATGAGTTCCAGACTGGCGTCATTGACAATTTCGTCTCCATGAACCAATCCACAGTGCCCTGCCGGATTGTACTGACACAAGCAGACGTCCGTTGCAACGAGCAGATCAGGCACCTCAGATTTCACCGCGCGAATCGCTTGTTGCACAATGCCTTCTTCAGCATACGCCTCAGAACTAATCTCATCTTTAACAGTCGGAATGCCGAAAATCATAATCGACGGAATGCCTAATTCCGCGACCTCCAGAACCTCTCGCCTTAACTCGTCGAGCCCCAAATGGTCCACGCCTGGCATCGACGTGATCGGATCTCTGCCTGCATCATGCGTCGCAAAAACTGGGTACATCAGATCCGTCACATTTAACTGTGTCTCTCTGACCATATCGCGAAGCTTTGCGTGGCTCCTTAGCCTTCTATGGCGATCAAAAGTTTTAGACATATGTCCACATCCTATCTTATGATTTTGGCAAATAATGCAGCGATGCTATCGATCAAAGCCACACCATCCGCCTTCTGTGAGACGACCTGTGCGTCTATCCCACGCCGCTTCAAAACGGCCTGCGTTTTGGGGCCGATCACGGCAAAAAGGGGTTTTTTCACAGAATTCACCACAGCGATCAGATCCTGGTTTAGGTTGGCTGCAGTGTCAAACAACGCGTCCACCGCCGACCCGCTTGCAAATGTCAGGACATCGATCTCAGACTTGATCACATCCTGCACCAATGACTGCGCATTTGCAACCTCAGTCACTGTCTGATAGATCGTGACAGTTACCGCCTCATAACCCATGTCTGAAAGTACCGCCTGCATCTTATCATCAGCCAGATTACCGTGTGTCCACAGGATTCGCGCCCCTCGTTTCAAGCGGCGCGCGATCACCGACAGCAGATCTTCGGCTGAAAATGAAGCAGGGATGGCGCAAACTCGGAGACCTGCCTCTTTCGCAGCCTGAGCCGTTCGCTCGCCCACGCAAAATACAAAACGGTCGGACCGAGAGACTTCATCCTGCTGCAAAGAGGCATAAGCTCGAACACCATTTGCACTCGTAAAAATCACCGCATCATAGTCACCTTGCAGACGATTTCGCACCTGCAGATCGTCCGTCACTGGCTGCGTAGCGATGAGGGGATACAAACGCGCACGTCCACCAAAAACCTCAACCTGCTGTAACATATCGTGTGTTTGCGACAAAGGGCGAGTGATGGCCACCACGCGCCCTAAAAGCGGACGACTCTCATCATGAGACCTGATCTCCGCGGATATCATGAGAGGGTTGCCAAAGACTTCAAAATATCTGAACCGCCCTTTTCCAGTAGCTGATCAGCAAGCACTGTACCCAAGTCATCATCTGGCGATCCATGTGACTCGCCTTTCACCACGATGCTGCCATCTGGTAATCCGATCATCGCTTGCAAACTGACGTTATGACCACCTTGCTCGATGACGGCATGAGCTGCCACGGGTACTTGGCAACTGCCTCCGACACGTTCCAAAAAAGCGCGCTCAACCCCCACACATGTCGCTGTCAGCGGATTGTGGATCGCCATGAGCAGCGACAATACATCGTCATCTAAAGCTCTGCATTCAAGCGCCAACGCACCCTGACCCACAGCAGGAACCATATCATCGGTACCGATAGGAAAAGCATGGTATGAAAAATCCGGGTGTGCAAAGCCGCCATTGCCCCACCATCCCATGCGCGCCAGCCCAGCTGTTGCCAGCACGATCGCGTCCAGCCCTTCTAACCGGCGCAGACGCGTATCGATATTGCCGCGCAAGGTCTCGATGGCCAAGTCCGGCCGTAGCCTCTTTAACTGCGCGCTTCTTCGCAAAGAACTTGTGCCGACACTCGCCCCTTCAGGTAGTGTGCGAAGCACATGTTTTCCCTTTGTAATTAGTAAATCACGAGGGTCTTCGCGAAGGGGAATCGCTCCCACCACGAGCCCTGGCGCTAATTGTGCCGGAACATCTTTCATGCTATGCACCGCAAAATCCACTTTACCGGACAAGATTGCATCCTCTATTTCCGAGATAAACAGCCCCTTACCGCCAACCTGACTGAGCGCCACACCTTGTATGCGATCGCCCTTTGTCACGATCTCTGTTATCTCAAAAGACACGTCCGGATGGGCTTTTTTCAACTCGCTCAGTATCGCGCCTGTCTGCGTCGTGGCAAGCAGGCTGCGCCTTGTGCCAACCTTATACACCCTGGATGCTCGTGCCATATACTCACTCCCTATGATGAAGATCAGCTAAAAAACTCATCACCAGCGATGGAACCCAGACATATAAGAACCGATGACCAAGAAGTTCACAATTACACCAAAAAAGCAGAGGAGATTCAACCAGGCAGCCTTTCGATCACTGACTCGACCTGATACACGAAGATACACGTAGACGCTGTATAAAAGAAGTAACAACAAAGATGCGATCGGTTTAGCATCCCAAATCAGCAGTCGGCCGGTCAAAACCATATACCATACAGAACCCAACACGACCGCGATCAGCAGCAGTGGGAGGCCGACGATGACAGACCTAAACGCAAATACTTCCAGACCCTCGAGCGGCGGAAGGCGGCGAAAAGGACCGCTGGCAAAGCGCTTGCGGCGCAACGCAAAATCCTCTAACAGATACAGAACGCTAAATATGGAGGATACTGCAAAAGCGATATAACTGAGAAAGGCGATTCCGATATGCAAGAGTAACAGGTCGCCTTGTCTTGGTACAGTCTCCATCTTAGTGTTGTGTACAAACGTGTCAAAAGCGACAAACAAGAACCCGAGCAAATTGATAAAAAAAGTGAAGTAATCGATTCGCGAAAAATAGCTCACCAATACGGATACGGTGATGAGCAACCAAGCGTAAAATATGGTAGCTTGTCCAGACGAAAAAAACGGCCAGACATGATCTGACACGATACGGATACCCATGAAAAAAGTTTCAAGCAACCACACAATACCAAGAATGGACACACCAACGCGATTAGCGATGCGATTATCCTTCAGGAAATCGACGAAAAACAAAACCAGTCCCATGGCATATCCGATCACCATTAACAGGTACACCTTTTGTGAGAGAAAAAAGGAAATCATCTAATTTATGATATCGGACAGATGGCAGGCATACTGCCGGATATCTGCTTCCACATCTTGGCCTCCCGCAATCGCTCGCTCCGACTCGTATCAGTCGTCAATGCAGATTCCCTGCCAGTGCCATCCTGCAAGGTCGATCCTTGAGAGTGATTCGATAGAGAAAATATCTTCGCAAACGTCTCTACAGCATCCTCACCATCATTTAACACAGCCATATCTTTAATATTGGCAATCGGGTCGCGCAACAGCTGATTCACGATGCTTTGCGTATGCTTTTCAAGAACCTTCCTTTGGCGATCATCCAAATCAGGCAATTTATGAACAAGGCTATCCATAACTTGCCGTTGAATGGCTTGACCCTTTTGTCTCAGTTCCGAAATAAGCGGTATCACGCTTTGCTCAGCAATCCAGGCGAAAAACGATACGACCTCTTCTTCAATCATCTCGTTTACCTTTTGCGACTCTCTCTCGCGAAGCGCCATACCTTGGGCCACCACGTCCTGCAAGTCATCGATATCATAGGCGTACACGCTATCCACATGACCAACCCCTGGCTCAATATCTCTCGGGACTGCGATATCAATCAAAAAGACAGGACGCTGACGCCTTTTGCGCATAACCCGCACCATCATATCTGCTGTGATCACGTATGTCTGCGAGCCGGTGGAACTGACCACGATATCCGCTTCCCTAAGGGCAGTTTCAAGATCCTCATAGGCCAGTGCCCGCCCGTCAAACTTCTGGGAAAGCGCGACAGCTCTCTCGTAAGTTCGATTGACAATCCGTACATCAGATACCCCTTGCGCTTTTAAATGCGTTAGGGTCAAATCACTCATCTTACCCGCGCCAATCACCAACGCGACTTTGTGACTGAGATCTCCAAATACCTTTTTCGCTAAAGTCACAGCCGCATAACTGACGGATACCGCGCTTTGGCCAATACCCGTTTGAGACTGCACACGTTTCCCAAACGCGACGGTATTTCGCAAAAGTTGATTCAATACATGCCCGGTAGCTCCAGTCGATTGCGCAAATAAAAACGCGTTTCGAACCTGGCCTAAAATCTGCGTCTCTCCGATCACCATCGAATCGAGACCTGCGACTACGCGGTGCAAATGAACCACCGCATCTTGTCCACGTTTAACGTACAAATAATCCTCAAAGTCATCACGTTTTACATGCGAAAGCTGTGCAAGGTACTCTACAATAGACTGAAATGCATCTGCTGCATCATCTGTAACGACATACACCTCTGTCCGATTGCATGTAGACAAAAACACGACTTCGTCTATGGACGGATCGCGTTTTAATGAAAATAAAGCCTCTTG
>JAKACY010000139.1 GCA_021821025.1 Bacillota bacterium | reverse complement strand
TCCCTATGTTCAACCCCCTAAATGTTCAACCTCCTAATAGTCAACCGCTACAGTAAGAAACAGCCTAATGTCTCAATTTCCTCGTCTAGTTTCTCTCACCACCTCCTCACTCTAGGTCACTATAACTAGACCATCATTTACACAGGCGGGCGATTCTAGATATTATTCTAAAACACTTAATTATTTTGACAAATGAATTTACTGTGTGTAGTATAGTCCAATAGGCATAATTTTATCAATACTCTGTATTGATAAAATTATAAAATTCCCAAAGGAAGGAACTTGCCAAATGAAGAAGGCGGTAAATCAATGGTGCTTTCCACAAGAAGCTTCACTGGAAACTATCTTCCATATTGCACACGAGGCCGGGCTTGATGGAGTGGAATTGAATATTTATGAACCCGGTGGAGTCGGTCTAACCATGGAAACCACTCCCCATGAGGCGCAATCTATTAAGAAACAGGCATTCAACTTTGGACTCGAACTTCATAGCATTTCTAACGGTCTCTTGTGGAAATGGCCTTTGTCATCTTCGGACACAGAGACGCGACTCAAGGGAGCAAGCATTGTTAGAAAACAACTTGAGTTGGCTTCAGCGCTTGAGATCAATGCCATTCTCGTCGTACCCGGAGTTGTAACTGAAACCACATCCTACGAACAGTGTTGGGAAAGAAGCCAAAACGAAATCTCTGAACTATTACCTTACGCCGAGAAGCTCGGTGTTCGAATTGGAATTGAGAATGTGTGGAATAAATTTCTGTTATCGCCTGTTGAGATGTTGAGATATGTCCAGCAATTCAACAGTTCTAGTATCGGTGTTTATTTTGATGTGGGCAACGTCTTAAATTTTGGCTTTCCGCAGCAATGGATTCAATATTTAAGCGGAAACATCGTAAAAGTACACGTAAAAGATTTCAACTTGCGCGTGGGCAATATTCAAGGATTCGTACCTCTTCTTTCTGGCGACGTAGACTGGAAAGCTGTTCGATCTTCCTTACAACAGGTCGGTTATGATGATTATATAACCGCCGAAGTATCCCCATACACTGTAGATCCACATCAGATGATTTATGATGCATCAGCACAGATGAGCGCCATCATCAATCTGCATTAAGAACCATAGTACATTGATGAGGAGTTGCGTAAATTGAGCTTAAAAATTGGGTTCATCGGCGTTGGAGGTATTGCACAGGCGCATCTATTAAATGTTAGCCAATCAGACGGTGCCATTGTCACCGCCGTATGCGACATTGATGAAACAGTCGTTAACACAGTTGCAAAAAAATATGAAGCAACAGCCTACGTGAATTACATACAGATGTTGGAACAAGAACAATTAGATGCCGTCTTTGTCTGTGTGCCACCATTTGCACATGCGGACATTGAGGAACTTGCGGCAAACAAAAACCTTGCCGTTTTCATCGAGAAGCCCCTAGGTCTCGAGATGACAAGCGTAGAGAGAAAGTGGGAAGCAATTCGCGGAGCGGGAATTGTGAACGGAACAGGATACTGTCTACGCTACTGGGATATCGTGCAGCAAGCCAAAGATTACCTGGCGGGTAAGCAAATTGCCATGATTGTAGGCTATTATGCGACGCGCTTCGTGCAAACATCGTGGTGGCGCGAAATGAATAAATCAGGCGGCCAACTCGTCGAGCAAACGACCCATATCGTCGATCTGATGCGCTATCTCAGCGGCGGTGAGATCGAAGCTGTGCAGGCATTCATGAATTTGGTTGCCATGGAGGAAGTGGAGGGTCTGGATATTCCGGACGTGGGGACTGTAAATTTCAAGTTCTCCACGGGCGCAGTTGGCCATGTGCACACGACATTTCTGCAGCCTGATCATCGATCAGGAGTTGAGATTCTCGGACCTGATTACCGATTGACGATCGACGCATCAACACTCACCATCGTAGAGAAGGATCAAACTATCATTCGACGATCTGCCAACAACTTTTACGAGACACAAGATCTCGATTTTCTGGAAGCAGTGCGCACAGGAGACCGAACACGAGTACTAGCACCATACAACGATGCCATGAGAACATTAGAGGTAACACTAGCCGCGAATAAGTCCTCGAAAACGGGGCAAGTGATCAATCTCGCGCGATAAACGCAGGATAAAATAACACACTGTAGCGCGGCCGTGGCGATGATCGATTCACGGACGCGCTACAGTTACAAAAATATGGCGCCCCCACTATACGGGAACGCCATGTCTCGCTACGCTACGGATCAGAAGGCTTGCGACAAACACCAGAAAACAGCGATGGTGAGAATATTTTGGGACATGCCGATAGCGATCAGTGAGATGGCCAGACCGATTGCCCCGATTAAGATCCAGGTCCGGCGACGCCCGAATCGAAAACGTGTACGGTCGCCGATCCATCCGCCCAGCGGATTCATGACCAGCGCCACAAGTGCACCCACGCCTGTGATATTTCCAAAAACGGTTGCTAAGTTGTTAGGCGAAATCGATTGCAATTTGATGGTAAGCAATACGATAATCGGCGTCAATATGGCCATATATAGACCCGTATTTGAAATAACCAATGCAGATAATAAGCGTTTATATGGCGTTACATGGCTGTTCATAAAAAATTCCCTCCTGCAGATCGTCTGTGATGGATGAATGCTTGCTAAGGTCTCACCGGTTAGAACCAGGTGAGACCGAGTGCTTTAGCGCGTGCGTGCGGGAGGGTGATTCAACTCCTGAAGGAACTCGGACAGTTGTTCCTCAGTCATACTGCCCTGGCCAAATGTAACCAAAGCGCGCAGCGGCAAATAGCGAACCATCGCCGTGGCCATCTCCGGGTTATCTTTGAGTGCCTCCATTAGGCCGGATTGCTGGTTGAATGCCTGCAACATCTCTTCTACCAGAGGCGCTGCAGTTTCGTCGGCGAGCAAGTCACCGATCGTTGTGTTTCGGCCAAATGTCGGCCTTAAGACTGGATCGGTTGAAAGTACACGAACCTTTTCTGTCAGCACGATGTCTTGCGATGACTTTGCGATCGCAATCGTAAAGTCGCCCATTTCCACGTGCCAATCCTTACGATTCACATCGTAATAAGCGAATGCGCGCTTGTTCAGCGTAAAGGTAAGGGACTTTTCTTCGCCAGGTTTAAGCTCGACTTTCGCGAAGGCCTTCAGCTCTTTCTCAGGGCGGATGACACTTGTTTCATCGTCTTTCACGTACACCTGTACCACTTCTTTGCCGACCACACGTCCAGTGTTTTTCACCTTGACGCGAACCGTGAGTACTTCATCGTCTCGAATTTGTTTGTGATCCACAGTCAAATCGGTATATTCGAAGCAGGTATAGCTCAGCCCGTATCCAAAAGGAAACAGTGGCTCGATACCTTTCGCGTCGTAATACCGGTAGCCGACAAACAACCCTTCCTTGTACTCTACCCGGTCGCCTTCACCAGGGAAGTTGAGATACGACGGATTGTGGCTCAACTGTTTCGGGAATGTCTCAGCGAGTTTGCCAGAAGGCGTGACTACGCCAAACAGGAGGTCTGCAATCGCGCCACCCAATGCTTGGCCACCCAAATAGCACTCGAGAACACCTTTCACGTCCCCAATCCAGGGCATTTCGATCGGTGAACCATTTGAGAGCACCACAACTACGTTGGGTTGTACCGAGGAGACTCTCTCAATCAACTTTTGGTGATTTGCCGGGATGCGCATGTGCTCACGGTCGTAACCTTCCGACTCGTATCTTTCAGGCAGTCCTGCAAATACCACCGCAACGTCAGCTTTCACAGCCGCCTCCATCGCCTCGCCAATGAGTTGTTCATCCACCTCATCATCCAAAAGCGAATACCCCGCCGCATACGAGACGTTCACGCCCGGACCCGCCACTTTTATGATTTCCTCATAAATGTCCTCAAGCTTTGTCGGCTGAATATGCGAGCTGCCGCCTCCCTGATACCGCGGGGCTTTTGCGAACGCGCCGATGACTGCGATACTGCACGCCTTGTTCAAAGGGAGGATCGCATCATCATTTTTTAGCAACACCATGCTTTCGCTTGCCACTTTACGCGCTAAGGCGTGGTGCGCCTCAGGATCATACGAGGCATTTTCTTTTTTCGCATCGACGGCTTTGAAAATAACGGTCAAGAGGCGCTCGACGGCCAGATCAAGCGCTGCTGGCGACAGCGTTCCATCCTTTACTGCTTGTACAATCTTGCGGTCACCGCCGCCGCCGTTCCCTGGCATCTCAAGTTCTAAGCCGGCCGCGACACCGTCTGCGCGTTCGTTCACCGCGCCCCAGTCGGACATCACAAATCCTTCGTGTCCCCACTCTTTTTTCAGGATATCGGTCAGCAAGTAATCGTTCTCAGCGCAAAATTGACCGTTCACCTGGTTATACGCGCACATCACGGTCCAGGGCTTTGCCTCTTTTACCGCGCCCTCAAAGCTCACCAGGTAAATCTCGCGAAGTGTTCTCTCATCCACGATGGCACTCGTGCTCATCCGGCGGTGCTCTTGGTTATTTACTGCAAAATGTTTCAGCGATGTACCGACACCCTGGCTCTGTACGCCATTTACATGGCTGGCGGCCATTTCAGACGATAAAAACGGGTCTTCCGAAAAATACTCGAAGTTTCGCCCACACAGTGGAGATCTCTTAATATTCGCCGCAGGCCCGAGTAGTACAGCTACATTCTCTGCCTGGTATTCTTCGCCCAGGGCAACCCCGACTTGTTTTACTAAGTCTCGGTCCCACGAGCTGGCCAGAGCTGCAGCGGACGGAAAACAGGTCGCTGGTACGCTTTCATTGAGGCCCAAATGATCACTGCCCTCTTTTTGCTTGCGCAATCCGTGTGGCCCATCCGTTACCATGATAGAGGGGATACCGAGTCGATCTATGGGCTTTGTATGCCAGAAGTCTAGCCCAGAGCATAAACTCGCCTTCTCCTCAAGGGTCATTAGTGCAACTAACCTTTTAATATCCCTTTGCATGTGAACATCTCCTCAGGATATATACTTGTCGCTGAGGTAACTTTAGCGGTTTCACCACGCCGATTATGGTATAATTTTAATGTTTTTGGTGTGATTTTAATATAGGATTTTCTAGCGGGGGTTCAATCGATGAACGTAGCGGGACTTGATTTGATTGCCAGCCTGGTATTTGATGCGTTTCAAATTCCTGTTGCCATTTTGAACATGAATCATGACATTTTGATCAAATATTCATCGCTTCCCTTTCACAATCCGCTTTGGGCGAGCCAGCAAGCGTTACATGCCTACGTCGTGTCCTCGGGCGCCGACATCGATTATCCTATATTTCGCACGGTAAATGATTTGGAGCATTATTTTTTCCTGAAACTCCCGATCGCGACGTTCATCGCAGGACCCATCGTGAATGAGAGGGTCACGGAACAACTGATTGTTCGTGTCATGAATGATTATAAGGTGTCAAGCAAATGCAAAAATGACTTCCTGAGTTATTACACGGCAGTACCCGCTGTCAGCAAGGCACAGTTGTTGCACATCAGCCGGATGGTATATTACATGATGTACCAACAGAAATTAGGGATCGAGTCCATCATTGACACAGACACTAATCATGATCACACATCGATCGATCGTGAGATTGACGTACAGTTATCCATACAGCGACAAGATGATTTCTTTCATAACTTTTCCCATGAGAAATTGACGATGGGATACATCAAGGAGGGAAACACGACTGCTTTGGCTGAATTATTGAAAACCGATCAACGCGAGGGGGTTGGCCTACTATCAAAGAAGAGCCAACTGCGAAACCGTAAGAACATGGCCGTTTGCGCAGTTGCGCTGGCTACCCGCTCTGCAGTCGACGGGGGACTTGAAATAGAGGTAGCCTACACCATGAGCGATTTGTATATCCAACATGTTGAGGAATTGATGGATGCGACCGACGTTACCCAATTTATGAATAAAGCGTTGCTTGAATTCGCCGAGCGAGTCAGAGAGAACAAGCATGGCGAGTATTCAAAATCTGTTCGGCAATGCCAACGATATATTTTCAATCACATCTACGAAAAGCTGAGCGTGTCCGATCTGGCAAAAGTCGTTCAGTTGAACCCAATTTACCTCTCACAGTTGTTTAAAAGAGAAGTCGGCATGACCCTCAGCGAGTATATCCAACGAGAAAAGGTGGAAGAAGCCAAGCATTTGCTCACGCAAACCGACGAGCCCTTGTCGGTTATATGCAATCAGCTAAAGTTTAGCGACCAGAGCTACTTCACAAAGGTGTTCAAGAAGTATGCAGGCATGACACCGCAAAAGTTCAAGAAAGAAAGTTAAACGAGCTAGAAGAGCACGCTGGTCCCGCCCTGCAGAGTAGGCATCACCCAACGAAAATTAGGTCGATGCACCTATGCTTTCGCCTGCCCGCCTCCATATCCACGATCATACATTGTAGGGCACAAAGGCTGCACAGTTCCCCAAGTTGCAAGCATGGCGTGCCAGAACATACCGGACTCCACCGTTTCGCCTCATCATTTGGAACCAATGGCGAACACGAGAATTCCGTTTTCACATCGCCGCTTCGTCAAATTATGAGACGGCGCCAAACGCTAGTAACAATGATGCGGAGGTGAAGTGGGAGTGAAGGATTATAGTGATGATCACAAAAAAAATTACGAAGTAGATGCCACACTTTGTTGGGGACCGCTGATTTTTGGCATGATGCTTGGTGGTGCACTCGGCGGAGGAAGAGGCGGACCCGTTATGGCGCCCCCTGGAATGCGTCCGTACTTGAACACTGCAGTCCCCGGACTAAGGAGGCCGGGAACAATGCCCGCGATGATGAGTCCACGCATGCCGGGTATGGGCGTAGGCGGGCCAGGTACAGCGATAGGTGGACCGGGGATGCCTGTCCTGCGCCGTCCCGGACAAGGACCGCGGTACCCGATGTATTGATACAAAACTACGCCTCGTTGTCCGATAGAAACCCAGCTGCGGCTGGGTCTTATCAGTTTATGCACTTTTGTGAACTGCTATTTTGGGA
>JAKACY010000138.1 GCA_021821025.1 Bacillota bacterium | reverse complement strand
CTTCAGATTCCACCTCACGATGGACACCCTTGGCTTAAGCTAATGGTTACTGCTACCTTCACCATTCCGGACTTTCACCGTATAGACAACGCCCATGCCAGGCGCCTTTTTACTTCGTGGACGCGCGAGCGAATTCGTATACAGGTGGATGAAGGTCAATCCCGCGACAAATACCCATATACCAAGCACAAATTCGAGCGCCAGTCTACCCACGCGATGTAAGCGAGACTAGCGCACCTGCTAAAACCAATTGTAGCGCGCGAGACGGCATGTAGGCTGTCCAAATCTGCGAAGATCAAGTGCCGAGTAATACGGGATATTGCTGATCTGTGACTGCGACAGCGCAAACTTCTGTGGACTCCATCCCCGCAAGTACACATTTGCAGCAATGAACGTGCCATAAAAAAATGTGAACGCGGTAAGTCCCAGCCACACACCCATATTCTGCTGCCTCAAAACATCATGTCCGTGTTCACGTTGGTGTACTGGCGAGGCATTGCATCCCAAAACATGCTCTGACATGCGATCACCCCTTGGCCATGATCATCTGCTTATGCCGGACTGATTACCATCGCGATAGACATCGCAGTCAAATAGATGAGGGAGTATTTAAACATGTCATTTGCCCATGCGATATCGTCAGTTGCCTTAAGGCCTTTTAACGCTTTTACGATATAGATCGCCCCGAGCACACTCGCTGCCACCAAGTAAAAGATGCCGACCAAGTGCACGCCATACAGGAGCAATGACACAGGGAATAAAGCGACCGTCCAGCCGATGATCTGACGTTTGGTGATTCCGAAGCCATAGAGAACCGGCAAAAGCGGTACCCGCGCATTCGCATAATCCTTCACCCTGCGCATGCCCAGCGCGAGAAAATGCGGCGGTTGCCACAGGAACATAAAGAAAAATAACAACCATGCCGAAAGATCGAGCGAGCCTGTAATTGCAGTCCATCCGATCAAGGGCGGCATGGCGCCAGAAACACTTCCGACAACCGTGCTAAAAGACGTCGTACGCTTCGTCATGCCTGTATACACGATCACGTAGAAAAATAGGCCGATCAAAGCCATCAGGGCAGAGATTGTATTGACAAACATACCCAGTAAAGATATTCCTATCACGCCGAGCACGGTGCCTAAAGCCATGACCGTCCATGGCTGCAGTGTCCCAGTGACCAGTGCGCGCCCTTGCGTCCGTTTCATCAGCGGATCGATGTCACGATCCATGTAGTTATTGAGTGCACACCCAGACATGACAACCAAGCCGCTGCCTACGATCGTTAAGAGGTCGGTGACGACGTTGAAGTGCCCTGCAGACGCAAGCCACAACCCTGTGAATGTCGTCATCGCGTTTGACATCATGATGCCTGGTTTTGTTACGTTCCAATATTCTTTGGTCAACTGCCACCCAGACAAGTTTACGGGTGCCAGTACCTGGTCATGCGAATCGATGTGAAGTGCGGCCTCCTGCGGCATGTTCGGAACCTCCGTTTCCCGTTAAAAGCTTATGATATCTCCTGGTGTCAATCAGTAAAATCGTAACTAGGTAGGCAGACACCGTGATCATCAAGGCAGCGCCAGCCCAATGAAGGGTATCGGCGTAAAGACCGAGTGCAGTTTGCAGTGACAAGATGCCGATCAAAGCCTGGTAAGCAGTAAGCAATACCATGACCACAGCCCCGGCGATATACTTGCGCGCCTTAGCGGCAGCCACCAACAGCCACACCACACAGGCGGCCACAAGAATACTTACGCCGATGTGAACAATCAGCATGGCAACAGACGACACAAGTGATGGCATTACATGCTGATGATGACTCAAAAGATACGAGTTTTGGCCGTATAACGCCTGGCTCTCGCCTGAGTGACGGAAATATCCACCGATAATCGCTTCTAGAAATACAAGACTGGCCGACCAGAATAGCGGCCTCCTCACAGACTGAATCTGAGCCAATTCCGTCTCCCCAAAGGATCTTGAAGGCAAATGTTCGACGACAGGACCAAGGTGTCGTTCTCTGTACCCCACGGCAGTCAGTGCCGCCAAAATGCTGAGTAAAACGAGACTGTTCGTGACGTCCACCGTGGTAAATGCACCAGGCAGTACCAACACCACGATGATTGCCCCAAAAGCGATCTGCGTCAGTAGGAAAAACACACTACCCAAGGCCAAACTTGCAACAACCTTATCGCCGCGACGCTTACGCCAGGACCTAAAAGCGTTATAGAGGATAAAAAGAGTCGCGAGTAATGTGACTAAACGGTGAAAGTACTCAACGAGTACCAGGCCATGCAGCGGTGGAATCAACTGTCCATCGCATAATGGCCAGTGCGGTCAGGCGAAGCCAGCATTCAATCCAACGACTAGCGCCCCAAGCACAGATAGCAGATATAAAAATACAGTAGTGGTTAATGACCATTTGTAACCCATCATTGTGCCTCCCAAAGCGTGTGTAAGAATATGCGGCGGGAAAGCCGACATTCTTTGGGCCCGGAATCGACAATCCGAGCCCGCTTTTACGCGTACACGAGTTTCACACTCGATACGTCGAGCCATAAAAAGACGATGGTTGGCAGTAAGGTCCACATGATTTCCAGTGGGGGATCACGAGCAGCGCCTCGACAACAACAAACACATTTCCAGTGATCCACAAGATCACATAAAACAGTTGGTCTGACTGATGAGCCAGTTGTGATATTGCCGGGTGCATCCAAAACCGGTATAAACTGCCCACCGTGTCCCCTCCCTCAATCAAGTCCCTCCTACTCTCGAAACTCTCGACGCTAGCTACTTGCTTTTGCAAATATCATACGACATAGCCAGGCGCAGTCAAGACATTGATCGAAACAGACACAAAAACATTTTATTTGTGTACATAATGTGAATTATGATCTAGTTGTCCGATACATGAATGGGCGCCCACTCTTGCATCGGATTTTTTCTGATTAATCTCTCGCGAGCGGCTTCGATGTATGAGGAAACATCAAGCGGACTTGATATGGTTAAGGGGTATAGATTGGAGGTGGACTCAAGAATTGCCTGATACAGCCGTTCGACCTCAGAGGATGCGTTATAAGGTGATGCGTCCGTAAGATTGCCAACAGATCCTGCCTTTAACTTTGGAATAAACGAATGTCCTCGCACCTCGTCCCTAATAGATCGTTCATAGTACCCTTGAATGACCGACTCACGATCGACCCCCGCCTCCGACACGTTCACAAACGCGCTGACAGCCGATACGTGAGCCAATCGTCGCTGCGCTACGCCTGCAACTTTAACGCCATGCACAGATAGGTCATAGCGCCCTGGACAGTAACTCCCGCTCACTTCACCCACAGCGATGTCGCCATATGGTTTACACGCATGAACCAGGAGGTTTGTTAGCTGCGCAAAGCAAGCATCCAACGGTAATTCCCCAGGCAATATCAAGGTGATATTCAACACGCCCTCATCCACGGGGACGGCGAGTCCGCCGAATGGACGCACTGCTACCCAAAATCCCTGCACACGCGCATGTTCTATGCCAAGATAGGAAGATGCAAGGCTCAGATCCCGAGCGCCGAGCAGAAGGGCCTTCGGATGAACCCAACCATAAACGATCGGTTTATTCCAATTGTTTGCCAATAACATGAGCGCTTCTTGAATCACAAATGGCTCCACTAGGCTGTTGCGAAATACTGATACGTCACTCAATCACGTAACCTCCGATCAATGTTCTCAGATCGAAGTTATCACAAAAATTGCCACAGTACGATGATAATCGCCTGCGGCAACACATTATTTGCTTCACTGACGAAGGTCTAATTCCATCCCTTGTGCCGTAATATAGTCGACCGACTTTAAACCGACATTCACTTCTTTGATGTCGTCTGATATCAGATGCAGCGCTGAAATGAAGCCTCGCGGGTGGTGCGGAAATGTCAGCACTTTAGACCGGGCCATAGCCTCTGCCCCAAGGCGAATGTCTCCTAACAAGGCGCCGACATACCCATTTGCATTAATAGCCTGAATATCCGCGTAGTGAGCTGGCAATACGAGTACCTCGTCGACCAAGCCCTTTACTTCGCGCAGCACCGTGTTAAAGAGCTTGTCTGCCCACTCCTGCGCATTTCCAGGTAAGTCGGGGATCGCCACCTCACCTACCGCGATTGTGTCACCGGATAAAATACACTCGTTTCCAAACACCAACAACGTGTTCCCTCGCGTCTCACCCTCCGTGTCCACGACGACCACACGAATATCGAGTGAGCCCACATGCATCGTACCCCTGCGCAACAGGTTCATCGGGAGCTTATTTTCGTGAACTTCGCTGTATGCCAGATAATACTCAGCCGACGTTTTCTCAAGCAGCGCCTTCGCACCAGAAATGTGGTCTGCATGCACGTGCGTTTCGATTACATGCGTGATTTTCGCGTGTTCGCGTTCGGCGATTATGAGGTACTGCTCAATATGCCGCGACGGATCCACGACGATGACCTGATTGCCAGTCACGATCGCATAGGACAAACACCCCGTCGCCACACGGTTGACTTGAATCAACTTCATCTTTGTGTTTGCCAAAATCAGCGATTGCACATAAAAGTCAAACCATGCCGTAAATCCGCCGTCCAACACGGATACCTCATATCCTTTACTTAACAGCCGATCTGCAACCTTACTGGAGGCGGGTCCCACATCTGAGATCAAAACCACATGGCTTTCTTCGGGTATTAACCGATCATTGACTTCATTTTCTTTGAAATCGAAATACGGAACATTGATGGCTTGAAGAGATTGCCCTTTGATTTGCCAATTCTGAAATTCAGTGGCACTGCGAACATCCATCACCACATATGATTCACCGCGGTTCATGCGCTGTATCATCGTATCGAGAGAAATCGACATAAGCGGCATATTTCGGCCCCCTCACTTGTACACATCCACTCTGCACTACGACTAATGTGTACAAAGGGCAGGTCTGACATGCAGCGAATCTTAGCACTAGCTCTGTTATTTGACCATGTACCGCGATCCTGATTATCCGCGACAAAAAGACAGGGCGTGACTCAGATCAAGTATGAGGTCATCGGGGTCTTCAAGCCCGACTGACAGCCGCAGCAGCCCGTCCGTGATCCCGCGCCTCGCCCTCTGTTCGGCAGGCATCGAAGCATGGGACATCTTTACAGGATAAGAAAGGATGCTTTCAACCGCACCGAGACTGACCGCAAAAAGCGGCAGTTTCATATGTTCGACAAGCCGTCGAACTTCATCCTGACCTTTTAGTTCAAATGACAGCACAGCGCCGGGCCCATGCGCTTGCCGGTCATGCAGCGCCTTGCCCGGATGCTCCGCTAAGCCCGGATAATACACGCGCGATACAGCCGAATGTGTCGACAAATACTCAGCGACCGCCATCGCTCCTGCTTGGCTTTGTCTCATGCGCACAGGGAGCGTCTTTAACCCGCGAAGGAGCAAGAAACAGTCTTGAGGACCTAGCACCGCACCAAAGCCATTTTGAATCAGATATAAGTCATTTCCCAATTGTTCATCGCGCACGGTGGCCACACCCGCGATCACGTCAGAGTGTCCGCCGAGAAACTTCGTGGCAGAGTGCACCACGATGTCAAATCCTAATTCATGCGGGCGCTGCAGATATGGAGACATAAATGTGTTATCCACGATACTTAAAAGATGATGTTGATGTGCGAGCTGCGCAACCCCCTTGAGGTCTGTGATCGCGAGCTTTGGATTGGACGGTGTTTCAACATAGATCGCTTTCGTGTTCGGCCGAATCGCCGCTTCAATCTGCGCCAGATCAGTCGCATCGACAAACGAAACTTCGATCCCAAGGCGTGAAAAAATCCGCGTCAATGCACGAAATGTCCCACCGTAAATATCTTCGCCAGCCACAATGTGACTGCCTGTTTCAAACAATAAGAAAACAGAAGTGATCGCGGCCATGCCTGAGGCAAAAGCAAAACCGCGTGCAGCCCCCTCTAGTTCTGCGATGGCACGTTCCACCGCCTGACGTGTGGGGTTGCCGGACCTTGCATAATCAAACTGCGGGCTCTCATCAAAACTCGCTTGGTGAAATGTCGACGCTTGGTAGATCGGAACACTTGAGGCGCCAGTCGCCTCGTCGATCTCGATACCCGTATGGAGCGCTCTTGTCTCGAATTTCATGTTCAGTTCCTTCCCTCTGCGCATTCAAATGCGTTCGCTAAGTCATCAATGATATCCTGCGCATACTCGACGCCGACTGACAGTCGCAGCAAGCGATTGGTGACGCCATTTGCGATCCTGACCTCTTCTGGGATGTCGGCGTGCGTCTGTCGCGCCGGATAGGTGATCAAAGACTCAACCCCGCCCAAGCTCTCCGCAAACGTCACCACGTGCAGATTGGATAAAATGGGGGCGATCAAACGCTCGTCACACATCTCAAATGAGACCATACCGCCATACCCGGTGGCTTGGCTCTCTTGTACCGCACGCAAGGGGTGCTCCGGCAATCCAGGGTAGTACACACCTGTGACCAGTCGATGCTGTGCTAAAAACTGTGCGACTAAGAGTGCATTTTCCTGATGCTTTTCCATGCGCAAGGCCAGAGTCTTCATACCTCGCAGCAGCAGCCAACAATCGCTCGGACCAAGTGTTGCGCCGATCGAGTTTTGCAAAAAGAAGATACGATTTGCCAGTTCGTCCGTTTGAACCGCGACAAGGCCCGCTAACACATCGTTATGTCCGCCCAGGTATTTGGTCGCGGAATGCAACACGATATCGGCGCCAAGGTCGAGCGGTCTCTGATAGTAAGGTGTCATAAACGTATTATCGACGATCGATATGAGCCCATGATGCTTCGCAAATTTGACGCAAGCGCGCAAATCCGCGATTTTCATGGTAGGATTCGTGGGTGTTTCTATAAATAAACCACGCGTGGTGGGGCGCAGGGCTGCTTTCAATTCCAGTTCGTCTTTTGCGTCCACATATGACACCGTTATGCCGTTTTTTGCTAGGATCTGCTCAAATAAA
>JAKACY010000137.1 GCA_021821025.1 Bacillota bacterium | reverse complement strand
CGTTGATCAGTTCCGCGGCTGGCGCAGAGATGGCGAGGCTGGAGCTATTCAAATCGCTCGTCAAAGGTGCAGCCTGGGCAAGCACTTGCGCGTTTCGGACTGGAGCTGCTGTTTCCCCTGTATTCGCTAAAGCCACAACACCGCCCGCAAATACGATGACTACCGCCACACTAATCCAGATTGTGCGTCTCACTCTTCCCACAAAAAAACCTCCCGCTACGCATAAAGATCAAAGAACTTGTCCATTCGCGTCATTTATTATACACGAAACATGAAATCGATGTTTCCTGAAACACCTATACGAGTAGGCCCGGCCGGAGTAGTATATAAAGGTAAATTTTAACGGACTTCACGAAGGAGGCTAAATATTGAAGGCGATTTGGGTTGATACCCCCGGTAACGCGGCCGTGCTTAAACTGACTGAAATTCCGAACCCTGTGATGAAAGCAGGCCACGTTCGTATAAAAATCCGTGCGGCAGCTTTGAACCGTGCTGACTTATTGCAGCGCCGTGGGTTGTACCCGCCCCCTGCAGGTGAATCAGAGATTCTCGGGCTTGAAGCTTCAGGAGAAGTACTAGAATGCGCGGCGAACGTTCAAGGTTATGAGATAGGTGAACGAGTATGCGCCCTCCTGCCAGGTGGCGGGTACGCACAAGAGGCTGTCGTCCCAGCCGGTATGCTAGCCAAGATTCCCGATAACCTCAGCTTTGAAGAAGCGGCTGCGATCCCTGAAGCCTACTTAACCGCCTATTCCAACTTAGTATGGCTAGGCGGTATTTCACCCCGACACCGCATACTAGTACACGCTGGAGCCAGTGGTGTCGGCACCGCAGCACTGCAACTGATTCGAGCATTTGGCGCATCTGCGATCGTCACAGCAGGTACACAAGCAAAACGTGCGGCCTGCCTCAGGCTAGGCGCTGATGTGGCTCTAGATTATCATACGGGACCTTTTGTAGAGGATGTTCTAAGTTGGTCGAATGGTCAAGGCGTCGATATCATCTTCGATTTTATAGGCGCTCCATACTTACAGCAAAACTTGCGCTGTCTGGCTGTAGATGGACGCCTGATCGTGATCGGCACAATGGGAGGAGCGAAGGCCAGTGACTTGGATCTTGGAATGCTTCTTGCTCGCCGACTTCAGATTATAGGCACTGCACTACGCTCCAGAAGTCTTGAACAAAAGGTGAAACTGACTCAAGAATTTTGGGGATTCGCATTTGCACGCTTCCAAGACCAATCCCTGCGACCTATTATCGATCGCATTTTCCCATTAGCTGACGCGGCTGATGCACATCTTTATATGGAAAGTAACCAAAACATAGGAAAAATCGTCCTGCGCGTAGATTGATCGCAGGACGTAGTTCAGCAGCGATGGCAACCTACAACACAGGTCACGCGCGCTTGATCCCAAGCGCCATCCACTCATCGACCTCAATGCGCATGACTTTGCCATCGCTCATCTGTACCCCGAATCGCACTAGCATGTCTTCGGGTGCGCTCAGCACAAACTGTTCAACCTGACAGAACTGCTGTGGAGATTCGGCCGTTCTAGACACCCACTGAGTGAACGGGTGCACCTTTTTACGCGCTTTTTCGACAGCAAGATCGAATCCGGATGCGTCCATCCACGCTCTCCATTCACGCACCGCTGCATAGCGGACGTGGCTGTCATCACGCAGCTTTTCAACATGATTAATAAATTCTGCCTGACGATCATCTTCTGGCGACACGTTATCGATCATGAGGAACCGACCGCCCGGCTTCAATACGCGCGCAGCTTCACGCACAAACTGCGCCGGATTGGGAAAGTGGTGAGGGGCGATGCGACATGTAACTACATCAAAAGACAAATCGAGAAATGGCAACTGTTCCGCATCTGCTACAAGAAAGAGCACGTTGTGAATACCCTGCTCTGTTAAATGCTTCGCAGCCGCTTGCAACATAGCGCTCGTCAAATCAACGGCCACGACCTGCTTCACATAAGGGGAGAGCGTCTTTGCCACATGTCCACCGCCTGTTGCAACATCAAGGCAAACCCACTGGCTCTCCGGGTGCAGCCACTCGATGACATAGGGCAAATCAGCTCCAAGTGCGTGTGTCTCACTGATCACAAACTCTTCCGCGTGCATGCCAAAGTTACGGATCACTCTAGCTTTGATTTCCTCTTCTGCCGTCATCATAACCACCTCTACCAAACTTTACTTCAACATCACACGATTTTGTTATAGAATTCACATATAGAGATATCAAATCTTTCGATAAGCGGGTGGTACCGTGGATGTCGAACTTTTTGAAACGTTTTTGGCCATTGTTCGTCACGGATCGTTAAATCAAGCTGCCGAGAGCCTATTTCTCGCTCAATCCACACTCACGCATAGACTGAAACAACTCGAATGCCAATTGAACACACGACTATTTACCCGCACACCTGCGGGTGTGAGCCTGACGCAAGACGGTCAACGCCTAGTACCTGTCGCCTCATCGATGGTCGAACAGCTTCATTCGTATATGGATCGATCCTTCGCGCCGGAGCCATTGAAGATCGTAGCCGGTCGCGCATTTGCATCATTTGAGTTACCACGCCTTTTAAGCGCTTACCGGCGTATGCATCCGCAGTTTACGTGCTACATCCGTTCGACCTTGTTTGATGAGTCCTTCAACGCGCTGCTCGCTGGCATTGCCGACATGGCTTTTCTCGGCAACGAAGTGTATCATCCACAGCTAGTATACCAAAATTTGCCACAAGACGAAATGGTCGTCATCGTGCACCAGGGACACCCATTTATCGACCGTCCGCCTTCGATCGCGGATTTTGGAAGCCAGGATGTGATCGCTTTTGGAACTCGGACATTCCCACTTCGTCAGCGCGTCGATCAGTACTTTCTCGGCCACGGCGTCAAACTTCCCGTGATCATGGAACTTGACAGCATTGGGGCCGTCAAGCGTATGGTGATGGAGGGACTGGGCATTGCCATTTTGCCGTCTCGCACGGTGAGAGAGGAGATTGACCAAAAACATCTGTGGCGTATCGATCTACCTGGGAAAAAGTTGATGCGCCCAACTCTGATCGCTTACCCAAAACACAAAGAAGAGGACGAAACATTCACGGCATTTTTAAATTGGGTTGTAAAGGAATACTGATCACAGGAGCTGAGGAAGCTTGCAACAAGTACACTATTGCACATACATGCACGGCGATTTGCCGTTTTATATCGCATCGACGGATATCGGGGTACTTTATATCACCTTAGGTAACGAGTCATTTGATGACTTCGCGCACGCAGTGAGAAAAAAGGTTAAAGATGCCGTTTTGACGAAAGCGAGTCCACACCTCGAAGCGTGTACCCGCCAGCTCGACGAATATTTTGCAAAGGAACGAACACAATTCAGTCTGGAGTTGGATCTACGCGGAACACCGTTTCAAATATCTGTATGGCAAGCGCTCCAGAACATCCCGTATGGCATGACGTGGACTTACTCGCAAGTGGCGCGATCAATCGGCAAACAGGCGGGTTTTCGCGCTGTAGGTTCTGCGATTGGTAAAAATCCGATTTCAATCATCATCCCTTGTCACCGCGTGATCGGAAAAGATGGATCGCTCACAGGGTATGCTGGGGGATTGACCCTAAAACAAGAACTGCTGCAAACTGAAGGAGTCTCATTATGACAATCACGCCAGACATGCCGACACCAGAGATGTCATCCAAGATTTCCGTCAAGCGTATCTACGCCGCTAAAGAGCCAGACGATCACAAGCGCGTATTGGTAGACAGGCTGTGGCCGCGAGGAATCAAGAAGGATGCTGATGTCATCGACGAATGGTTACCAGAAGTTGCACCTAGCGCTGAACTTAGAAAATGGTACAACCATGATCCAGAGCGATTTGAAGAGTTTCGTGATCGGTACCAGACGGAATTAACAGCGAACCCACAGCAACAAGCGGCCGTCCGGCACCTTCTCGATCTCGCAGAGCATGGCACCCTAACTCTCGTGTATGCGGCCAGAGACGAAGTGCATAATCAAGCTGTCATCTTACGTGACTATTTGCTGCACGAACGATCTACTCTAGACGGGCGATAATGTTTCCTACTTCTTGTGTGAGGTCTGCCACCAATTGTGCAGCAGGTTTGACGGCGCTGAGGCTCGATGCTTGACCGGCCCAGAGTGACATGAACTCCGATCTGCTTTGCTTGGTCGCCTCGCGCCGCATAGCCTTTGTGAGCTCATTTTGGATCGGATATGGCGGCAGGTCGTCCGCATGTGGCTCTAGTTCTGAAGCGAATAGGTTCTTGATGCCGCGAGCGGGTTTGCCAGAAAAAGCGGTCATGATCACCGTGCTCTCATCCGTGCTGGCAAGGATGGCCTCTTTATAGATGGGGGCGGCTTTGCTTTCAGGGCACGTTAAAAATGCGGTTCCCATCTGCACGCCCGAGGCCCCGAGGGCAAGGGATGCTGCGATCCCTCGCCCATCCATGATGCCGCCTGCCGCCACGACAGGCACACGCACACGAGATGTGATCTGCGGAACCAGAGCCATCGTACCGATCATGGATTTTTTCCAGTCCGCTGCAAACGTACCCCGATGCCCGCCAGCTTCGCTGCCCTGCGCGATGATGAAATCTACTCCGACTTCTTGCAGCATCAGCGCCTCGCGCACATTAGTTGCTGTGCCGCCCACGATAATCCCTTCATCATGCATTCGCTGCATATCTCGTTCGGGCAATAGGCCGAATGTAAACGTGAAAACAGGCACGCGCTCGCCGATGACCACATCTATCTGTTCCTGATAAAGGTCATGCAGTTGTGGGATCTGCGGATCGTCGATATTCAATTGAACATGGTATGAGTGCAGATGGCCAATCGCCTTTTGCACTTGCAAATCATCCGTGACCGCTGCTTGCGGTGCAAACAAGTTGACGGCAAACGGCTTATCTGTCAGTTCTCTTACGTCTCGAATGCCACGGGCGATCTGATCGGACGAGCTGTACCCAAAGCCAAAGGATCCAAGCCCACCAGCCTGTGAGACCGCACCCACGAGTTCGGGTCCTGTCGCGCCACCTGCCATAGGTGCCTGGATGATCGGATAAGCGATAGATAATAGTTGACTTAACGTGGTGTCACGCCACATATGTAATGCAATCACCTCTCTAGTTGCATCAAAATGCCATTGGTAGTTTGCTCGCGCTTTCGCGATCAAGCACCAGCGTGACATGTCTGTGCAGCTGCAAAATGCTCGCCGGAACGTCGGTTCGCACACTTCCCAGCACGGCTTTTGCGATGATATCCGCCTTTTGCGCCCCAAACGCCATCAGCACGATCTGATCTGCTTGCAAGATCGCCTGAACGCCGACTGTAATCGCCTCTTTTGGGACATCGTCGATATGTTCAAAAAAGCGCGCATTACTCTCGACGGTCTCTTGCCGCAGGCGCACGATGTGGGTCTTTGAAAGCAGCAGGTCATCCGGTTCATTGAATCCGATATGACCGTTTACACCGATCCCGAGGATCTGCAAGTCGATCGGGTGGCGTCGAATCACTTCATCATATTGTTCACATGCAAAAGCCAAATCATCGGCCATTCCATTCGGCAAATACGTATTTTCCGAACGCAGGTTCGTGTGATCGAACAAATTTTGCCGCATAAAACAGTGATAGCTTTGCTCATGTTCAATCGATAACCCGATGTACTCGTCGAGATTGATGGTGACAACGTTCGATAAATCCAGCCCACACCGATGTAGATTCACGAGTGCGTCATAAAATGAAATTGGGCTCGCCCCTGTTGCAAGGCCTAATACAGGCTGTACCTTGGCCTCGATGACGCTTTCGGCGACAGCCGCTACATAGATGCCAGCATCGTGCCGGTTATCGAAGACCCGAATTTTCACATAAAGTCCTCCGTCCCACAAACTTCACTCAATCGCAATCATGGCTTATGCTTCAAAAGCCATCTTTCCTTGAATCATCGTCCATAGAGTCGAGCCAGCCGCGTCCAACGCCACGATATCGGCATCATAGCCCGTCTCGATCTTTCCTTTGCGAAGAAGTCCGATACGCTTCGCTGGATTATAAGATGCCATCATCGCAGAGGCGTACGACGAAACTCTCCCTAAAGACTGAACACTTTTCACTGCGTCTGCCATCGTTAATATGCTGCCGGCCAATGTGCCATCCTGCAATCGACAGGCCCCATCGGCAACCTCTACCGTCAGACCGCCTAAATCGTAGATGCCCGATCCCACACCACAAGCGCGTATCGCGTCGGTGATCAGCATGAGCCGTTCAGTGCCGATCGAGCGAATCAAAATCCGCATCATACGCTCATTTACATGGATACCGTCGCAGATCAGATCCGCAGTGAATTGATCATCTTCCATCACAAACCCGATCGGCCCGACTTCCCGATGGTGAATAGATGGCATCGCATTACAAAGGTGTGTGACATGAGAAAACCCTGACTCTTTTGCGGCTAACAAGTCAGGTACATTAGCATTCGTGTGACCCACAGAGACCAAGATCCCTGAGTCTGCCGCCATTTTTGCGACATCTTTTGCATGCGGTCTGTCAGGAGCGAGCGTGATCATCTTCACAACGCCGGAAGAAAACCACGCTTTCGCGAGATCAGGATCTGGGTCGATGATCCGATCCCGACGCTGCGCGCCAGCCTTTTGGGGGTGGATAAATGGCCCTTCCAAGTGTACGCCTTCCACAGTGGCGGCATGCTCGTCCTGTTCTTTTCGGTAGCTCTTTACTTCGCGGAGAACCTGTTCAATGCGATCTGGGGACTCTGTGACAGTCGTCAGCAAGAGCGACGTCGTTCCATAGCGAGCATGCGTTTTAGCGATTGTAGCGAACGCTTTCGCGGTCGCGTCCATCGTGTCCGCTCCACCGCCGCCATGGATATGTATATCTACAAAACCAGGCATCAAAGTCGGCAGATCGCGCGCTATATCATGATACACTACGACTGATTCGATATGGGAATCTATAATGCCAAGGCGTACAGTTCGCAGTGAATTCTCTTCATAGCGGTTGCCTTCAACAAATCGCAAACCGCTCACCCCCATACTTCAAACTA